>JAEWFK010000153.1 GCA_023388835.1 Pseudomonadota bacterium | reverse complement strand
CCGACGGCGCCGCCGTCGAAACACCTGTCCTGGCCACCAACGATAGCGAAGGCCTTTACGACTACGTGGCCGCGCACCGCGACATCACAGGTGTCGGGCCCGTGCGGCAGGTGTCCTTTGAGCCGACGGGATCGGGCCGATGACTCCAGCATCCCGAGCAACGCCGCCTTTGCGGCGCGTGGAGGAATGCGGCGGCGTCCGCCGGTTCGATAGCGCACGCCCGTTCAGTCGGGCCGGCCGTTTCAGTTGGGCAGGCCGTTTCAGTCGGACATGCCGTTTCAGTCGAGCAGGCCTGAAGCGTCTGGTACTGGCGGCGCTGGCCGCGCAGCTGGGCGCCGCCCCTGTCCTGGCCTCGCAGGCTGATCGCTCATCGCCAGGAATGGAACTGCTGGTGAAAATGCAGCAAGCAGCCGGCGGGCTGGATTACGCCGGCGTCTATACCTACCAGCAAGGCAGCACGGTGCTGTCCACGCGCGTCGCGCATATTGTCGATGGCACCGGCGAGCGCGAGCGCATCTCTTTACTGGACGGCGAACCGCGCGAGTACATACGACATAACGAAACCACGCAGTGCCTGCTGCCGGCGCACAAGATCGTGCTCATGGAGCGCCGCGCGCCAGACCGCTTTCCCGCCATTCTGTTCGATGACGGAAGCCGGCTGCCCGCTCACTATGAACTCCAGCTCAGCGATGCGCCGGAGCGCGTGGCTGGGCGCAATTGCCGCGAAGTGACCCTTACACCGCGTGATACCCAACGCTACGGTTATCGCCTGTGCGCCGATCAGGCCACCGGATTGCTGCTCAGGGCCCAGACCGTGGGTCCCGAGGGCGTACTGACCCAGGTCGTGTTCAACACGCTGGAGGTCGGCAAGGGCGTTCAGCCTGACGCCCTGCAGCCCGCCTGGAATACCAAGGGATGGGATGTGGTCGAAGTACCCGTAAACGAAGTGGATCTGGCCGCCGAGGGCTGGCGCATTCCGCTTCCGCCCGGGTATCAGCCGCTGACACAGGTGACGCGGCACATGAAGGCAGATCGAAAGGTGAAGCAATTGGTGGCGTCGGATGGCCTCTCGTCAATTTCTGTCTTCATCGAGGCCTATGCGGAATCCGGCGGCCGGGTGCGCACTCCCGGCCTGGCGCGGAAAGGAGCCATGAGCGTTTATCGCAAGCGCATGGGCGAGCATTGGCTGACTGTGTTGGGCGAGGTGCCCGCCGACACCGTGCGCGATTTGGCCGAGAGAACCGAGTACGTGCCTTTGGCGGCACGCTGACCCAAAAGATAACAACCGGAGAGAACACATGGAATTGAACCCGCTACGCAGCAACCGCATTGTGCGCTTGGTGGCCGGAGCAACAGCCGCGGCCGCGTTCGCATTCGCGCCCCTGGGGGGTGCCGCCATGGCGCAGGCCGCGTCGCTCGAAAGCGCCATGCCCGACTTCACGCAAGTCGTTCAAGACACCGAAGCGTCTGTGGTGAACATCCGGACCACCGAGACCGTGCGCGTCCGCAACCGTATGGGCCCCGGGGGCAACGATCCCTATGAAATGTTCCGCTGGTTCTTCGGGCCGGATTTTCTTCCCCCCATGCCTGGCCAGCCGCGCAACAATGAACCCCCGCAGCCGTCCGATCAGGAACGCACAGTGCCTCGCGGTGTCGGGTCCGGCTTCATCATCAGTCAAGACGGCTACATCCTGACCAACAATCACGTCGTGTCCGGCTCGAGCGACATCTTCGTGACGTTGACGGACGGCAAAGAGCACAAGGCCAAGGTCGTCGGTATGGATTCCCGTACCGACCTGGCGCTGCTCAAGGTCGAGGCCCAAGACCTGAAGCCCCTGCCCATCGGTGAATCCCGGTCGCTGCGCAAGGGCCAGTGGGTGCTGGCCATCGGTTCCCCCTTCGGCCTGGAATCCACCGTGACGGCCGGGATCGTCAGCGCCATCAATCGCGAAACGGGCGACTACCTGCCTTTCATCCAGACCGACGTCGCCGTGAACCCCGGCAACTCGGGCGGGCCGCTTATCGACCTTTCAGGCCGCGTGGTGGGAGTCAATTCCCAGATCGTATCGCGCAGCGGCGGCTTCATGGGTATTTCACTGGCCATCCCCATCGATGAAGCCATGCAGGTGGTGGAGCAGCTGAAGGACTTCGGCAAGGTCACGCGTGGTCGTATCGGGGTGCAGATCGGCAATGTGTCTGAGGACGTCGCCAAGGCGATCGGCCTTCCGAAGACCATGGGGGCCATGGTGAGCAATGTCGAACGCAACGGCCCGGCCGATGCCGCCGGCGTGCGCTCGGGCGACGTGATCACGAGCTTCAACGGACGCGAGATCACGCACATGTCCGACTTGCCGCGCCTGGTGGGCGCCACCAAACCGGGGACGAGCGCGTCCCTGGAGTTGTGGCGCAAGGGCAAGAGCATGAAGGTGGATGTGAAGGTCGGCGAGATGCCCGCCGTCGATGAAGAAGAAACGGGACGTCCGGCTGCACCTGCGGCAGGTCCGGCCGACGCTCTGGGTCTCACGGTCAGCGATGTGCCCGCGCCGATGCGAGAGAGATTCCAATTCGAAGGCGGGGTGCAAGTCGCCGAAGCTGAGGGTCCGGCAGCCGAGGCGGGAATCGCGCAGGGTGATGTCGTACTCACCATCAACGAGACCGATATCACCAGCCCCTCGCAGTATGCGTCGGTCGTCGGCAAGCTCGACAAGTCGCGTCCGGCTGCAGTGCTGGTCATGCGCGGCGAGCAGTCGCAATGGCTGACCATAACACCGCGTAAATAAACGGCTAAAATGCTGTGTTGCGAAGGGGGAGCGCCCTGGGCGCTCCCCCTTCGTTTTTCCCTTCTCAGATTTTTTGCTCATCCGGCCTGTGCTGGCGGGCCTTTGAACAAGCCGGGCGGCAAGCGCAGCGGTTCATTCAGAAGCCTCCTTCCTGGCCCCACGCTCCCGGGTATATGGATCACATCCGCAATTTTTCCATCATTGCTCACATCGATCATGGCAAATCGACTCTCGCCGACCGTCTGATTCATCGTTGCGGCGGCTTGGCCGACCGTGAGATGTCCTCGCAGGTGCTCGACTCCATGGAGATCGAAAAGGAACGCGGCATCACGATCAAGGCGCAGACCGCCTCGCTGCAGTACAAGGCGCGCGACGGTAAGGTCTACGCCCTGAACCTCATCGACACCCCGGGGCACGTCGACTTTTCCTACGAGGTGAGCCGTTCGCTATCGGCCTGCGAAGGCGCCTTGCTGGTGGTGGACGCCACTCAGGGCGTCGAGGCGCAGACCGTGGCCAATTGCTATACCGCCATCGAGCTCGGCGTCGAAGTCATTCCCGTCCTGAACAAGATGGACCTTCCTTCGGCGGATCCGGAAGCGGCGGCCCAGGAAATCGAGGACGTCATCGGCATCGAGGCAAGCGACGCCATCCGCGCCAGTGCCAAGACGGGCGAGGGCATTGAAGACATTCTCGAGAACGTGATCCGCAGCGTGCCGCCGCCCAAGGGCGATGTCGCCGCACCGCTGCAGGCATTGATCATCGATTCGTGGTTCGATAATTACGTCGGCGTCGTGATGCTGGTGCGCATCATCAACGGTGTCTTGCGGCCCAAGGAAAAAATCCTGCTCATGGCCACCGGCGCGACACATCTGACCGAGCACATCGGCGTGTTCACCCCGAAATCCGTTCCGCGCGACCAGTTGTCAGCGGGCGAGGTCGGCTTTGTCATTGCCGGCATCAAGGAACTGGAAGACGCCAAGGTCGGAGACACCATCACCCTCGCGGGCCGTCCGGCCACCAAGGCTCTGCCGGGCTTCAAGGAAGTGAAGCCTCAGGTTTTCGCCGGCGTGTATCCCGTGGAGAGCAGCGAGTATGACCAGCTGCGCGACGCTCTGGACAAGCTCAAGCTCAATGATTCGTCGCTCATGTACGAGCCCGAGGTCTCCCAGGCGCTGGGCTTTGGCTTCCGCTGCGGCTTTCTTGGCCTCCTGCACATGGAAATCGTGCAGGAGCGCCTGGAGCGTGAATTCGACATGGACATCATCACCACGGCGCCGACCGTGGTGTACGAAGTCCTGACCCGCGATCAGCAGGTTCACTACGTGGAAAGCCCCTCGCAGATGCCCGAAATTGGCTTCACCGAGGAAATCCGCGAGCCTATCGTGAACGTGACCCTGTTCATGCCGCAGGACTATGTCGGGCCGGTGATGTCGCTGTGCAACGCCAAGCGCGGCGTACAGACCAACATGACCTACCACGGCCGCCAAGTGCAGCTCAGCTACGAAATGCCGCTGGCTGAGATCGTGCTCGACTTCTTCGACAAGCTGAAGTCGGTGTCGCGCGGCTATGCGTCCATGGACTATGAGTTCAAAGAATACCGCAGCGCTGATGTCGTTCGGGTCGATCTGGTGATCAACGGCGATCGCGTCGACGCGCTGTCCATGATCGTGCACCGTGCGAACGCCCGCTATCGCGGCCGCGAAGTGGTGTCCCGCATGCGGGGGCTGATACCCCGCCAGATGTTCGATATCGCCATCCAGGCGGCCATCGGCGCGGAAATCGTCGCCCGCGAAAACGTGAAGGCCTTGCGCAAGAACGTGTTGGCAAAATGCTACGGCGGCGACATCTCCCGCAAGAAGAAACTGCTGGAAAAGCAGAAGGCAGGGAAGAAGCGCATGAAGCAGGTCGGCAACGTCGAGATACCTCAGGAAGCATTTCTTGCTATCTTGCAGGTTGAAGATAAATAACGCTGCCGAGGTCGTATTCGTATGAGTTGGGATTTTGCCCTCATTCTCTTCGTGTTGTTGCTGATCACCGGAGCGGTCTGGTGTCTCGACATCGTGTGGCTGAAGAATCAGCGGCGCACCGGCGCGGTAGCGGCCATGGGGGCGATCGAGCCCTCCATCGCCGGCCTCGACAAGGCCGAAGCCGCGCGCCTGCGTCAGGAAGCCTATGACAAGGCCAACCGGCCGCCATGGTGGGTGGAGTACTGCGCCAGCTTCTTCCCCGTCATTCTGGTCGTGTTCCTTCTGCGTTCCTTTTTGTTCGAACCCTTCAGGATTCCGTCGGGCTCCATGCTGCCCACGCTGCAGAACGGCGACCTCATTCTGGTGAACAAATACGAGTACGGGGTGCGCTTGCCCATCGTGGGACGCAAGGTGCTGGACGTCGGCGACCCGGCCCGTGGCGATGTGGTGGTCTTCCGTTACCCCGTGGATCCTTCGATCGACTACATCAAGCGTGTGATCGGCCTGCCCGGCGATGTGATCCAGTACCGTGACAAGCTCCTGACTGTGAACGGCGAACGGGTCAAGACAGAACGTGCAGGCGACTACTACGAACCAGACCGTTCTTCGTACGTGGGGCGCTATACCGAGACGATCGGCGACGTCTCCCACGACATTTTGCTGAATCGCCAGCAGCGCCAGGACTACATGCCTATCTCGAATTTTCCTTATCGCGAAAATTGCGATTATTCCAATGGCGGCGTTCGGTGCACGGTGCCGGCCGGCCACTATTTCATGATGGGCGACAACCGCGACAACAGTCTGGACAGCCGGTATTGGGGCTTCGTACCCAATGACTACATTGTCGGGCGGGCATTTCTCGTATGGATGAACTTCGGGGAACCCAGCCGCATCGGCAGGGTGCAGTGATGGTGTCCCGGCTTCCGCGGCTCGAAGCGGCGCTTGACTACCGTTTCCGGAACCGGAATCTGCTCACGCAGGCGCTGACGCATCGCAGCCATGGTAGCGGGCATAACGAACGCCTGGAATTTCTCGGCGACTCGGTTTTGAACTTCATCGTCGCCTCGATGCTGTTCGATCGGTTTCCTCAGACAGCGGAGGGCGACCTTTCCCGCATGCGCGCCAACCTGGTCCGTCAGGCCACGTTGGCGGACATCGCCAGTCGTCTGCTGCTTTCCGAGCAGCTGCGACTTGGGGAAGGCGAACTCAAAAGCGGCGGCTTTCGTCGTCCCTCGATTCTTTCCGATGCGGTCGAAGCGATCTTCGGTGCCGTTTACATGGACGGCGGGTTCGATTCGGCTCGCCATGTCATCGGACGGCTTTACGAGGACCTGCTTGCGAAGGTCGACCCGCTCACCCAGGGCAAGGACGCCAAGACCTTGCTGCAGGAGCGTCTGCAGGCCATGCGTCTCGATCTTCCCCTTTATACCGTGATCGCGACCCACGGTGCGGCGCATGACCAGCTCTTCGAGGTGGCATGCGAAGTGCCCCGTCTCGGCATCCTCGTGCAGGCGCCGGGCTCGAGCCGCCGGGCCGCCGAGCAGGCGGCCGCGCGATTGGCGCTCGAGCGCCTTGATGCGATGGAGGGCACCTCCGAAGCGCCACGGCGTCGCAAGCGGCGAGCGCAGCTGAGCCTTCCCGTCGCGCAGTCTCAAGACCATCATTGATCGGCTTTCGGAGCACCTGATGACCACACCCTTTCGCTGCGGCTTCGTTGCCATCGTGGGGCGGCCGAACGTCGGCAAGTCCACCCTGGCCAACGCGCTGATCGGCGCCAAGCTCTCCATCGTCTCGCGCAAGGCGCAGACGACCCGCCATCGCATCAACGGCGTGCTCACCCGTGAGCACGAGCAGTTCGTATTCGTCGACACCCCTGGGTTCCAGACGCGGCATGGCGGCGCCATGAATCGCATGATGAACCGTGTGGTCACCCAAGCGCTGGCCGATGTGGACGTCGTGGTCCATGTGGTCGAGGCGGGCAAGTGGTCTCCTGGCGACGAGCAGCTGCTGCCGCTGCTGCCCGCGCCCGAGAAAACCATTCTGGTGTTGAGCAAGGTCGACCTCTTGAAGAGCAAGAACGAACTCTTTCCGTTCGTCGAGAAACTGCTCAAGCAGTTCCCCTACGGCGCCGTGGTGCCTGTCAGCGCCGTCAAAGAGGTCCAGCTCGATCAACTGCTCGGTGAAATCGCGACCCGCCTGCCTGAGGGCGAGCCCATGTTCGAGGCCGATACGTTGACTGACCGTTCCATGCGCTTCATTGCGGCAGAGCTGATACGCGAAAAGATATTCAGATTGGTCGGTGACGAACTGCCTTACGGCTGCACGGTGGTGATCGAGCAGTGGGAAGAGAACGAAACGGGAGCCCGTGTCGCCGCCTGCGTGGTTGTGGAGCGTGAGAGCCATCGCCCCATTCTATTGGGTGCGGGGGGCGGCCACATGAAGCGCATCGCCACCGAGGCCCGTCAGGACATGGTCAAGCTGCTGGAGAAACCGGTCTTCCTCGACGTCTATATCAAGGTCCGCAAGGGTTGGTCGGAACGCGAAAGCGCCTTGCGCGATCTGGGGTATGAGTAACCGCGCCCAGCGTATCCACCATGTCCGGGCATACATGCTTCATGCGTCCGCCTGGCGTGAGACCTCGCTGATTGTCCAGATTTTCACGCGTGAGCACGGCAATGTTGCCATGGCCGCGAAGGGCGCCAAGCGTCCCTATTCAGCACTGCGGCCTGTGCTGGCCGCCTTTCAGCCGCTGATGGTCTCCTGGACAGGCGCAGGAGAGGTCAAGACCCTCACACGCGCCGATCTTGCGGGCATCCGCCAGCTGACTGGACGTTCCCTGATGTCGGCCTGGTACATGAACGAACTGCTGCTTCGCCTGCTGCCGCGCGAGGACCCGCATCCCTTGCTCTACGACGCTTACGATGCCGCGCTGCACGCCCTGGAACAGGGTGAAAGCGCGGCCGGTGCGCTGCGGCGCTTTGAGTGGACGCTACTGGAAGAGACGGGCTATGGCATGGGCGGGGACATACC
>JAEWFK010000117.1 GCA_023388835.1 Pseudomonadota bacterium | reverse complement strand
AGCAGCCCTTGCATGCGCTTGTCGCGCCGGGACTCATCGAAATAGAGTTCCTTGATGGTGGCCGGCGCATGGCGCAACCGCGCGGTGACGGCATGGAAGCCGGCCAATACCTGTGACGACATGATTTCCTCGAAGTGTGGCGTGCGTGACGGGCATTTTAACGCCGAGAGCTTCCCGGCTTGCCATCACCGGCCGCGCCGGCCTTCTTCCGTGTCGTCGCCGCACTTTTACGGGCGCTGCGCTTGGCTTCCGCACGGCGCTGGCTGGCCGTCGTGCCCTTGAGCGATTCCGGCTTGGCCGAGGCCGCCCGTTTGGGTCGCCGCGGGCTGTCGGCCTTCTCGGGCGCCGTCAAAGCCTTGAAACTCGTGCCCTTTACCAGGCGGAATTCGATGCGGCGCGCTTCAAGGTCGACGCGAGCGACCTGAACCTGCACCGAATCGGTGAGCCGGTATCGAATGCCGGTACGCTCGCCACGCAGCTCATGAGAGGCCTCGTTGTACTGGAAGTAGTCCGAACCGAGCTCGGACACATGCACCAGACCTTCAACGAAGAGCGTTTCAAGTGTGATGAACAACCCAAAAGGCGCAACTCCGGTCACACGGCCACTGAAAACTTCGCCCACATGCTCTTTGATGAACCAGCACTTCAGCCAGGCCTCGACGTCGCGGGAGGCGTCGTCGGCCCGGCGTTCCGCCGCCGAGAGAACGAGCCCAAGCTTCTCCCAGGTGGCCTGTTCTTTTTCGTCGCGGGGCAGCACCATGGACGCGGCGACGTCGTTCACCTTGGGCAGATAGCGCTTGCCGCCCAGCGTGCCCTTGATCACACGATGGGTCAGCAGATCAGGATAGCGCCGGATAGGCGATGTGAAATGCGCGTAGTGTTCGTAAGACAAGCCGAAGTGCCCCGCCTGTTCCGGACTGTAGATCGCTTGCTGAAGCGAACGCAGACACATGGTCTGGATGATTTCGAAATCCGGTCGGCCCCGGGCCTGCTGCACCAGACGGGCGTAATCTTCGGTTGAGGGGTCGTCGCCTCCGCCGAGGGACAGCCCGATCGTGCTGAGATAGGCGCGCAGAGTCAGCAGCTTTTCGGGCGTGGGCCCTTCGTGCACACGATACAGACCATAGCGCTTGTTGCGTGTCATGTACTCAGCGGCACAGGTATTGGCCGCGAGCATGCACTCTTCTATCAATTTATGGGCGTCGTTACGCACATAAGCTTCGATACGCTCGATGCGCCCAAGCGGGGTGCATACGATGCGCGTCTCGACGGTATCAAAGTCGATCGCCCCACGCTTGACTCGCGCGGCGGCGAATAACTGATAGAGCTCGTAGAGATCGCGGATATGAGGCAATACACCGCCCAATGAAGCCGCGGCAGGCCCCTTGGGCTGCTGCAACGATTCCCACACCTGAGTGTAGGTGCACCGTGCGTGCGAATGTATGACGGCTTCGTAGAACTGGTAAGCGGCGATCTGCCCGGCTTTCTGGCCACTGGCCGCGATCACCATGTCGCACACCAGAACCAGACGGTCGACATCGGGATTCAGCGAACAAATCCCATTGGAAAGCGCTTCGGGCAGCATGGGGATGACGCGCCGGGGAAAGTAGACGCTCGTTCCGCGCTCTAGAGCATCAGCATCAATGGCGTCGCCCGGACGGACATAATGGCTGACGTCTGCAATGGCGACCAGCAGCCGCCAACCAGCGCGTCGGCGCTTTTCAGTTCCCAGGTTGACCGGCATGCAAAATACGGCATCGTCGAAGTCGCGGGCGTCTTCGCCGTCAATAGTGACGAAGGGAATATCGCGCAGATCGACCCGGCCTTTGATATCAGAAGGCCGCACCTGGTCGGGGAGCCGCCCGGCCTGGGACAACGCGCCTTCGGAGAATTCATGCGGCACACCGAACTTGCGCACGGCGATTTCGATTTCCATTCCGGGATCATCAATTTCACCCAGGACTTCTACGACCCGGCCCAGGGGCTGGGTATGCCGCGTAGGCTGCTGGACGATTTCGACCGTGACTACCTGACCGGATTCCGCCCCATTGATCTCTTGAGCAGGAATAAGGATGTCATGCTTGATGCGCTGGTCTTCGGGTACCACGATGCAGGCCCCGCGTTCCCGCAAGAAGCGCCCAACAAGGCGGTCGGTGCGGCGCTCGAGTACTTCGACAATCATGCCTTCAAGCTTACCGCGGTACTCGCCTTCTATCTTGGCGAGCACGCGGTCGCCGTGCAGGACCTTGAGCATTTCACGCGGAGGAAGGAAAAGATCCGGCCCGCCGTCGTCTCGCAGCAGAAAGCCGAAGCCGTCGCGGTGGCCCTGCACTTTGCCGGCTATGAACTCAAGTTTGTTGTTGATTTGCAGCTTGCCATGGCGATCGGTAAACACCTGGCCGTCGCGCTCCATGGCCTTGAGCCGGCGCTCGAAACCCACGGACAGGGGAACCGATGCCCCGACCGATCGGGCGAGCGCTTCGAGCGCCATGGGTTTGGCGAAGGAACGCAGCTGCTGCATGATGACTTCGCGACTGGGAACTTCAGGGTCGAAATCCGGAGGAAGATCGAGCGCGCCTGCGATGACTTCGGTATTGCTGCTTTTTTTTGATCGTTTGCTCAAAGGGATTTCCGTAACTTTAAAAACCGCGCTATACTTCGCACCTTCTTTTGAAGTGACAGCGAAGCTGCGGGACGGCAAGCCCATAGCATACACGCTTAGCCCAGGTGGCGGAATTGGTAGACGCGCATGGTTCAGGTCCATGTGCCGCAAGGTGTGGAGGTTCGAGTCCTCTCCTGGGCACCACCGCTGTAAAACAGAAAACCCAGCTAAGTCGGCAGATTTAGCTGGGTTTTTTGGCTCTTCCCCATAAACGGGGGATGGGCATTCATCAGACACGGTTAATCACACCGTTCCAACCGCACTGAGCTAAGACTCGCATGCGGTAATTCTCAAAATTTCTAAAGCCATACGCGCGGCGTGAG
>JAEWFK010000118.1 GCA_023388835.1 Pseudomonadota bacterium | reverse complement strand
CCCCAGCACTTCGATCAGCGCGTCTTCGCGCGGCATGCCGTTGTACTTCTGGATCAAGCCGTCATCATTCCGCACGACGATTCCCGGCGTGCCTCGAAAGCCCAGCGAGACCATGAGAAACTGGTTGTCTTCAAGCGTTTTCGCGACTTCTTCCGAAATCTGCTGTGCCGGCTTGATGCCGCCCCGGTCGTAATTGATTTCATTCTCCCGAAGAGCCGCCGACGGATCAGACGCATCGAGAATGGCCGCTGCCTTGGCCGGGCTGTCTTCTTTGATGATCCCGACCAGAAGATGTCGCAATTGGACCTTTCCAGATTCCACCCAAGGCCGCGCAGCCTGCCAGAATAAGTGGCAGTAGGGGCAATTGGCGTCCGTAAAAGTGTACACGACGCGGGGAGCATCCGCGGCCCCGTCGGAAACCCATGAGGCGAATTCCAATAGCGCCCAATCCTGGTCGCTCATCGGTTTCGCAGCCAATTTCTCCAGCGTTTCCTTGTCCATCACCCGCCCTTCCGGGTCCAGACGCGTCCCGGCGATGGCGTGGCCGTCGGGCAGTACATAAACCGCGATCGGCTGACCGCCCGCTACGCCGGCGAACCCGCGTACGTGTCCACCTGCGTCGAATTCCTGCAGGATTTCCACCCCCTGGCCTTTCAACGCCCCAATCACCGCCGGACTGTTGGCGTCCTGTGCATGGGCATAGCCAGTCATCAACACAAGAGGCGCGGCGGCAATGAGCGGATGAAGCATTCGCTGTGAAAACATGGTGATTCCTTGTCCGTGAAAATTCATCAAAAGTGCTGCGCTATCTTCTTCCCGAGGCAATGCGTAAACACTTTGCAGGTCGGGCAGTCACTTATCGGCCTTCCGAGGCCGAAGCTGGATCGAAATGACGCAGTATCTTGTCCTTGAGACTGGCCATCGTGATTTCCCCCAAATGCGAGTCCACTTGGCGTCCCCGCCCATCAAAGAACAATGTCGTAGGCAGGCCGCGGGACTGCACGGCGTGCATAGCGCTGGAAGTGGGATCCAGTAATACATCGGCCAGGTCCAGTCCTTCGCTTTCAAGAAAGTCCCGGGCTTGTCGGGCCGTTTCGCCTTGATTGACCATGACGAAAGCGACCTCCGGGAAGGCTGACTGGGCCTGCTCAAACGCAGGCATCTCGCGGCGGCAAGGCGGACACCAACTTGCCCAGAGGTTGAGCACCACTGGTCTGCCCTCGTAGGCGCTCAGCGACACAGGACGCTCGTCCAGTGTCAGCAATGGGAGATCCGGCATGGACGGTGCTGACTGCAGCACCATACTAAGCGCGCTGTTGGCGAGGACCCAGACAGCAGTACCGGCGACAAGGCCCGCCAATGCGGGTGCGCGCAGCATCACAGCCGAACGGGTCCGCCACCAGACAAACGCAAGGGCTACGGGTATGCCGACCCACCAGATAAAACCACCGTCACCGATGGCAATCATGGACAGCGGTGACACGGAGTATTCCGGCCACCATTTGGCGATATACGCGAGACGGGCCGCCACAAAACCCCAGAACGCCGCGTCGAGCAGGATGCCGCTCGATGCTTTATACGACGTGCCGGGCAATCTCCGGGCGGCGCTGCGGGCCACAAGCCAAGCGATCAACACTGCCCCGACAACGACAATTGTCTGGATAGAGAATGGGCCTACTCCGATCATGACACGCCCGCCGCATCCAGGCGGACCAGGAACTCGAGCGCATTGATCTCGCCCACCACGCGCAGGTCCCTGCGCTCTGTACCGTCGGGTCCGACGAGTATGAGAGTGGGCGGGCCCATGACGCCCCAATGCTTGAGCAGCTCCTTGTCCGTGGCGTCGTTGCGCGTTACGTCGGGGCGCAACACTTGCATGGTCGCCATGCGTGCTGCAACGGCGGGGGCCTGGAAGACATTGCGCTCGATCACATGGCAGCTCACGCACCAGTCTGCGTAGAAATCAATCAAGGTCCATTGCTCGCGTGCCGCGGCATCGGCCAGACGCGCATCGACATCCGCCACCGATTTGGCTGCAATGTAGTCAGGACCGCGGGTCACCGCAGCCGCGATCGCCGCACCACGCAAATGGGACAGGGGCTGTGAAAGGGATGTCCCTCCCGAAGCGGCACCTACGAGCAGCAGTGCAGACCACAGACCTGCGAATGCCGCGCCGGAACGCAAGGTCCACGCCAGCCGCTGCCGGGTCGCCACAGCTTGCGCCCAGGCGATCAGCCCGATGGCCATCGATAGTATCCAGCCGCCCCAGAGCAGCAGGCTCAGCGGGCCGGCCAGGAAACGTGTCAGCATCATGACGGCCATTCCCACCATCACATAGCCGAAAACAATGCGCACCCGGTCCATCCAGACGCCGGGCTTGGGCAGTACGCGTGCCCCGAATACGGCGATCGCCAACAGGGGCACGCCCATGCCCAGGCCCAAAGCAAAAAGCGCCAGCCCGCCTTGAAGCGCGCTACCCGTTTGTCCGATATACAACAAGGCCCCCGCTAAAGGAGCGGTCATGCATGGGCCTACCAGCAGAGCCGACAAAAAACCCAGTCCGGCGGCCCCGACGAGGCCGCCGCCCGCGCGTCCGCGCCCGACCGCCTCGACACGATTGACCATGCCCGATGGCAGGCGCAGTTCAAACAGTCCTAACAAGGAACTCGCTAGAAGGAGAAACAGCGCGGCAAAGCTTGCCAACAGCCACGGCGATTGCAATGTGGCTTGAAGATTGGCGCCGGCCAAACCGGCCGCCACGCCCACCGCCGCATAGGTAACGGCCATGGCCACCACGTACGACAGCGACATGGCGAATGCCCGCTTCGGCTTGGCCTGACTGCCAACGACGATGGTAGAGACAATCGGGATCATCGGCAAAGAGCAAGGAGTGAAAGCCAGCAACAAACCAAACCCGAAGAACAGCAGCGTGCCGGTAACCGGGCCCAGCGCGGCAAGTCGCTGAGCCGCCGCCTGATCCTCTCCAACATTGGCCGCCGAAGACAGGGCGGCAGTATCGGATGTCCCTTCCCGCAGCGGCCCGGCTTGAGCCTGCGCAGGATTGGCCGACCGCTGGGCGGTCGCCTGACTGCCCGCTACGTCAATCTGCATGGTCTGAGGCGGATAGCAGATGCCGGCTTCCGCGCAACCTTGCCAATGCAGTGTCAGCGGGCTGGACGCCGGCGCGGGGAAGCGCAGGCGCAGGGCATTCCCTGTATAGATTATCGTGTCGCCAAAAAACTCATCATGCCGCGGTGTACCGGAGGGCACAGTAAGTTCATGATCATTGCCCTCGCCGTCAACGAGCTTCAGTGAGTGACGGTAGACATAGTAGTCATCGGCAATATGCCCTTCGGCCACATACTCATCTCCTTCCTGCCACACCTGTCCAAGCTTCAAGACATCCGACGCCTCAAGGAAATCGGATTCGGCGTCCGAAGAAAACAGGCCACTGCTCGCGAACAGGCCATTGCTCGCCCATGCGCTTCCAATGGCGAAACAACACGCGATAAGGGCCGCCCGGGCCAACTTGTAAACAGACAAGCCGAACTCCTCGAAATGAACTGCCCTGGATGATGCGGGGACAGGATTAAGAGAAGCTTAAGGCTGGCGAAATTGGCGGAAAATCATGAGGGCGGGAGAGCGTCCGCCACGGGAAGCGTCAGCCGCGCTTCAAGTCCGCCGCCATTCCGTTCCAGGAGTTCGAGCGTCCCTCCGTGCCGCCGTGCGATTGCATTGACAATCGACAACCCCAAGCCGTAACCCGGCATTGTTGAATTTCCGCGCCAGAATCGATTGAAGGCCTGGCTGCGCTCTTGTTCATCCATGCCCGGCCCTTCATCAAGCACGCTGATGTGCATCAGCCCATTGCCCCCCGGTTCGATCCGGACGAGGATCGGTCGGTCCGACGGAGCGTAGCGTATCGCGTTGTCGATCAAGTTCTGAAGCGCCGCGACGAGCAAAGGCCTTGCGGCCCGCACGGGATGGGAAGCTTCGACGCCCAGTACCCTCACCCGGCCGGCGGTGCCACCATGAAGAAGTTCGAGCGCTTCGATCGCGGCATGCGCCGCCTCGGCGGGCTCACTATTTTCCAGCTCAACGGATTGGGCATCGAGCCGGGCCAATTCAAGCAAGCGTTGAAGAATGGTCTGTAGTTGCTGCACTCCGTGATCTGCACTGTCCAGCGCTGCTTCCAGCGTCGCACTTTCACCTGGCCGTTGCGAAGCGAGCTTCGCCACCTGAATGTGGGTCTTCACACCAGTAAGAGGTGTGCGCAGCTCATGCGCGGCACTATCGGTGAATCGGCGTTCACGCACGATTGCCGCCTGCAGTCTTTCCAGAAGTTCTTCTATCGTATGCAGCAGGGGCTGAAGCTCGGTCGGAGCCTTCACTTGCGGCAGCGGGGTTTCGTCGCCGGCGCGGCGCGCCGCCAATAGACCGCGAATGCGCTCCAAGGGAGCCAGCCCATGAGTGATGCCAAGCCAGAGCACGATCAGGGTGCCGAACAGAGCGACAATAAACGGCACTCCCGCCGAAAGTATCAGTTCCGTGACCAGGGCTTCGCGGATCTCGATGCTGTCGGCGGTCGCGATCTGAATATTCCCTTGTCGCAGCACGTAAGTACGCCACCGCTTATTGCCGAATACGCGCGTGCTGAACCCTGGCTCGGAATGGGCCAATTCCGGGCTCCCCGCAGTACGGGCGACCGTTTCGATCATGACTTCGCTGCGGACAAGACTCACTTCGCACGCCACCCCGTCGCGCGCGACAACATCCAAAGGTTTGTTGCCGCCAGCGGCAATATCTCGCGGCTCTGGAAATTGGGATACCAATCCGGCCACCATCCTCGCAGAGGCCGCCAGGCGATTGTCCAGTGCATCACGCAGGGACTGGCGCGAGTCCACGAACATCCATGTCGCCACCACGGTCCATAAAGCAGTCAGTGAAACACCGATGATCCATAGCAGACGCAGACGCAAGCTCATTGACCGTCATCCTTTTCTGCCGAGCCCAGCCTATAGCCCAGCCCGCGCACCGTTTCCACGATATTGTTCCCGAGCTTGCGCCGCAGATGATAAATATGAACATTGATCGCGTTGCTCTCCACGTTCTGCTCGTAGCCGTAGACACTATCGCAAAGCTGCTCCGTACTCAGGAT
>JAEWFK010000175.1 GCA_023388835.1 Pseudomonadota bacterium | reverse complement strand
ACGTTCGGAGCGTCTGCGCAGGAAGTGAGCTTGTATACCACGCGGGAACCTCGGCTCATCCAACCCTTGCTCGATGAGTTCACCAAGGATACGCGCATCAAGGTCAATACCGTATTCGTGAAGGACGGCCTGATCGAACGCGTGAAGGCGGAAGGCGAGAAGTCGCCTGCCGATGTCCTCATGACCGTGGATATCGGCAACTTGCTCGATCTCGTCGAAGCCGGAGTGACGCAACCGGTCGATTCCGCGGTGTTGCGGGAAGCCATTCCGGAGAACCTGCGGGGGCCTGACAACCAGTGGTATACGCTGTCGCTTCGTGACCGCGTCGCGTACGTCGCCAAAGACCTCGACGTGGGAGCGATCACCTACGAGGCCTTCGCCGACCCCCGCTGGAAAGGCAAAGTCTGCATCCGTTCGGGCCAGCATCCTTACAATACCGCCCTTATCGCCGCGATGATCGCGCACAATGGGCTGGAAGCGGCCGAGAATTGGCTGCGCAACGTCAAGAACAATCTGGGACGCAAGGCCGCGGGCGGCGACCGTGATGTCGCACGCGACATTCTGGGCGGCATCTGCGACATCGGGATCGCCAACGCCTATTACGTTGGGCGCATGAAGAACGCCGAGCCTGGCACCGACGCCCACAAATGGGGCGAGGCCATCAAGGTGGTGCGACCCACGTTCGCCAACGAAAAGAGCCGCGGCACCCACGTGAACATTTCGGGTGCGGCGGTGGCCAAGCACGCCCCGCACCGCGAAGAAGCCGTGAAGCTGCTGGAATACCTGGTCTCGGACAAGGCGCAAAGCATGTATGCCAAGGCGAACTACGAATATCCGGTCAAGCAGGGTGTGGAGCTCGATCCCGTCGTGGCGGGATTCGGTGAGCTGATCGTCGACCCCCTGCCACTGGCGGAGATTGCCAAGCACCGCAAGGAGGCCAGTGAACTGGTAGACCGGGTTGGTTTCAACAACTGATACCTCTGGCTTTGGGCCGGCTTCGGCCGGCCATCGCGTAGCGCGGGGCCTTCAGCGTCCGGGGCTGGGTGGCAAAGCGCAGCGTTTCCTGGCCACCGAGGCAGGCCGCCCCTGGCTGGTCGCCTCCGTCCTCATTGCGGCGGGTGTGCTGGCGCCGATCGTCACGCTCATGTGGTATGCCGCCGGCGGCTCTTTCCAGCATTGGCGGCATCTGCTGGACCATGTCCTTCCCGTTGCTTTCCTGAACACCAGCCTGCTACTGGCCGGCGTTGCCGTCCTGGTCGTTGCCCTGGGTGTCGGCGCGGCTTGGCTCATCACCGCTTACCGTTTTCCCGGTCGTTCAGTGCTGTCGTGGGGGCTGTTGCTGCCGCTGGCCGTGCCGACCTATATCGTCGCCTTTGCCTACCTCGACATTCTGCATCCCATTGGTCCAGTCCAGTCGCTGATCCGGGACCTGCTCGGTTACTCGAGCCCCCGCGAATTCCGTCTGCCCGATCTGCGTTCGCTGCCTGGAGCCATCGTGCTGCTGGGCTTCGTACTCTACCCCTACGTCTACTTGAGCACGCGCATCATGTTCGCCACGCAGGCGGCCAGCTTGCTCGAAGCGGCGCGTGTGCTGGGTGAATCGGGCCGCGGCGTCTTTTTCCGCGTCGCCTTGCCGATGGCGCGGCCGGCCATCGCGGTCGGCGTGAGCCTGGCCCTGCTTGAAGCCCTGAACGATATCGGCGCATCCGAATTCCTTGGCGTCCAGACGTTGACCGTTTCCGTCTACACCACCTGGGTCACCCGCAACGATCTGGCAGGCGCTTCGCAGATCGCGCTCGCCATGCTGGGCATGGTGGCGATGCTGGTGCTGCTCGAACGGCGCGGCCGCAAGCGCCAGCGCTATGCCTCCAACCTGCGTGCCCGGCCCGTGCAGCCCAGACAGTTGCGCGGCTGGCGTGCAGCGATTGCCGCAGCGCTGGGCTGGACACCCATCATTATCGGATTCGCGGCACCCGCCTTTTACCTGGGCAGCGAAACCTTCAAACACCTGGCTTTTGCAGGCAGTGTGTCCGATCAACTGCTACTGAGCGCCTGGAATACCCTCAAGGTCGCTTTGCTGGCCACCTTTTTCACCCTGCTTTGCGGCTTGACCATTGCCTGGGCCGCGCGCGCGGTGCGCCATTCCGACCGCCCTGGGCTGGCCCGGGTCTGCGCCCGTATCGCTACGAGCGGCTATGCGATTCCCGGGACGGTGCTGGCCATTGGTCTGCTCGCACCGCTCATTGCTTTTGACGGCCTGGTTGCCACAGGATGGAGCCAGTTGACCGGGGCGGACCCGGCCCTGTGGCTGATGGGCTCGGTCGGTGCGCTCGTCTGCGCCTATGTCATCCGCTTTCTTGCGATATCGGTCGGGGGCATGGAGAGCGGACTCGCGCGCATTCCTCCTTCGCTCGAGCAGGCTGCCCGGCTCCTCGGTGAAACGCCTACTGGCACCTTGAAACGGGTGCATCTGCCTCTTTTGCGGCCGGCCATCGGCGCGGCGGGCTTGCTGGTCTTCGTCGACGCCATGAAGGAATTGCCCGCCACCTTGCTGATACGGCCCGCGGGTTTCGAGACGCTTGCGACCTGGCTCTACGCCGAGGCTGCACGCGGCACCTATGAAGAAGGCGCCGTGGCGGCCCTGGCCATTGTGTTGGCGGGCCTGTTGCCGGTTGTGCTTCTGGCCCGTACACAGCTGAAACCGGCGTATTGAATCGTATGCATGAATCCTTAGTCTCCGCCGCCGGCCCAGCCCATCTGCTGGAACTGGTCGACGTCTCCCTTGCGTATGACTCGCCCGAAGGCGTGGTGTCGGTCGTCACCGGTCTGGACCTCTCCTTGGAGCAGGGGCATATCGGATGTCTGCTGGGGGCATCGGGCTGCGGCAAGACCACCATATTGCGCGCGATCGCGGGTTTCGAGCCTTTGCGCGCCGGCAGCATCCGGCTCGGTGGCACCCTTCTGTCCACGCCCGAAGTGGCCACGGAACCCCAGGACCGGCATGTCGGCATGATGTTCCAGGACTATGCCCTCTTTCCTCATCTGAACGTAGAACGCAATATCGCTTTCGGCTTGCGCCGCTGGGAACGAGCCCGTCGCACCGCCCGCATTGAAGAGCTTCTGGAACTCGTCGGCCTGCAGGCTGCCCGCCGGCGCTTTCCGCACGAGCTATCGGGTGGCCAGCAGCAGCGCGTTGCACTGGCCCGCGCGCTGGCACCTGAACCCGAACTCCTGCTGCTGGATGAGCCGTTCTCGAACCTGGATGTCGATACCCGCGAACGCCTGGCGTTCGAAGTGCGCGACATCCTGAAGAAGACCGGCCATACGGCGTTGCTCGTCACCCACAACCAGGCGGAGGCCTTCGCCATTGCCGACCGCATTGGCATAATGAGCCATGGCAGCATCGTGCAATGGGACACTCCCTATGCCCTGCATCATGCTCCGGCATCGCCTTTCGTTGCAGACTTCGTCAAACGCGAGGTGCTGATGGCGCGTCGCGCTCAGGCCTACTTGCGCGATTGATGGCTGAAGCCTGACGCCGTAGCGTGAACTGATTCAGTCCTCGGCACCGTCCAGACCCAACTCGACGCATTTGCGTGTCAGCGTATTGCGGCCGATGCCCAGCCGGTGGGCCGCTTCGACACGCCGGCCGCGGCAATGGTTCAGGGCTGCCGAGATCAGCACGCGTTCGAATTGCCGGGTGAGATTCGCCATGATGGCCGGCTCATTGCGGCCCAGTCGGTCGAGCACGTCGACAGCGAGCAGCTCGGCCCATCGCTCGCTCCCGGCCGCATCGCGTCCGCCGCGCGCCGGCTCGAACTCATTGCCTGCCGGCTCGAGATTCGAGGGCTCCTCTTTGTCAGGCAGGGGCTCTCTGCCCCGCTCCGGCTCGGCCTGCGCATGCGCTGTTTGGGCGGGCGTCGCGATGAGTTCCGGCGGAAGGTCCTTGCGTTCCACCCAGCGGCTGGAGGACATGACCGTCAGCCACTGGCAAATATTTTCAAGTTGGCGGATATTGCCGGGATAATCAAACTCCACGAGCGCGTCCATGGCTGACGGTGCCAGTTGCCGCGGGGCAACGCCCAGCTCGGCTGCGCTGTTGCGCAGGAACAAATCGGCCAGTTCGGGAATGTCTCCCTTGCGTTCCCGAAGCGCGGGCAGCCGCAAGCGAATAACATTCAAGCGGTGGAAAAGATCCTCACGGAAGCGGCCCTCGGCCACGCGCTGCTCCAGTGGCTGATGGGTCGCTGCCACGATGCGTACGTCGGCGCGCACCGGCTGCGAACCGCCGACCCGGTAGAAGCTGCCTTCAGCCAGCACTCTTAGCAGCCGGGTCTGTAAATCGAAGGGCATGTCGCCGATTTCATCAAGAAAGAGAGTGCCGCCACGCGCCTCTTCGAAGCGCCCACGCCGCTGCTGCGTGGCGCCGGTGAAGGCACCGCGTTCGTGGCCGAACAGCTCCGCCTCAAGGAGATCTTTTGGGATGGCGGCGGCATTGAGCGCGACAAACGGGCCCTGTGCCCGGTTGCCATGCTGATGGAGCGCTCGTGCAATCAGTTCCTTGCCCGTGCCCGACTCTCCGGTGACGAGAACCGTGATGTCCGATTTTGCCAACCGCCCAATGGCACGGAAAACTTCCTGCATGGCGGGCGACGATGATCGCATCATGCTGGAGTTTTCATCGCCGTTCCGGTTCAGATGCCGGCCGGATGGCTTAGACGTCGGTTCCTGCGGTATCTCGGGCGATCCCTGCCCCGTCGTCGTGTCCGGCTTGCATGCCCGCTGAATCAGCACGACCGCCGCGTTGACATCAAACGGTTTGGGCAGAAAATCGAAAGCGCCCTTCTGGAAGGCTTCAACTG
Source organism: Pseudomonadota bacterium (assembly GCA_023388835.1). Classification (GTDB taxonomy): domain Bacteria; phylum Pseudomonadota; class Gammaproteobacteria; order Burkholderiales; family Burkholderiaceae_B; genus Yanghanlia. The sequence continues at coordinate 38,015 of JAEWFK010000175.1, read as the reverse complement.
TGCTGCTCAGATCAGTGAAGGCAGTCATGATGACCACGGGCAGCCCGGGATAGCGCTGCTTCACTTGGTGAAGCAGCGCGAGACCATCCATGCCAGGCATGCGTATGTCTGTCACTAGCGCTTCCGGTGTGCCTGTATCCAGTGCCTCCAGCATGTCCGAGGCAGTGGCAAAGCTGCGCGTCGCGACCCTCACACGAGCCAGCGCCCTTTCCAGCACCCACCGTATGCTTTGGTCGTCGTCGACTATCCAGACGGGTTTCATGAGGGCTCCAGGGGCAGTATCATGCGGAATTCCGTGTGGCCGGGCCGAGAGTCGCATTCAAGGATACCGCCATGCTGCTGCACGAACTCCTGTGCGAGACTCAGGCCCAGGCCGCTCCCTTGGGCGCGGCCTGTGACCAGGGGGTGAAAGACCTTGTCGGCCAGTTCGGGCGCTATGCCCGGCCCATTATCGATCAACGATACGACCACGGCGAGCCGGATCGGGTGCTCAGCCAGCGGAACTTGCCGAGCCACGCGGGTGCGTAGGGTCAGTCCGGGCGCCGTCTGTGCGGCGTGCTCGGTGAGCGCCTGCGCAGCGTTGCGCGCAATGTTCAGCATGGCCTGCAATAAACACGAGAAATCGCCTTTCATTTCGGGTAGCGATGCATCGTAATCGCGGTGTACTTCGATCGTCGCGAACTCGGCTCCCACCAAGGTCCGCACCCGTTCGCAGACTTCGTGGATATTCAGCGGCTCCTTGCGAAGGTTGGCGCCTTGCGGTGCGAGCAGCCGGTCCACGAGATGCACCACGCGATCGGCCTCCGCCATGATGAGACGCGTGTAGTCCTGCAGCTCCGGGGTGTCCAACTCGCCATCAAGCAGTTGCGCGGCGCCGCGGATGCCGCCCAGCGGGTTCTTCACTTCATGGGCAAGGTTGCGCAAGGTTTCGCGTTGCGCCGCCAGTTCCTTCCCCAGTTGCTGATGCCTGTCCATCAAGAGGTGCTGCTCGGCGACGCGGAGTTCAACGAGTGCCGACCACGGTTCCTCTTGCAAAGGCACGAGCGCGATGTTGACCGGCACGCTCGTGTCGCGGCGCTGCACCGATAGCGGCTGCCTCAGCGCTCCGAATTTGCCTGACAGAATGTCCATGCAGCGCGCCTGGAGAAGCTGGTCGGCGCCAAGCAGCTCTGCGACCGGCCGCCCTGCCAGCGCCCGCTGTGAACTTTCGAAGAGTTCTTCGGCGGCCAAGTTGGCGAAGGCAATGCGTCCGGCCGCGTCCAGCAGAAGCACTGCCGTCGACAGCAGATTCAAGACAGCTGTGCCTCCGCCGACGTCCACGGCCGGGCCCTGAGATCAGAGGCTGTAATACATATCGAATTCGATGGGGTGGGTGGTCATGCGCAAGCGCGTGACCTCCGCCATCTTCAGTTCGATATAGGCGTCCAGCATGTCGTTGCTGAATACGCCGCCACGTGTCAGGAACTCACGGTCGCGATCGAGAGCTTCGATGGCCTCTTCAAGCGAAGCGCACACGGTCGGGATCTGCGCGTCTTCCTCGGGCGGCAGGTCGTACAGGTTCTTGTCGGCTGGATCGCCGGGGTGGATCTTGTTCTGCACGCCATCGAGACCCGCCATCATGAGGGCAGCAAAGGCGAGATACGGGTTGGCCATGGGGTCGGGGAAACGCGCCTCGACACGCCGGGCCTTGGGGCTGCCGACGTAGGGAATCCGAATGGAGGCTGAACGATTGCGCGCGGAATAGGCGAGCTTGACCGGCGCTTCGTAATGCGGTACCAGGCGCTTGTATGAATTGGTTGCCGGGTTCGTGATGGCGTTCAGAGCGCGGGCGTGTTTAATGATGCCGCCTATGTAATAGAGGGCGAACTCGGAGAGCCCGGCGTAGCCGTTGCCCGCAAAGAGGTTTTGGCCGTCCTTCCAGATGGACTGGTGGACGTGCATACCGGAGCCGTTGTCACCGACGATGGGCTTGGGCATGAAGGTGGCGGTCTTGCCGTATACATGCGCCACGTTGCGCACGGTGTACTTCAGAATCTGGTTCCAGTCTGCGCGTTCGACGAGCGTGCTGAAGCGGGTACCGATCTCGAGCTGGCCGGGGCCGGCCACTTCGTGGTGGTGGATTTCCACGGGGACGCCCTGCTGTTCCAGCAGCAGACACATTTCCGAGCGCATATCCGCAAAGCTATCGATGGGCGACACCGGAACATAACCGCCCTTATGTCCAGGACGATGCCCGAGGTTGGCGCCGTTCATATCCAGACCGCGCGACCACACGCCTTCGTCGGAATGGATTTTCACGAAGCAGCCCGACACGCTGTCGTCCCAGCTGACTCCGTCGAACACGAAAAATTCAGGCTCGGGACCGAAATAGGCTGTGTCGCCCAGGCCGCTGGATTTGAGGTAGGCCTCGGCGCGTTTGGCAATCGAGCGCGGGTCGCGGTCGTAGCCCTTCATGTCCGACGGTTCGACGACATCGCAGGTCAGGATCAGCGTGGTTTCTTCACGGAAGGGATCCAGGCGCGCAGAAGCGGCCTCGGGGACCAGCACCATGTCGGAAGCTTCAATGCCCTTCCATCCCGCAATGGAAGAGCCGTCGAACATCACGCCGCTTTCCATCCTTTCTTCATCCACGGTACGCGCCGGAACGGTGAGGTGGTGTTCCTTGCCCAGGGTATCGGTGAAGCGGAAGTCCACAAAAGCGACTTCGTGATCGGCAATCATCTTTACTACGTCTTCGGGGGCGGACATATAAGCTCCTGGAGCAGAAATTTTTGAAAAGACATGGGTTCAAAAGCAATGACCATGCCAACTTCATGCGCTAGACCGACTGCGGCGGCCGCTTGGTTTGGCTACCGCCGCGCCAAAACGGGGCGCGGCGCACCATATTGGTGCATATTTTAGTGCACGGGGCGGCTCACTCCAGGAACTCCTGCAGTACATCGTTGAGATAGCGCCATCCAAGGTCGGTTGCGCGGACTCTCCCCGCCTGCAGAGCAAGCAAACCGCGCGCTTCCAGGCGCTTGAGTGTCGGAAACACGGCGGTGAACGGCAAATCAGTGTGGGCGGGAAAAAGCCCCGTCTCGAAGCCATCCTTCAGTCGCAAGGCGTTGAGCATGAATTCGAAGGGCAGTTCCCGGGGCGCTACGACGCGGTCTTCCGAAATCTGGCTGCCGTCCCGGCGCAGGCTGCGCTCCATCCAGCTTTCCGGATTGCGGTTGCGCGCCTGGCGAATGATGCGATCATGGAAGGACAGCTTGCCGTGCGCGCCCGGGCCCAGGCCCAGGTAATCGCCGAAAGTCCAGTAGTTCTGATTGTGCAGGCTCCGCTGCCCCGGGCGGGCGTACGCCGACACCTCGTACTGATCCCAGCCGCGGGCGGCAGTGGCCTCGATGATCATTTCATGCATCCTGGCGGATAGGTCGTCATCAGGCAGCGCCGGCGGGTACTTCGCAAACACTGTGTTCGGTTCGAGCGTCAGATGGTAAAGCGAAAGATGGCCGGTCTCGAAGGACATGGCGGTGTCCAGATCCCGGCGACAGGCCTCCAGCGTCTGGCCGGGCAAGGCGTACATCAGGTCCAGATTGACGCGGTCCACCGCCTGTTGCGCCATGTCGATGGCTGCGCGGGCCTGGCCGGCATCGTGAATGCGCCCCAGCGCGCGCAGCGCGTCGTCGTCGAAACTCTGTATACCCAGGGACAAACGTGTGATGCCGGCGGCGGCGTAATCGCGGAAGCGCCCCGCCTCAGCGGTGCCGGGGTTTGCTTCCAACGTGATTTCAGCATCCGGCAGCAGGTTGAGGCAGGCGCGCAGCATGGCCAGCATGCTGTCGATCGCACGCCCCGAAAGCAGGCTGGGTGTACCCCCGCCGATGAAAACCGAGATGACCTGCCGGCCCCATATGAGCGGCAAGGCCTGCTCGAGATCGGCCTGCAAGGCGGCGAGATAGTCCGCTTCGGGGAGCTCTCCCCTGCTCTCGTGGGAGTTGAAATCGCAGTAAGGACATTTGCGCACACACCAGGGGACATGCACATACAGCGACAAGGGCGGCAAAGGATGACGCCCCAGCCCGTGCCCCGTGGCCGGCCGCACACGAGGGCGCTGTGCTTCATTTCCCGGTGCGCCGGCATTGTCGCGCGGATGATTTCCCAACGAGCTCACGGTTGCGCCTCGCGCAAGCGCTGCAACAGCTCGGCCAGCGCGCGGGCGCGATGACTGCTGCGATTCTTCTCGGCCGGATCCAGTTCGGCAACCGTGCACCCCTGCTCCGGCAGCCAGAAATGCGGGTCGTAACCGAAGCCATGCTTGCCCTGCGGGGAAGCGATGATCTTCCCATGCCACCGACCTTCCGCCACCAATGGGCAGGGATCGTCCGGGCCTTCGAGATAGACGAGCACCGCCACGTAGTAGGCGCGGTGGTCTTCCAGGCCCTGTAATTGACTGACCAGCCGCATGTTGTTGGCCTGATCGGACTTTTCGCCGCCCGCCATGCTGGCGTAGCGCGCGGAATACACTCCGGGCGCCCCACCCAGGGCCGGCACGCATAGTCCGGAATCATCGGCCAGGGCGGGTCGACCCGTATGCAGGCTGGCATGTCTGGCCTTACCGAGCGCGTTTTCCACGAAAGTGCCATGGGGCTCGTCGGCTTCGGTCACCCCCAAGGCGCCCTGGGCGACCATGCTGATGCCCGCAAGATTCAATATGGATTCAAATTCACGCAGCTTGCCGGGGTTGTTCGAGGCCAGTACGACCTCGCGCAGGCTGCCAGTCGAAGCCGCGTTTTGCTGTTGATTCAAGTATGTTCTCCGTCATCGACTGAAGAGCCGTCGCCCGGTTTACGCTCGGCTTTTCAATAGGCTCTCACGGTTACGCGGGCATTGGCAGGAGTCGGTACATCGGGCAAAGCCATGGACTTTCCGTATTGTAATGAACCGGAGCATTCGCCATGAACTCAGTGGATCATTCCAGCGCGCGCTTCTGTTCGGTCACCAACTGCGCAATACCGCTTTCAGCCAGGTCGAACAGCTTGTCCAGTGTCGAGCGGTCGAAAGTCTGCCCTTCCGCCGTGCCCTGAACTTCGACGAAGCGGCCAGCGCCCGTCATCACCACATTGACGTCCGCGCCGCAGCCGGAGTCTTCGATGTAGTCGAGATCGAGCAGGCAATCATCGCCCACCAGCCCCACCGATATGGCCGCGACATGATTCAACAGGGGATTTCGCGTGATAGTCCCTGCTTCGGTCAGGCGCCGTACGGCGAGCGCAGCCGCGACCCAAGCCCCGGTAATGCTGGCGCATCGTGTGCCGCCGTCAGCCTGTATGACGTCGCAATCCAGCTGCAGCGTGCGTTCCCCGAGCGCTTCCAGGTCGAACACAGCCCGCAAGCTGCGCCCGATAAGACGCTGTATTTCCTGCGTGCGCCCGCTCTGCTTTCCGCGCGCGGCCTCACGGTCGGAGCGGGTGTGAGTGGAGCGCGGCAGCATGCCATACTCAGCGGTGACCCAGCCCTTGCCTTTCCCTTTCAGAAACGGTGGCACCTTTTCCAGCACACTGGCGTTGCACAACACCTGGGTTGAGCCCATGGAAATCAGGACGGAGCCTTCGGCGTAACGAGTGAAGCCGGTCTGGATCTGAACCGGGCGGAGTTGGTTTGCGGCGCGCCCCGAAGCGCGTACCTTGGCGGCGCCCGATGCGGGCAATGAAGACTCTGACACGAGGACTCCAGAATATGGTCGAATTCAGGATTCTCTCATGCGGACCGTACAATCATGCCGGCCCTACCACCTACAATATAGGCCCGCCATGCCCGAAGCGCATTTGGCTCACCCACTCAGGACTTCATCGCCATGATACGCAGCATGACCGCTTTCGGCACGGCCAAGGCCGAATCCGAGCACGGCTCCCTTACAATCGAGATCCGCAGCGTCAACAGCCGCTTCCTGGACATCAATTTTCGTCTGCCGGAAGAGCTTCGCATACTGGAGAGCGCCCTGCGCGAGCTGGTATCCCGCGAGATCACGCGGGGCAAGATCGACATCAGGGCGAACTTCGCCCGCAAGCTTACCCAGGAAGCGTCGATGCTGGACATGACGACGGTCGGCCGCATCGCGGAACTGCTCGCCGCTGCGCGCGAAGCAATACCAGACGTCCAACCTCCCCGGCTGAGCGAACTTCTGACCGGCGGCAATGGCGGCGGCAATGAACCACTCGACCCGGACGCGTGGATTGCCATGGCGATGGACGCCGGCGGCCGGGCTCTGGGAGATCTGCAAGCCGCCCGCGAGCGCGAGGGGCACCGTCTGGCGGAGATGATGGAAGAATGCTCCCGGGGCATGGACCATATCGTCCAGGAAGTCGCCGCCGCCCTGCCCGCGATACTGGAAGACCACCAGCAGAAACTGGCGCAACGCCTGAAAGACGCCCTGCTCGCGGCCAGCCCGGAAGGCTTCGCCTTGATCAGCGGCGAAGAGCTGTCGGCGCGGATTTCCCAGGAGACATCGCTCTTCTCCTTGCGTATCGATGTAGCCGAGGAACTTTCCCGGCTGCGTTCGCATATCGCCGAACTCAGCCACATACTGGGCGGCGCGGGCAAGCAGGATAAGGTCGGCAAGAAAGGCGGCAGCGCCGGCAAGCGGCTCGATTTCCTCTTTCAGGAAATGAATCGGGAAGCAAACACCCTCGGGTCCAAGGCCGGCGCGTTGAGCATGACGCGCGCGGCCATCGACTTGAAACTGCTCATCGAGCAAATGCGGGAACAGGCGCAGAATATTGAATGATCTTTCTGGACAATTTCGGAAGGGTTCCAACGGAGTACTCCGGATTCAGGCGCAAGAGTCGGCGGCAGCTACCGACCTCTTCCCGGCTCTCAATGCACTGCCACTCGACGGACCGGGCAGCCTAGCGCCGCCACGCGCCCTTTACTCGTTTTGCGACCGCGACCACTGCCATCACGGCCAGGCCGGCGACGGCGCCCACGACTGCATTGAACAATAACGGCGTCAAGCCGCCCATGACTGTTTCGAGCAGTCCGATGTGGCCCGGCGTGTCTACTGTCCAGCTCGCCAGCAGATGCTCCAGTCGCGGTATGCCGTGCACCAGAATGCCCCCTCCGACGAGAAACATGGCGGCGGTCCCCGCAATGGACAGACCTTTCATCAGGTAGGGAGCGGCGGCAAGTATGCCGCGTCCGAGCGTCGGCGCGATGACTCCCGAGCGATTTGACAGAGCCAGCCCCGCATCATCCATCCGGACCACGGCGGCGACAAAACCATAGACCCCCACCGTCATGATGATTGCGACAAGCGATACGGCGACCGACTGCGTGATGAAATCGGCTCCGGCAACGGTACCCAGGGCAATGGCGATGATTTCCGCCGAAAGGATGAAATCCGTCCGGATCGCGCCCTGGATCTTTTGTTTCTCGTCCACGCGCTTCGAAGGCCGCTCCGGCGGCGGATCCGCCTTACTGGAGGACTTGGAATGAAACAAGCTATGCAGGACCTTCTCCGCCCCTTCGTAGGACAAGAAGAGGCCGCCGGCCATCAGGAGCGGCGTAATTGCCACAGGAAGCACGACACTGATCGCGAGGGCCGCCGGCACGAGGATGAGCTTGTTGCGCATGGAGCCTTTGGCGACGGCCCATACAACAGGCAGTTCACGGTCTGATATGACTCCGCCTACCTGCTGAGCATTCAAGGCGATGTCGTCTCCCAGTACGCCGACCGTCTTCTTGCCGGCCACTTTGGTCATGAACGCCACATCGTCCATAACGCTCGCGATATCGTCCAGCAAGAGCAACAGACTGCCGCCGGCCATATGTACACCTCCGTTAGCCTTGATGCAGGTGTGCAGCAATCCACGCGCCGGGGCGAAGTACATGGCGTCCGCCGTAGTGGGCACAGGTTTTGCTCAACGCCGGGCTAACTGAATCGTGGAGCCGTCATGAACGTCGCCATCATAGGAACCGGCTACGTCGGGCTGGTAACGGGAGCCGGTCTGGCATCTGTGGGCAACGACGTAACCTGCATCGACAGTGATCCGGAGAAGATCGCCGCTCTCAAGTCAGGGGATATCCCCTTTCATGAGCCCGGCCTTCCCGAACTGGTGGCGGGAGCTCAAGCGGCGGGCTGCCTGCATTTCACCACCGGCCTGGATGAGGCTTGCCTGACCGCGACCGTCATCGTTCTGGCCGTGGGCACCCCATCGAACGGGAAGGGCGAAGCCGATCTGTCATCGCTTGAGCATTGTGCGCAGCACCTGGCCGACACACTCAGACATCGATGCGTGGTGGTGATCAAGTCCACGGTTCCGCCCGGCACGTGCGAAGCCGTGCAAGCCTTGTTCGACAGTCGGCACCCATCGGGGCGCAGCGAGATACGCGTGGCATCGAACCCGGAGTTCCTGGCGGAAGGCAGCGCAGTGGAAGACTTCTGTCGTCCTCCCCGTATCGTCATCGGAGTGGATGAGCCAGAGACGGGCGACATCCTGGAGCAACTGTACGCCCCCTTCGATCCGGATGGAGACCGCCTTTTCGTTCTGGATGTCTGCACGGCGCAGTACGCGAAGTATGCCTGCAATGCCATGCTGGCTGCCCGCATTTCCATGGTCAACGAACTTGCGAACATTGGCGCGGCCTGCGGCGCCGATGTGCAGTCCGTTTTTCGTGTGGTGGGCGCGGATCCCCGTATCGGACACCGTTATTTGCATCCGGGACCGGGTTTCGGCGGCTCCTGCTTGCCCAAGGACGTCCGCGCGTTGCGCAGCATCGCCTCTCTGCACGGCGAACCCGCTCCCCTTCTGAAATGTGTGGAACTGATCAACACGCAGCAACTCGATCGCGTTGCGGACGCCGTGGCAGGCTTCTTCCCCGATGGACTTGCTGGCCGGCACGTCGCCATCTGGGGACTATCCTTCAAACCGGGCACTGACGACATCAGAGAGTCGCCCGCCTTGGGATTGATCGACCGCCTTCTGGACGCCGGTGCGTGGGTGCGCGCCTATGACCCCGCCGTGCGACGCTTTCCGCAAATGGAGCACTCGCGCGTCGCGTTTCTAGCCGACCCCGCGTCGGCCTGCGACAGGGCCGACCTGCTTTGTGTCATGACCGAATGGCCGCAGTTCCGCCTTCCCGATTGGGCCGAGATTGCAGGAAAGATGTCGGGAGGTGCCGTGTTGGATCCGCATCTTTTGTATGACGGCGCGTCCCTGCGAAGCTGGGGACTGCAGTATCTGGGATCTGGTAACAGGAGTATGGAATGGACGTACAGTGGGATGCCCTTTTCCGATTCGAGGTCGCGCCGCTCGAGCTCATCCTCCGCGGCACCTTGATGTACTGGTTCATCTTCGTCGCCCTGCGGATGGCGGGCCGGCGAGACTTGAGCTCCCTCGGGATCTCCAGCATATTGCTGCTGGTATTGATTGCAGATGCCGCCTCGAACGCCATGGCGGCCGAGTACAAATCCGTGGGCGAAGGCATGGTACTGGTCGCCACGCTCTTTGTCTGGAGCGTGCTGATCGACCGTGTGAGCTACTTCTTCCCGATAACACGCGGCTTGCTTTCCCCTGAGCGCGTCTGCCTGGTACGCAACGGCGTTCTGCAACGCCGCTCCATGCGCCGCGAATACATCACTGAGGAAGAGCTTATGTCCGAACTGCGGGTCAAGGGCATCAACGACTTGTCAGAAGTGCGGCGGGCCTACATCGAAGAAAATGGCGACTTCAGCGTGCAGTGTCAGCAGGAGCAGAAGTAGACGGCGCGGGCCGCGACCGGGGTGTGACCGCCGCCACCGACGCCAGCAGTTCGCGGGCATCGACCGGCTTGGTGATGTGTATCTGGAATCCGGCCATCAGGGCGCGCAAGCGATCCCGGCGTTCGCCATATCCTGACAAGGCAATGGCCGGCATATGATGCGCCAACCGCCTTCCATGACGGGCTTCCATGCGCCGGATCTCCTCGATCACCTGATAGCCGTCGGGGTCTCCCAGGCCCAGGTCGCACACCAGCATGTCCGGCCAGCGCTGCGATGCGTCCTTCAGCGCGTCCAGCAGCATATCGCCTGAGTCATAGCGCCGCACCTCGGCGCCGGCATCTTCGAGCACCTCGCCCACCAGCCGGCGCGCTTCTTCGCGATCATCCGCAACGGCGATCACCAGTCCGGTCAGATCTGTGGCATCGGGGCCCAGGGCCGATGCCGTCGGGCCGGCCAGCGGCGCCACGGCACGCAACGGCAAGCAGACTGCATAGCTCATGGCGGGCCCGCCGTCCACCCGTTCGGCTAGCAGACGACCGCCCATCTGCTCCATCAAAGCACCGATACGCAAGGGGTCGATCACCTTGTCCAGGCCGGGCGGAATGTCTTCGGTCGCCACGAGGGCATGGGCCTCCGCTTCCGCCGCAGCCGCCTCAACCGCCTGTTGCACGGGCAGCCGGTCATCGGTCACCCGGATGCAGGCCTCGTCTCCCTGCAGTTCCAGGCGCAGCTCCATGCGCCCGCCTTCGGGGGTCACGCTGATGGCGTTCTCACACAAATCGATGAGCACGCGCTGCAACACGCTGGGATCACCCGTCACGCGTATGGTGTCCTGTTCGATAACGGTATAGAACATGATCCCGTTCGTTTCCGCCAAGGGGCGCAGTGCATCAATGACGCCGCCCAGCAGCGCCACCAGATTGACTGGTTGGGCGGTCAAGCGCAGCTCCATTTCGTTGAGTTCATTTTCCTGACGCTGCAGATTCCACATCTGGGCATACCGCCCTTTCTGTTGCAGCAAGGCCTGATGGCTGCCGCGCTCTATGACGCGACCCTGATCCATGACGAGTATCTGATCGGCACCCACGATGGTGGACAGGCGATGCGCGATGATCAGAGTGGTTCGGCCCTGGGACAATTGCTCAAGTTCCTCCTGGATGGCCTTCTCGGTATGGCTGTCCAGCGCCGATGTAGCTTCATCGAAGATGAGCAAGGGCGGATTCTTGAGAATGGCGCGGGCAATGGCGATGCGTTGCCGCTCGCCGCCGGAAAGCTTCACACCGCGTTCGCCCACCATGGTCTCGTACTGCGCCGGCAGGCTCTGGATCAGATCGTGGATGCGCGCCGCCCGTGCCGCCTCGATGATGTCCACCGGCGTGGCGCCCGGCCGCCCGTAAGCAATGTTGTAGGCGATGGTATTGTTGAACAGCATGGCGTCCTGCGGAACAACGCCGATGGCCCGGCGCAGGCTGGCGTGGCTGACTTCGCGCAGGTCCTGCCCGTCTATCATGATGCGGCCGGCATCCACGTCATACATGCGCAACAGCAGGCGTGCGAGCGTGGACTTGCCCGAGCCGCTCCCTCCCACAACGGCCACGGTCGAGCCAGGCGCCATTGCGAAGCTCACACCCTGCAGTATCTGGCGGCCGGGCTCATAGGAAAATTCGATATCCTCGAAGCACACGGCGCCGGCACGCAATGCCAGCGCCGGCTGTTCCGTGTCGGTCGGCGCTTCCGCAGGCAAGCGAAGGAGCTCGGCCATACGTTCTGCATTGATTAGGGCCTCGCGTGCCTGACGGAACATCAAGCCCAGCGAATTCAAGGGCAGGCAGATCTGGATGATGTAGGCATTTACCAATATCAGGTCGCCGACAGCCATGTTGCCTTGCACGACTTCCTGTCCCGCAAGCAGCATGACCGCCCCCACGCCAAAGGCGATGATGCCGCTTTGTCCGGCATGCAAGGTCGAAAGCGCCCTTTGATTATGAATGCCCACTTCTATCCAGCGGCTCAGCATGCCGCTCAGGCGGGACGATTCCGCGGCCTCGGCGGCGTGCAGCTTCACCGAGGAATAGTTCATCAGGCTGTCGACCAGATAGCCGTTGGCTGTTGAATCGATGTCATTGAGCTGGCGCTGATAGAACACCCGACGCTCTGTGTAAATGACGGTGAAGACGCCGTAGACCGCGAAAGTCAGGAAGACGATGCCCGCAAAGCCCAGATGATAAGCGGACATCATGATGGCGACGACCGATATGATTTCGATCAGCGTCGGGAGAACAGTGAAGAGCGCCGTGCCCAGCAGGAAGCCCACCCCGGCGGTGCCCCGCTGAACATCCCGGGAGAACACGCCGGTCTGGCGACTGCCCAGATGCTGCACACCCAAGCTGTGCAGGTGATCGAACATCCGTACGGTGAAGTCCGCGACGGCAGTCTGCGTCACCCTGGCAAATACAATGTCGCGAAGCTCGGTGAACAGCCCGGAAAGGAAGCGCAGCAAGGCATAGGCGAGCAGAAGGAATACCGGCAGCACCAGGACTTCATGCGAACCATCCAGCGAATCCACTATCCGCTTGAGCGCCACCGGCACCAGCACGGCAAAAAGCTTGGCGACGATGAGCAGAACCAAAGCTGCCGCCACGCGCCGGCGAAAGCGCCATAGCACTTCGCCGACGCGGCGAAAGAGCTCGCGTCGGGCAAATACGGAAAGAGGAAGCTCTTGATCTGTGCCGGAAGCCTTGCGGCGGCGTGCCTTCGGTAGAATCATGCGGGGTTGCGGCAAACCCCATGCCCGCTTTGATCAGGAAAATCAAAACATGCCCGCTGCAGGCAGCACGATTTCGACCCGTGAAACCCCTTACGCATGGATGCGTCTGTTCGCCTCGCTCATCCTGATGACGCTCGGCGGCTCCGGCATGTACGCCATCACGGTCATGCTGCCCGCCGTTCAGGCGGAATTCGAGGTGTCCCGCTCCATGGCGTCGCTGCCTTATACGGTGACCATGGTCGGTTTCGGACTGGGCGGCATTCTGATGGGCCGGGTATCGGACCGCCATGGCGTGACCTCCACCATCCTGGTCGGCACTGTTGCGCTGGCGCTGGGCTATGCCTTGTCGGGCGCGGCTCCCGGTATCTGGAGTTTCACGCTTGCGCATGGCCTGGTCGTAGGCATGCTGGGCACCGCGGCGACCTTTGCACCGCTGGTGGCCGACACGGCGCAGTGGTTCGATCGGCGGCGCGGCATCGCCCTGGCCATCTGCATGAGCGGAAATTACCTGGCCGGTGCGGTTTGGCCTCCTGTCGTGCAGCATTTCATGGAAAGCGCGGGCTGGCGCGCGACCTATGTGGGCATGGGCGTGTTTTGCCTGATCGCCATGCTCCCGCTTGCCCTGTTCTACCGTCGCCGCCCGGCGAACACCGTGGCCACAGCCACCACGGCGCGCCGCAATTCGCGAGCCCGCCACCTGCGCGAGATCGCGGCGTCCCGCCCTGAGCGTCCGCTGGGGCTTTCGCCCGGAGCGCTGCAGGGCTTGCTGAGCGTGGCGGGCGTGGCGTGTTGCGTGGCCATGGCCATGCCGCAAGTCCATATCGTCGCGCTTTGCGGCGATATGGGGTATGGCCTGGCGCGCGGTGCAGAAATGCTCTCGCTGATGCTGGGTTTCGGGATCGTGAGCCGACTGGTGTCGGGGTGGATCTCCGACCACATAGGCGGGCTGCGTACCCTATGGCTGGGCTCACTGCTGCAGGGCATCGCCCTTATCCTTTTCTTGAACAGTTCCGGACTGACTTCGCTCTACCTGGTCTCAGGTCTGTTCGGTCTATTCCAAGGCGGAATCGTGCCTTCCTATGCCTTGATCGTGCGCGAGTACTTCGCTCCGGCACAGGCCGGTGCGCGGGTCGGCACCGTACTCATGGCCACGCTTCTAGGCATGGCGTTGGGAGGCTGGGTCGCCGGGGCGTTATACGATCTGACCGGCGGCTACGACGCGGCCTTCATGAATGGCATCGCCTGGAATGCTCTGAACTTGTCCATCGTCACTTATCTGCTCCTGAGAGCGCGCAAGGCTTTGCGACACGGACCTCTCCCCGTGTCGGTCACACCTTAAAAAAATAATTAAGAGTGGCGTGTAAGTCACTAATAACTCGTATTTTTTCTGCTATCATCGCCTTCATCCCTGCCGCCGCGATGCCGTCATGCCCATTCTGCCCGCCTCTCTTTCGCGTTTTGCACGCCGCTCGCTGCTGTATCTCAGCCTGACCGGAACCTTGAGCCTCCTGCCTGCTCACGCCCAAGCCTCTCCGTCTTCACTCCAGGCCGTGTTGGGGTCGGAAGTCGCATTGGTGTTCGATATCGACGAAGGCTCGGTCGTTTACGAAAAAAACAGTGAAGACTTGCGGCCGATCGCGTCGATTTCAAAGCTGATGACAGCCTTGGTGGTCGCGGAATCCGGCCTGCCCTTGGACGAAGTGCTCACCATCAGCGATGATGACGTCGACCGCATGCGTCATTCGCGTTCGCGTCTTGCCGTTGGAACCCGGCTCACCCGCGGCGAAATGCTGCATCTGGCGCTGATGTCTTCCGAGAACCGGGCCGCCAATGCGTTGGGGCGGCATTATCCGGGCGGAATGCCCGCCTTCGTGCGAGCCATGAACGACAAGGCCCGTGCACTGGGCATGCGCCACAGTCGCTTCGTCGAACCGACCGGGCTGTCCAGCGACAACGTGGCCACTTCCCGAGATCTCGTCAAACTGCTGCAAGCCACCAACCGCCACCGTCTCATCCGCCACTACGCCACCGATGACACCGAAGTCTTTGATGTGGGCCGGGGTCGCAAGCTCACCTACAACAATACCAATCGGCTGGTGAAACGCGCCGACTGGGACATTCAGGTTTCCAAGACCGGCTTTATCAACGAGGCCGGCCGCTGCCTGGTGATGCTGACCCGCATCGACGATCGCGAAATGGCCATCGTGCTGCTGAATGCAAGCGGCAGCTACTCTCGTATCGGCGACGCGTTGCGGATACGCAAACTGGTGGAAACCGCCGGCCAAACCCTGGCCATGGCCGGTTCCGGTTCCTGAATCCCGCATGTGCATTGCCTATCTGAGCTTGGGGATCAATCCCCAGTGGCCTGTATTCATCGCCGCCAATCGCGATGAATTCCATGAGCGGCCTGCCCTGCCTGCCGGCCCGTGGCCCGATGCTCCACACGTGATTGCCGGTCGCGATCTTTCTGCCGGAGGGACTTGGCTGGGGCTGAGTCGCGGGCGCCGCTGGGCCTTGCTGACGAACTTCCGTGAGCCTGGCGCGCATCAGGAGAATCGGGCCACCCGCGGCCGACTGGTCAGCGACTTCCTGCTGGGCGACGAACCCGTTGAAGGCTACACAAAAAACATCTACTCAGAAGCCGGGCAATACAACGGCTTCAATCTTGTTGTCGGCGAGGGTCCCCAGGCTTGGTATGTCGGCAATCATGCGGCTTGTACCGGCCCCGTTCAGCTTGGGCCGGGTCGCTACGCCCTGTCGAATCATGCGCTGGACACGCCGTGGCCGAAAGTGGAACGCTTGCGCAACCGCCTGGACATGCTCGCGCCCGAAGACGCCGAGCTGGCCTTGGAGCCCGTTTATGCGGCGTTGCGCGATGGCGTGCAGTCCAGCGACGAAGATTTGCCCCGCACCGGCGTCCCCCTGGAAGTCGAAAGAATGCTGAGCAGCGTTTTCATTGTGAGCCCGGGCTATGGCACCCGCTGCTCCACCATCATTGCGCTGAATGCCTCAGGCCACGGAATTTTCAGCGAAACCAGCTATGACGCCGCAGGAACGCCGCGCGAACGTCACGACTGGCCAGTCACGCAAGAGCGCCCCGCAGACGCCACGACCAATTCTTGACGCGCTCACGGCAGCCAGTAAGGCGATGCCGGAGCCCGTAACGCGTCTCTTGCAATCACCAAAGACGTTTGATCTTGGATCAATGCAGCGTGGGAGGCGTGTCGGAAGGTTCGCTCGAGGGGGTGTCGGCTTCCTTTTCGCGTTCATCCAGTTCGCCATAAGCGGCCTGCCAATTACGCAAGGGCACGCAGGTCTGAAGGCGGACAATGGCCTGCTCGATCAGTGCGGGATGCAGCTCGTGGCCCACCTGCGAGGCGACATCGATGGTGGCGTCGGCCTGTATGGATCCCAGGTGCTGCATCATGGCTTCCACTTCGTGCCGGGGCAGCAGCAGGTCGGCCGCCCCGTGGAAGAAGTGAATCATGGTGGTCTCGGGCAGGGAGGCCGGGAGTTCCGCGTACAAGCCTGAGAAAGCCAGCACCCGCCCCGCCAGATCAGCATGCCGGCGCGAGGCTTCCAGGGCCATGCGCGCGCCTTGTGAAAAGCCCGCGAGGGCGGTCTGTTCGCCGGAGATCCCGTAATGCTGTTGAACCCGGCGCACGAAAGCAACCAGCTCTTCGAGCCGGGATTCATCTGAGGCGGGGGGAAGAATCAGCATGCCGAAAGGAAAAGCTTTCTTGAGGGCATCGGCCAGCCCGAACAGTTGTTCGGGCCCGGCCGCTTCGCCGTGCAATAGCACGAAAAGCAAGCGTGGCTTTTCTTCTTTGGGAACAAAGGCAAGGGTGTTGGAGAAGTCGGTAGCTGTCATGTCATAAAGAATAAAGGCTTGGCTGATTTTATCGCGCGGAAGCACCGCGGGAAGCGCTCATACGATCCTGCCTGATTTGTGGAAGACCAGCTCGATACTGTATATTTGTACAGGTATAGTGACTGAATCGGCATTCTCATGGCTACCCCCGCATCGGTGCTTCGACACCCTGAGCGCAT
Source organism: Pseudomonadota bacterium (assembly GCA_023388835.1). Classification (GTDB taxonomy): domain Bacteria; phylum Pseudomonadota; class Gammaproteobacteria; order Burkholderiales; family Burkholderiaceae_B; genus Yanghanlia. The sequence goes on along the minus strand of JAEWFK010000175.1, from coordinate 21,453 downwards.
CCATCCTGCCCTGTGGCGGGCCACCCAGTTGGCTCGGCCCAGCCGCCCCACTGTGGCCACCGGGTTTCCGGTCCTTGATCTCGCCCTGCCCGGCCAGGGCTGGCCCGTGGGGCAACTTATCGAACTCATGCCCGAACGGCCGGGTTGCGGTGAACTGCAACTGTTCGGGCCGGCCCTCATGCGGCAAGCCCCTGAACGCAGCATCGCCTTGGTGCAGCCGCCTCACCCGCCTTGCATTCAGGCCTGGTCTCATTGGCAACTAGCGCCGGAGCGCTTGCTATGGCTGCAACCCTCTTCCCTCGCCGATGGGCTCTGGGCTACTGAGCAAATCCTGCGCCACAACGCCTGCGCGGCGGTATTTTGCTGGGCCTCTTCCATACGTCCCGCCAGCCTGCGCCGCCTGCATCTGCTGGCTCAGCAAAGCGACAGCCTGTGCATCGTGTTGCGTCCTGCCTCGGCCCACCAGCAGGCCAGCGCCGCCGTTCTGCGCCTGGCGCTCAAACCTTGCCGCCGCGGCATCCATGTGCATATCGTCAAACGGCAAGGCGCTGCCAGTCCGGATCCCATTACGCTTCAACTGTATGCCACTCATCGAGTGGCGACCGAGCATCATGCTTCTCTGGATATGTCTGAGATGGCCTGAAGGCTACGCTCCCGCCGATCCTGTCACCGCCTTGCACCGACTGGCGTTGGCCATGCTGCAATACAGCCCGCGGGTAGCCTGTCTGCGCGAAGACGCCGTCGTGCTGGAAGTCGCAGCCAGCCTGTCGCTGTTTGGCGGCGTTCGGCCGTTGTGCCGCCAAGTACGGCAGACGGCCGCCAGCCTGGCGCAAGCCTTCCAGATCGGCATGGCGCCTTCGGCTTCCGGCGCTTGGCTATTGGCCGGCGCGCCCTACGCAGTCCGCCGGCGTGTCCTGTCCCATCAAAGCCTGGCCCGAAACCTGGCTGTTCTGCCCTTGCACAGTCTTCCCGAGGCCAGGCCCCATCTTCAATGGTTGGAAAACATCGGTTGCCGGAACCTGGGTGGTCTGCGCAAGCTGCCTCGTCAAGGCCTGCAGCAGCGCAGCAGTCCCGCCCTTTTGCATGCGTTAGATTCAGCCCATGCCGGCGCCGCCGAGACACTCTCGTGGTTTGTTCCGCCTGCGATGTTTCGTCTGTCGTATGAGCCAGACACCCACCTGGAACGGGCCGACGCCATTCTGGCGGCCGCCCAGCCTTTGTTGCAGGCGCTCTGTGGTTGGCTGCAGAACCGGCAAGAGGCCTTGCATGATTTTCTGTTCGTCCTTCATCACGAGAAAGGCCGCAGGGCGTGCGCACCCACCCGGATCGAACTGCGCTTTTCCGTTGCCGTCTGGAAAGTGGAAGACATCAATCTTCTGCTGAAGGAAAGACTGGGGCATTGTGTGCTGAAGAGGACGGCCATCAAGCTTGAAATCATGGCTGACGCCCCTCATCCCCGGGCGCCAGCCAACGACAGCCTTTTCCCTGATCCGTCGCGATATGCGCACGAAGAACGCCGTCTGCTCGATCTGCTCGCCGCGCGGCTGGGATCCGCCGGCATACGCCGGCCTCGCCCAACGGCGCATCATCTGCCTGAACAGGCCAATATGTGGGCCTCTACCCCCGATGCGCCGGTGCGTAGTTCCCTCCCGGCCTCCGTCGGGACAAAAGCCCGTCCCTTCTGGCTGCTGCCCGACCCCCTCCCTTTGAGCCTGTACCAGGAACGTCCCATCCACCAGGGGCGCGCCTTGCGGCTGGTGCATGGCCCCGAGCGAATCGAGACGAATTGGGCCGCCAGCATGGAAGCCGGCCGCACTACTGCTCATCAACGCCGCGACTACTTCGTGGCCGAAGACGCCCAAGGCGCCCGTTACTGGATCTATCGCGAGCGCGAGACCGGCGACGGCTGGTTCCTGCACGGTCTGTTTGCGTGACCCCATGCTGAGTCCTTACGCAGAACTGGACTGCATTTCCAATTTCAGCTTCCTGACGGGAGCTTCGCACCCCGAAGAACTGGTCGAACGCGCGGCCGGCCTGGGTTACAGCGCTCTCGCGCTGAACGATGAGTGCTCGCTGGCCGGTGTGGTCAAAGCTCACCAGGAAGCCAAGCGCCACAAGCTGCATTTCATTGTGGGCAGCCGTTTTCATCTCCAGGAAGGCATGCAGCTCATTGCCCTGGCCTGCAACATGAACGGATACGGCAATCTGTCGGAAACGATCACGCTGGCGCGGCGGCGCAGCCCCAAAGGCGAATATCGTCTTCATCTGGCTGACCTGGCGGCTCCGCCCGACGAACTTTCCCATTTATGCGGCCTGCCCGACTGCCTGCTGATCTACAAGCCCGAATACTGCGAGGCGCCCGCCGTACTGGAAAGCCGGCTTCGGCAGTTGGCCGCCGTCTTTGCGCAACGGCTCTGGATAGGCGTGAGTCTGCATTATGGGTCAGCCGATGCGCGTCATCTGGCAATCTTGCAGGACATCGGAGAACGCTGCGGCATTCCTCTGGTCGCCGCCGGCGGCGTGGAAATGCATCGCCGCTCGCGTCAGCCTTTGCACGATACCTTGGCCGCCATCCGACATGGCCGGCCGGTGATGGATATCGTTGAGCATCTGCGCCCCAATGCCGAACATCATCTACGCAGCCGTTTGCGGCTAGCCAATATGTACCCGGCCGCCATGTTGCGGGAAACCCTGAACATCAGCGAACGCTGCCGTTTCTCCTTGGACGATATCCGCTACGAGTATCCCAGAGAGGTCGTGCCACCCGGCATGAGCGCCTCGCGTTATCTGCGTCAGGAAGCCCTTGCCGGCGGGCTGCGCCGCTACCCGGAAGGCATTCCTCCCCCGGTGATGAGCCAATTGGAAAATGAACTGTCCATCATCTCCGACCTTGCCTATGAATCCTATTTCCTGACGGTCTACGACATCGTGAACTTCGCGCGCCAGCGAGGCATTCTTTGTCAAGGCCGGGGTTCTGCCGCCAATTCCGCCGTCTGCTACTGCCTGGGCATTACAGAAGTCGACCCCGAGAGCGGCAACAATCTCTTTGCCCGCTTCATCAGCCGGGAACGCAACGAGCCTCCCGACATTGATGTGGACTTCGAACACCAGAGACGCGAAGAGGTCATTCAGTACATCTACGAAAAATATGGCCGAGAACGGGCGGCGCTGGCTGCCGTGGCCACCACCTATCGCCATCGCAGCGCCATGCGTGATACCGGCAAGGCGCTGGGGTTCGAGCCTGAACTGGTGGAACGGGTCGCCAAGTCCTTTCATCACTGGAGCAGCAAGAAAGACCTGCTGGAAAAAATCTCCGATCAAGGTTTGTCCGCCCAGAGCCGGCCGGCTCGGCTATGGGCCATGCTCGCCCAGACCCTCAGAGGCTTCCCCCGGCATCTCTCACAACACCCGGGCGGCTTTGTGATTTCCGACGGCAAGCTTTCCCGCTTCGTACCGATAGAAAACGCCGCCATGCCGGGGCGTAGCGTGGTGCAATGGGACAAGGATGATCTCGACGCCATAGGATTGCTGAAGGTCGACGTACTGGCTTTGGGCATGCTCAGCGCCCTGCAGCGTTGTCTGCAGCTGGTAGGCCGACGACGCGGCCGGCCTTTCGCCTTGCAGGATATCTCTCGGGATGACAAAGCCACCTTCGAGATGATCTCCCAGGCGGACACCATCGGCGTTTTCCAGATTGAATCGCGGGCACAAATGAGCATGCTGCCCCGCCTGAAGCCGCGCGAATTCTATGATCTGGTCATACAGGTGGCCATCGTGCGCCCCGGTCCTATCCAGGGCGGCATGGTCCATCCCTATCTGCGCCGCCGCCAGGGCCAGGAAAAGGCAGAAAGTCCTTCGCCACAGCTCGAGCCCATACTCAAGCGTACGCTGGGCATTCCTATCTTCCAGGAGCAGGCCATGCAGATCGCCATGGTGGCGGCGGGTTTTACCGCGGGAGAGGCCGACGAGCTGCGGCGGGCCATGGCCGCATGGCGCCGCCGCGGCAGCGTGGAACGCTTCCGGCAGCGTCTATCGGAAGGGATGAAGAAGAATGGCTACGACGAAGAATTTGCGGGACGAATCTTCCAGCAACTCGAAGGTTTTGGCGAGTACGGTTTCCCTGAAAGCCATTCAGCCAGCTTCGCCCAGCTCGCCTATTTCAGCGCCTGGCTCAAGTGTCACGAGCCCGCTGCCTTCCTGGCGGCCATGCTGAACTCCCAACCCATGGGCTTCTACGCCCCCAGCCAACTGGTGCAGGATGCCCGCCGGCATGGTGTGCGCATCCTTCCCGTCGATATTCATGCCAGCGAGTGGGAATCCACGCTGAAACACGCCTGCGCCGTTCGTCTGGGATTTGGACAAGTATCCGGGTTGTCGCATCAGGCCGGACACCGCATCGAACAGGCTCGCAGGCAGGCGCCCTTTGTCTCCACCCAGGATCTGGCCGCCCGGGCGGGGCTGGATAGGCGGGACATGAACGCCCTTTCTGCCGCGAACGCCCTCGAGCCGCTGGCCGGCCATCGCAGACAGGCGCAATGGCAATCGGCCTTGCAGGCCCAAGACGGCCTCCTTCGGGAAGCCCTGATTCTTGAAAACCGCAGCCCTGCCCTTCCAGCCATGTCGGAAGGCGAGAATATCGTGAATGACTACCGTTATCTCGGATTGACGCTGGGCCGCCATCCTCTGGCCCTGTTACGATCTTCCCTCGAAGCGCGCCGCTTCGTGCCGGCTGACCGCTTGCTGGCAGATTGGCCTGACCGCCGACTGGCGCGGGCTTGCGGACTGGTGACCGCCAGACAACGGCCGGGTACTTCCAAAGGAACTGTCTTCGTAACCCTGGAAGACGAAAGCGGATACGTGAACGTGATCGTGCGGGCCTCGCTGGCCGAGAAACAGCATGCCGAACTCGTGAGCTCCAGTCTGCTCGGGGTGTACGGCGTCTGGCAGCGGCAGGAAACCGTTTGCCATCTGATTGCCCAGCGCCTGGTCGACCTCAGCCCTTTGCTGGGCGAACTGCCTACACGCAGTCGGGACTTCCACTAAAATCCCTCTTTTGGAAGACAGACAGGAAACCCACCATGAGCAGCTCGCTCAAGATCCGACTCTCCGATGCCGTCAAGGATGCCATGCGCGCCCGCGATACCGCCCGCCTGGGCACCCTGCGTCTGTTGCAGGCGGCCATCAAACAGAAGGAAGTCGACGAACGCCAGGAACTCACCGATTCCGACATCACGGCCATCATCGAAAAGCAGGTCAAGCAGCGCCGTGAATCCATCAGTGCCTATGAGCAAGCCGGCCGCAGCGAAACCGCGGAACAAGAAAGAGCCGAAATTGTCGTGCTGCAGGAATTCCTTCCCGAAGCCGCTACGCCCGCCGAGATCGACGCAGCCCTCACCACTGCCCTGGAAGAAGTGCACGCGCAGGGCACTACCGGTCCCGCCGCCATGGGCAAGGTCATGGGGTTGTTGAAGAACCGTCTGGCCGGCCGCGCAGACATGACGTCCGTTTCAGCCCAGGTGAAAGCCCGTCTGATGTAGGAACCCCGCTTTGGGGGCCGGCGGGCCGGCGCCCCATGGCCCGTTTCCCGATAAACGGCCGCAGCGCGGCCGCAACTAAGGCTTCTGTCGGCCTCAGGCTTCGTTCAATGCAGGCGCGTCGCTGCAGCTGCAGCAGGAATAGTCCACATACCCGGCCGGGCCCTCGCCATAGAAAGTCGAGGCATCCCATTCGCGCAGGTCGGCCCCGGTCTTCAGGCGTTGCACCAGATCAGGGTTCGAAATGAAGCTGCGGCCAAAGGCAACGGCATCGGCCCGCTCATCAGCCAACGCACGCGCCGCCCGATCGAACGTGTATTCCTGGTTCACGATGACACTGCCGCCGAACTGTTCACGCAGAGACGCCGTGAAGGTTTCCTGGCCGGGCGCCTCGCGTATGAAGAGAAAGCCCACGCCGCGAACGCCCAGTTCCCGAGCCACATGGCCAAACAGCGCCTGGGGGTCGGAATCATGGATGTCATGCGAAGTGCCGCAGGGCGACAGATGAACACCAATACGGCCGGCTCCCCACACACCTGAGCAGACGTCCACGATATCCAGGAGAAAGCGCGCCCGGTTTTCAATGCTGCCGCCATAGCCATCCTGCCGCTTGTTCGTGCCGTCCTGGAGAAACTGATCAATCAGATAGCCGTTGCCAGCGTGGATTTCGATACCATCGAAACCGGCATCACGCGCATGGCCGGCGGCATCTGCGAAATCCTGGACGATGCGGGGAATTTCTTCGGCGTGGAGCGCACGAGGGACGACGTAGTCTCGCTTCGGACGCAGCAAACTGACCTGACCGGCACAAGCGATGGCGCTGGGCGCGACCGGGATTTCGCCGTTCAGGTATTCGGGATCGGAGACCCGACCCACGTGCCACAGCTGAACAAAAATCTTGCCGCCCTTGTCATGCACGGCCGACGTCACCTTGCGCCAGCCATCGACCTGAGCAGAAGACCAGATACCGGGCGTGCTGGGATAGCCAACACCCTGAGGCGAGACAGACGTGGCCTCGGTCAGGATCAAGCCTGCCCCTGCCCGCTGGCTGTAATATAGTCGCATCAGGTCGTTGGGAATTCGTCCGTCGTTGGCGCGGGTACGCGTCATCGGCGCCATGAAGATACGGTTGCGCAAGGCGACCGCCCCCAACTGGATGGGGTCAAACAAACTTGCCATATCAAGACCGACGTTCGATTTTCTGAATCATATATAAGGGTTTTTACCAGAATTTGGACTACAGTGCATCCTCGTTTTACGAGCTGTTTCCACAGAACCCAAGGAAGCGGAGAAACTATGGCACAGTTTGCCATCATTGGTTTAGGACGGTTCGGCGCAGCCGCGTCGCACGAACTCATGAAGATGGGCCACTCGGTTCTCGGCGTCGATGCCGACCCGAAACTTGTCGACAAATACGCTGATCGGCTGACCCGTGCGGTGATTGCCGACGTCACCGACAGTGCTGCCGTCCAGGAACTGGCGCTGGAAAACTACGACGTTGTGCTGGTGGCTATCGGCGAAGCCGTTCAGGCCAGCCTATTGTGCGTCGTCCACCTGAAGACGCTGGGCATAGAGACCATCTGGGTGAAGGCGTCTTCCCATGCGCAGCACCTCATTCTGAACAAGCTGGGCGTAACCCGCATTATCCATCCAGAAGAAGAAATGGGCGTGCGCGTGGCACAGGCATTGAGCTATCCCATGGTGAACGACTATATCCCCATCGGGAATGGCGAATTCGTGGTCGAAATCAATGTCAGCGAACGCCTGGATGGCATGCCGCTGTCGCGCATTCTGCGCGATGGAGCCGATACGCCTCAGGTCCTGCTGGTGAAGCACCGCAGCCAGGCCACGGTTCATCCCTCCGCCGACCATATCGTTCATACAAAGGATATTGTGGTGCTCTACGGCACGCTCGAATCGCTACGTGCGATGGCACCGCGTCTGGCCTGACCCCTATGCATCAACTGGATCCCAGGCGCAGCCTGGACACCTATCAGCGGATTCGGCGAGGCGGAAACGTGGGTGTCAGCCCCCCCACGCTTCTGGCGGCCGGTTTTCTCGGACTGATCCTGGTAGGCACCTTGCTGCTGGCTTTGCCTTTTTCCGGACGTTCTGCAAGTCTAGGACTGTTCGAGGCTCTTTTCACGGCGACGGCTGCCGTCACCATTACCGGCCTGTCGATCATCGAGCCGGGACAGATGAGCGTCTTTGGGCAAGCGGTGATCATCGTCCTCGCGCAAATAGGCGGGCTCGGCTTCGTCACCTTTGCAGTCGTCTCGGCCATTACGCTGGGCAACCGCATGAGTCTGCGCCAGCAATCGCTGGCGTTGGAAGCTTTCAATCAGACCAGCACCGCGCGCTTGCGTAGCATCGCCGTGTCGGTCATACGCATCACGGTAGTGATTGAGCTGTCGGCCATGCTCTTGCTCTTTCTCTGGTGGTGGGGGAGCGGTCGGCTGCCGGTCACGACTGCCCTATTCCAAGCCATCCTGCACGCCGTAGCCGCCTTCAATAATTTCGGCTACGCCTTCCTCGAGGATAGTCTGGCGTCTTTCGTGAGCGATGGCGTGACGATCGGTATCCTTTCCTGTGTAGTGATATTGGGGGGCATCGGCTTCCCCATCATTGTGGAGATCATGCGCAAAAAGCGCTGGCAAGCCCTTGCGCCGTATGTACGGCTCATCCTTATCAGTACAGCGATCATGAATCTGCTGGGCTTCGCAGGAATCTGGTTGCTGGAGGCCGGCAACCCCCTCACACTGGGCGCCCTGGGATGGGCGGATCAGGGGCGCGCAGCATGGATGCAAAGCATATCGCTGCGTACCGCCGGCTTCACCGTTTTCGATGTGCAATACATGGACGACAGTACGACCTTGTTCGCCGCCATGTTCATGTTCATCGGAGGCGGCTCCATGAGCACAGCGGGTGGTGTCAAGCTGGGCACTTTCGTCGTGATTCTCGCGGCCGTGTTCGCCTATGTGACACAGCGAAAAGAAGTGGTGCTCATGCGCCGTACCATTTCTCCGGACATCATACAAAAGGCGCTGGCAGTGGTCGTGGTTACGGTGCTTGCAGCGGCGCTCGCGCTGCTTGTGCTCACCATTCTTGAAGATGTTGCCTTCGTAAGCCTGATGCTCGAGGTGGTTGCCGCCTTGAGCACCACTGGCATCAGCCAGTCGCTCACCGCAGAACTTTCGAGGCCGAGCCAGTGCGTGCTGCTCCTGCTTATGTTCATGGGGCGCGTCGGCCCCCTCACCCTGGTCTACAGCCTCGCCACCCGCAGCCGCAGCCGCATCCGCTACCCAGAAATGGACTTTCAGGTCGGATGAGTCAGCACACTGGACGGCCCTGATGACTGTCCAGCGCCTGAACGATCGGAGCAGCTAGCAGGCGGCGACATGGAACGAGCTCGGCCACGGTGAATCGGAGCGACTTGCAAGCCACAAAACAGAATGCTATATTTGCGTTCTTCCTGCTTCACGCCGGTTACACCGATACCGAAACAGGAAGACTTCGGGGCGTAGCGCAGCCTGGTAGCGCACTTGCATGGGGTGCAAGGGGTCGCGAGTTCGAATCCCGCCGTCCCGACCAATACCCTTAAGGGCTTACAGCAGTTTTGCTGTAAGCCCTTCTTCGTTTCTGGCCGACATTCTGGCTAATCCACGTAGTAACGCTCCGCCACAGGTGCGTCGCTACACCCCGCCTGCGGCGTCCACTCGGCATTACGGCCGCTGTTCTACCAGCACGCCGCTGCCGTCCCCCGGTTCCCGGACCATCTACCTAAGCCGACTGGCCTAAAGGGCCGTTTTCCCGCAGCCGTCCGTCGGGCATATGTTTCCGCCGAAAGACGCATGCCCCCACCAATTCGTTTCCCTAAGATACATCCCATACAAGCAATTTCCAGCTTGCGACCGGATGTAGGAAAAACGCTGGAAATTTTTCAGGGACGGAATCGCGGCATGATTGTTGGACTGTCTGTCATACCTCGCAGTGCGCAGCGGGCTCCCCAGCCGGCATTCGACCATTGGCTTATTCGTTCCGTCGGCGCAGTCGCAATCGTATTAGGCGTCGGGCTGCCACCGTTTGCCACAGCGAATGCCGCATCTGCCGGAGAACGCATGCCAGCGGCTTCGCATCAAAAAGATGCCGCTTCGCACGACGAACAGGACAACAGCGCGGATCACGCAGAAGAAGCACGTCGTGCGCTGGAACGCATGTTCAGTGATCCCATGAGCGGCATGGTCGTCAATCGTACCGTCACCGTGCTTGGCAAAGATTTCTATCAGTATTTTTCCGCCCTATGGCGTCAAAGGCCGGATTCCAACCGTTTCTCCATTTCCATATATGAGCGCCCGTCCGCGCGCTTCGGCAGCGAGATCTGGGTGCTGTACCGGCAGCAGCGGGTGTTCCATACCTTCTTGCCGCCGGCTCGTGCCGCCACCCGATCGATCAGCAAAGTGGCCGTAGAGCATGTAGTGGAGAACATATCACGGCGCGAATCGGAACGCCTAATCACAATAAACCCAGACCTGGGTCCTGAAGAACTATGAAGAGAGGAGCACATATGTCCCCCCCCCGTTTACGCACTTTACGGGCCGCGTTGCTGATAACGGCCGCTTCCCTTACGGGACAGGCGATAGCGTCGGAGCTGATCTATTACCCGCGCAACCCGTCCTTTGGCGGCAATCCCGCCTACGGCCATGTGTTGCTGAACTCCGCGCTGGCGACCAAGACCCATACCGACCCTGGCATCGAAGACGAAAGAGGCCTGGAAGAGAAGACACCGCTGGATCAGTTCAACGAAACGCTGGAAAGGCAGGTGGTTAACCGCCTGACGACGGCGGCCACATCCAAGATCATCGGACCCAACGGCAGCCTGATACCCGGCAATCTGGAAACCGACAACTTCATCATCAACATCGCTGACATCGGCAACGGCATGCTGAACGTTACCACCACGGACAAGCTGACCGGCGCATCGACGACTTTTATGGTGAGCAGCCAATGAGAACCTCGACCCTCCGCCACGGAAGCGACGTCGGCCCCCGACTTCTTCGCAGCGTCATGCTGCTGACCGTAGTCGGCACTTTGAGCGCCTGCGCGGCGCCGCCCAGCGAACCCGTACAGCTCAAGACGGCCGCAACGCTGACGCCGCCCTCGCCTTCCACACGCGACCTCCAGCTGATGCCGCCTCCGCGGGGCAAGGTGGTGGCGGCTGTCTACGGCTTCCGGGATCAGACCGGCCAGTACAAGCCCTCGCCTGATAGTTCATTCTCGACATCGGTGACCCAGGGTGCTGCCGCGATGCTGATCAAGGCCTTGAAGGATTCGGGTTGGTACACGCCTGTGGAGCGGGAAAGCTTGCAGGAATTGCTGACCGAGCGGCGCATTGTGCGCGCCAAGGAGCAGCCAGACGACCCCGGCGCCCCGACCCATGTGCCGGCGCTGCTCCCGGCATCGATTCTCCTGGATGGTGGAATCATCGCCTACGAAAGCAATGTCAGGACAGGCGGCGTCGGAGCGCGTTTCCTTGGAGTCGGTGCGTCTACTCAATACCGGATGGACCAAGTCACCATCAATTTGCGCAGCATCGATATCCGGACGGGCGCCATCATGCAGTCGGTGTCCACCACCAAGACGATTTTCTCTTATGAGTTCACGCCGAACGTCTACAAGTTCGTGAATTACACGGATTTGTTCGAGTTTGAAGCCGGTATCACGAGCAATGAGCCCGCCCAGCTGAGCGTAAAAGAAGCCATCGAGGCCGCCGTGATCCACCTGACCATACAGGGCATGAAGGACGGCCACTGGCGCCTGCGCAACGAGCAGGATTGGAATTCACCGCTCATTCAACGCTACCTTGCGGCGGCGAAGAGCGATACCTACGACGTCGTCCAGCATTCCGTTCAGGAAACGGGCGCAACCACATTGACTCCCGATGCGGGAGAAGGATCGGCGCGTCCGTCATCGTGATGCGAGATCCAAGTATGTCGGCGTCAAGCCGGCAGTATCACGCTGGCAGAGGGGGCCACCAGCGCGATGCGATCCACTCGGCCCTTCGAGCAGAGTCAACGAACATAAATAGGAGCATTTCCATGAATGTGAAACTTTCCGCACTGGCGCTGGGAATCACGCTTGCCTATGGCATGACGGCCGCCATGGCCGCCGACGCCTACATCGAACAGACCGGCAGCTTCAACGTCGGTGCCATTGACCAATACGACAATGACGGCTCCGAAGTCGAGGCCTCCATCGTGGCTTCCGGTAACGGCAACGTCAGCTCGATCGATCAAAGCCGCAGCAACCGCATCTGGGCCGATATCAACGCATCGGGTAATGGCAACGTGGCTTCCGTGACACAGAGGAACGTGGATTACGCTGGCGCGACCGTCTACCAGGCGGCGAGCGGCGGAACGGTCTCTATCGACCAGGGCAACTATGGTTGGGGCGATGGCTCCAGCCAATGGGCGCATGTCTATCAGAACGCCGGTTGGGGGAATGATGCCGACATCACCCAGCGTGGTGACAAGGTCAAGACCGTAATCACACAAGAGGGCCAGTTCAATACCGCGAAGGCCGAGCAGTATGGGTCGGGCCGGGATTTCAACGAAGCCTACATCACTCAGGACGGCACCGCTCAGTTTGCTTCAGTAAAGCAATCAGGAAGGGACTTGACCGCCAATGTGACTCAAACCGGTCTGGGCAATGTCGCGATGGTAGAGATGCGCGGCAACGGGCATACGGCGACTGTAGTGCAGAACGGCTGGGCGAACATCGCTCGTGTGAATCAACGCAACTAAGAGGGGCTCCTTGCGGGCGGCGCAAGCCGCCCGCATTACCAAACCTCTCAAGTCTATTCCAAAACGTAACAATTGATACGTTACAAAATAAAACGAGACGTCCATGATCGCCGATTCTGATGTACAAGTATGGCTAGATACCGTCGCGCGCACGCAGCCGCCTGTCGTGGTGCCGTATGTCGTAAGCGACTCGCCGCGTAGCGTACGTTACCGTATTAGAGCCATACGTACCGGCAGCGCGGGCCGTTCCATTATCGGGCAAACCGGTGCGCTCGTACTTAGCGCCGACGTCCCTGCGGCGTTATCGACGCTCTCCATGAGCGGAGCCCCTGGAGAGAACTGCCAGATCGAAGTCCTGATCACGAGCGGCGGCATGCAGGAGCGTCGTTTTGTCTTCGAATGTCCGTCATGACAGGCACAAGACATTTACATTCAGACCTGTAACGGACGCGCGAAGGGCGAACCGTTCAGCGCTTGTTAACATTCAAAAGCTTGCATACGATAGCGGTCCCAGCAGCTTAATGTGACCAAAATCATCCAATCACAACGATTTTCAGTCGTCGAAGTTGTGCATCACCGGCCTGGAAGTGCGACTTGTAGTCACGCCTGCCCGCAGTATTGCACCGGATAAGTCGCGGTAGTTCTTCTGACGGTGGACGCATTTTGAATGCGACACTGATTTAGGGAACAAATACATGCATACCGTCGTCATCGTCGAGCCCCATCCGCTCTTTCGATTGGGCCTGCGCCAACTGTTGAGTGACGTTCTTCCTCAATTGTCCTTCGCGGACCACGATTACTCCAGCCTCGAGAGCAGCTCGCCGCCCGCGGCTCCCGGCTGCGATCTGTTACTGCTCTCGCTCGCGTCGACGCGCAGCCCTGAAAAACTCGTCAATGCAGCCGTCAAGCGTTTCGCCCCCAAACGTATATTGCTGCTGGCCGAAAACGACGACACGCCGGAGAAGAATTTCAACCTTCCCAGCTGCGTAGCAGGCTGCGTCGGGAAGGAAGCGCCCCCTGAGATTCTCCAGGCGTCTGTAAGACTCGTGCTTGCAGGCGGAAGCTGTTTCCCCGCACATTCGACACATGTGCTCAGGCCTTCCGTCAGCTTCACGCCGCAAAGCACCGTAGGCTTGACTACCGATCCGGCGCGCTATGAGCCCGCGAAATGGTCTGCCGGTTCCACCGTCGCCAGGCCTCAGGCTCCCGTACCGGACGCGCCCAGTACTGCACAGGACAAACCTGAAATCGATATCAGCGGGCCCATGAAACCCGGTTCGGCAGCACACCGGGAAAGTCGTCTGCTGGGGCTCACACCAAGACAGTACGAAGTTCTGGTATTGTTGGCGAGGGGCTACCCAATGAAAAAAGTCGGCACCACATTGAATATTTCAGTGGCCACCGCGAAGGCGCACACTGAAACACTCTACCAGCGACTGGATGTGCATAACCGAAATGCGGCGGTCTACGCGGCCGTATCGCGCGGCGCCACCTTGGGCTGGGCACATATGCCCGAGGGACGCACGCCGCCCGACGAGTCGACAAACTGAGGTGGGGCGCGCTTGGCGCCCTGCTCTTTAATCGGCCAACAGCGTTGCGTCCATGGTGATCTCTGTATTCAGCACCTTGGATACCGGACACCCCGCTTTGGCAAGGCTGGCGATTTCGCTGAATTTTTCTTCATCGATTCCGGGGACACGAGCGTGTACGGAAAGATGGCTCGACGTGATCGCAAACCCATCACCTACTTTCTCCAGCCTCACGGCGGCGGTGGTCTCGATGCTGGCAGGCTCGAAACCCGCGTCTCCGAGCATGAGGGCGAGCGCCATGGAAAAGCAGGAAGCATGTGCGGCGGCGATGAGTTCCTCAGGGTTGCTGCCGGGCTCATCCTCGAATCGGGCCGATACTCCGTAGGCCGCTTTTTTCACCGCGCCCGACTCCGTCGATATGCTGCCGCTTCCTTCCTTGAAGCTGCCTTCCCAGACTGCAGAACCTTTCTTTATCATGGTGACTCCTAGAAGGCATGAAAAAGAAGGCCGAAAAGTCCGGATTGACGGACCGCCGCGGCCTATGAAAATGATGTCAAGCTGTCAGAGCATGCCCATTTGAAGACGTGCCGACTCGCTCATCATTTCCCGGCTCCATGGCGGGTCCCACACCAGATCCACGGTGACCTCTTCCACGCCGTGAATGTTCAAGAGCTTGCTGCGCGCTTCATCTGCAATCATCGTGCCCATACCGCAACCCGGCGCGGTAAGCGTCATGCGTATGTCAATGCGGAAACGATCTTCGCCCAAGGGGCTGACGTCGCAGCCATAAATCAGACCCAGATTCACGATATCGACCGGGATCTCCGGATCGAAGCACGTTGACAGACATTGCCACGCCATGTCCTTGATGTACTGCTCGGTGACCGGGCCTTCGGGTATATGCCGCTCTTCTACTTCGATTTCCAGGCCCAGCGCATCGGCGTCCTGTCCTTCGACCCGGTACAAGTTGCCTTGCACCATGACGGTGATGCTGCTGCCGAGCTTTTGAGTGATTACCGCCGTGCACCCCTTTTCGATGGTCACCGGAGACCCGTAAGGGATCGTCACTGCCGGGCAGTCACGCAATACCTCGATTTCTTCGCTCTTCAAATGCATCATGTGCTACTCGCTACTCGGTTTTTGCGGTTTCCCTGGCCTGGGTGATGGCGTTGTGCAACGTGTGCCAGGCCAGTGTGGCGCACTTCACGCGGGCGGGGAATTCACGGACTCCGGACAACACTTCGAGCTTGCCCAGGTCGCGATCGGGATGCGATTCAGTGAGCATGGAATGCATATCGCGGAACAGCGCTTCGACCTGATCTACCGACATGCCTTTCACCGCTTCAGTCATTAGCGACGCGGATGCCGTGGAGATGGCGCAGCCATGGCCCACGAAACTCACTTCATCGACCAAGCCGTCGGTGAGCCGTGCATAAACGGTGAGTTGGTCGCCACACAAAGGGTTATGGCCGTCAGCCTGATGCGTCGGTGCTTCCATTGCATGGAAATTCCGTGGGCGCCGGTTGTGATCGAAGATTACTTCTTGATAGAGCTCGCGCAGATCGCCGAATTGTTGGGTCATGCGGTTTCCTCCAATCCGAACAAACGGCGGGCCTTGCGCAGCCCCGCAACCAACGCGTCAATGTCTTCAAAAGTGTTGTAGACGGCGAATGAGGCGCGGGCCGTACCCGGGAGGCCGAAACGCGTCATCAGCGGCATTGCGCAGTGGTGCCCTGCCCGGATCGCGACCCCCTCCATGTCGAGAATGGTGCCCAGATCATGAGGATGTATGCCCTCGAGCACAAACGATACGATGCCCGCGCGCTCGGCTGCTTCGCCGATGAAGCGCAGACCGGGAATGTCGGCCAGCGCGTCGCAGGCGTATTGCACTAGAGCGGCTTCGTGAGCGGCGATCTGATTCAGGCCGATTGATTCGACGTACGTGATGGCCGCTTCCAGACCGATGGCCCCGGCAATATTCGGGGTGCCGGCCTCGAACTTCTGTGGCGTTTCCGCGTAGGTCGAACGCTCAAAGCTCACGGTATGAATCATGTCGCCCCCGCCTTGCCATGGCGGCATGGCGTCGAGCAACTCTTTGCGCCCGTACAGTGCGCCGATGCCGGTCGGGCCATACAGCTTATGGCCCGAAAAGACGTAAAAGTCGCAAGCCAGCGCCTGCACGTCGACCTTCTGATGCGCCACCGCCTGCGCGCCATCGATCAGCACCACGGCACCGACTTCGTGCGCCATACGCGTGATATCGGCCACCGGGTTGACCGTGCCCAAGGCGTTGGACACATGGCATACGCCGACGAAGCGTGTTCGCTCGTTCAGCAGACCGGCAAACGCCTGCATGTCCAGTTCACCGTTGTCGGTCACCGGAATCACGCGCACGATGGCGCCGGTCTGTTCAGCCACTAGCTGCCACGGCACGATATTGGAATGATGCTCCATGCCACTGAGCAAGATCTCGTCGCCCGACCGCAGCTTGCTGCGTCCCCAACTCGCGGCCACCAGATTGATGGCTTCTGTGGTCCCGCGTGTAAAGACGATTTCTTCGTTCCGAGCGGCATTCAGGAAGCCACGCACCCGTTCGCGGCTGCGATCGTAGAGATCGGTGCTGTGCTGCGAGAGCCAGTGCACGCCACGATGAATATTGGCGTTGGATTCGCTGTAGTAGCGCGTTTCAGCGTCGATGACCGACTGCGGCTTCTGGGTGGTGGCGCCGTTGTCCAGATAAACCAGCCGCCGACCATGCACTTGTTGCGAAAGTATCGGGAAATCGGCTGCTCGCCCGGCCACGCCGGTGGCTTCCGCGACTTCGGCGGCGGTGCTCATGCAAGTTCCTCCAGCATGTTCTTGCCGGGCATCAACGCCTTGACGGCGCGGCTGGCTCGCACTCGGACCGCTTCCGGCTCGATACGAGCGAGCCCTTCCAGCACGAACGCATAAATCAAGACGTTGCGCGCATGGGTTTCATCCAGACCGCGCGCCATCAGATAGAAAAGGCTCTCTTCGCTCAACTGCCCGACCGTCGCACCGTGCGTGCAGCGCACGTCTTCCGCATAGATCTCGAGCTCGGGCCGCGAATCGGAGCGGGCCAGTTTAGACAGCAGCAGACTGTCGTTGCGCTGGATCGCGTCAGTGCCGTCGGCGCCTGGCGCAACCAGGATGCGCCCGCGGAACACGCCGCGACCGCGATCGGCCAATATGCCGCGATAGTGCTCGTGGCTTACACAATTAGGTTGTGCATGGCCGATGAGAGTGTGATGGTCGACGTGGCGTTGACCGTCGGCAACGTAGACGCCGTTCAGCAGGCTTTCGGCGCGTTCGCCGACAAAGCGCGTAGCGATGTCATGGCGTGCCAAGCGCGCACCCAGCGAGATGGAGTGCGACGCGAAATAGGATTTCGCTTCCTGTTCGACGTCGATGCCGGCGATGTGGAAGGCCTCGGGGGCTTCTTGCTGCAGGCGCGTGTGGGTCAGCCGGGCGTCAGCCGCGACCTGCACCCGCGTAACGGTATTGGTAAAGGTCGCATTGCCGTCGCGCCCGACGTAATGCTCGACGATATTGCCGTGCGCCCCCGCTTCTGCCACATACAGGTTGCGGGGGAAGGCCGCCGCCTTGTCGCCGCTGGCGACAAAGACCACATGTACGGGGTCTTCGAGCACGGTGCCGCGGGCCAAGTGCACGAAGGCGCCGTCGTTGGCCAGAGCCAGGTTCAGCGCAGCGACGCTGCTGCCGTCAGCCTCGCTGCCGAAGGCTTCCTGGACGAGGTCGGCTTCGTGAGCCAGCGCATCGGCCAGCGTACCCAGGCGCACGCCGGCGGGAAGCTGACCGAGCTGGCCAAGCGACGGCGCATACTGGCCGTCGACGAAGATCAGCCAATGACCGGATTCGTCACCGCGCAGCGCGCGTACGAGCTCGGCGACATCTTGAGCAGGCGCCAGCGGATCGAACTGGGCTTGCTCGAGCAAGGCGAGCGACGTGTGACGCCAGTCCTCGTGCCTCGGCGTGGGCCAGCCTTCGGCGGCATAGCGGTCAATCGCCCGCTTGCGCATGGCGGCCAGCCAGGGCAAGCCGGCCCCGGGAAGCTGTTCGTGACGGGACGAAAAATCGTCCAACCAGGACTGCACTGAACTCATGCCTGCGCCCCCTTCTGCTCGGCCTCGAGTTCCTTGACCCAGCCGTAGCCACGTTTTTCGAGCTCGTGCGCCAGATCGCTGCCGCCGGAGCGCACGATACGCCCGCCCGCCAGGACGTGAACATAGTCGGGCACGATGTAATCGAGCAGGCGCTGATAGTGCGTGATGACAACGAGAGCGCGGTCGGGCGAGCGCATACGGTTCACGCCATCGGCCACAACGCGCAGAGCGTCGATGTCCAGCCCCGAATCGGTCTCGTCCAGGATGGCCAGCTTGGGCTCAAGCAGAGCCATCTGCAGGACTTCATTGCGTTTCTTCTCGCCGCCGGAAAAGCCTTCGTTCACCGAGCGATACAGGAATTCCTCCCTCATGCCGACGGTCTTCATTTCTTCTTTGACGCGCTTGAGGAAATCCATGGCGTCGAGTTCGGGCAGACCCTGATGGCGGCGCACGGCGTTGACCGCAGCCTTGAGGAAATAGGCATTCGACACACCGGGAATTTCGATGGGGTACTGAAAGGCCAGGAAGATGCCCGAGCGGGCCCGTTCCTCGATGGGCATTTCGAGCAGATTCTGCCCCATCCATTCGACTTCGCCGCTATCGACGCGGTAGTCTTCACGCCCGGCCAGCACCTGCGATAGCGTGCTCTTGCCTGAGCCGTTAGGGCCCATGATCGCGTGCACTTCGCCCGGATTCACCTGCAAGGTCAATCCGTTCAGAATGTGTTTGTCCTCGATGGAAGCGTGCAAATCCTTGATGTTCAGCATGATGAGTGTTCTCCTTAACCTACGCTGCCTTCAAGGCTGACGCCAAGCAGATTCTGCGCTTCGACCGCAAACTCCATGGGCAATTCCTTGAAAACTTCCTTGCAGAAACCGTTGACGATCATCGACACGGCGTCTTCGGCCGTCAGGCCGCGCTGCATGGCATAAAACAGTTGATCTTCGGCGATGCGCGAAGCGGTGGCTTCGTGCTCGACTTTGGCGGTGGGATTCTGGACTTCCATGACGGGAAAGGTATGCGCCGCGCAGTTCTTGCCGATCAGCAGCGAATCACACTGCGTGAAGTTGCGTGCGTTCTCAGCCTTGGGCGTCATGCGCACCAGCCCGCGGTAGGCGTTGCTGCCGTATCCGGCGGAAATGCCCTTGGAAATGATGGTGCTGCGCGTATTGCGGCCCATGTGGATCATCTTTGTGCCGGTGTCGGCCTGTTGGCGGTGATTGCTGAGCGCTACCGAGTAGAACTCACCGGTGGAGTCGTCGCCGCGCAGCACCACACTGGGGTATTTCCAGGTGATGGCGGAGCCGGTTTCGACCTGCGTCCAGGAAATATGTGAACGAGCACCGCGGCATTCGCCCCGCTTGGTCACGAAGTTATAGATACCGCCCACGCCGTCCTTGTCGCCGGGGTACCAGTTCTGGACCGTGGAATACTTGACCTTTGCATCGTCGAGCGCAACGATTTCCACCACCGCGGCATGCAGCTGGTTCTCGTCGCGCATGGGCGCCGTACAGCCCTCGAGATAGCTGACGTAGGAACCTTCGGCAGCAACAATCAGCGTGCGTTCGAACTGCCCCGTTTCCGATGCATTGATACGGAAATACGTGGACAGCTCCATGGGACATCGAACCCCCTTGGGGATATACACGAAGGAGCCATCGGAAAAGACGGCAGAGTTCAAGGCGGCATAGAAGTTGTCGCTAGGCGGCACCACGGTACCCAGGTACTGGCGCACCAGTTCGGGGTATTTCTGCACCGCTTCAGAGAAGGAACAGAAAATCACGCCGACGTCTTCGAGCTGCTTGCGGAAAGTGGTCGCGACGGAGACCGAATCGAACACGGCATCGACCGCGACGCCGGCTAGCCGGGCGCGCTCGTGCAGCGGCACACCCAGCTTTTCGTAGGTGCGCAGGAGTTCGGGGTCGACTTCATCGAGACTCTTGGGACCGTCGGCCTTGCTCTTGGGCGCGGAATAATAACTGACGTCCTGGAAATCGATGGGCGGAAACTGTACGTGCGCCCATTCGGGCGGCGTCATTTCCAACCATTTCCGATAGGCCGCGAGCCGCCATTCCAGCAGAAATTCCGGCTCGTTCTTGATGGCCGACAATTTGCGGATGGTCTCTTCAGACAGCCCCTTCGGAAAGGTGACGGACTCGATCTCGGTGACAAAACCGGCCGAGTATTCCCGATCGAGAAAGGAATCGAGGTTGTCGGTTACGCTACTGCTCATTCAGTGAAACTCCATGTCGAGGGGCATGCCGCCGTGACGGTGTCCGACGTATTCTGGGGGGGCCGCCGGCCGGGGTTGAATTCGATGGTTGCTGCAGGGTTGACCATGTCCGCGACGGACACGCGTTCCAGAGTCTTGCGCACGATGGCGTTGATGCGATGCCAATTGCTGCGGATATTGCAGGCAGCTTCGACACTGCAGGCGCCTGGGGTCGCCGTGCATTCGGTCAGCCCGAAAGGCTGGTCGTCCAGAGCGTCTATAATGTCGGCGATACTGATTTCTTGCGCGGGCCTGCCCAAGGCATAGCCCCCACGCGCACCGCGCGTGCTTTTCACGATCTCGCGCTGCGCCAGCGACTTCAGCACCTTGCTGACGACCGGCTGGCCCAGCCCCAAGGTAGCCGCAAGATCGGCCGCGCTGAATACCTTGCCGGGATCGGACGCCATGTGGGTCAACACCAACGTGCCGTAATCGATGATCTTGCTGACACGCAGCATCGACGCCTGTGCTCCTGAATAAACCTTGTCAAATGAAGCCATATAGTACCATTTTGGTCCTATATGCGCAAAAACTTTTACGGGGTTTCCCTGATGGCAACGTGGCTACCCTGTGGGGAAGGCCGGCGGAAACGGAGAAGCGGAGGTAAATCATCGAGAAGGCTGGCATCGAAAAATCGTGACATCCGGCGGCCTCTCTCCTTCGGCGCCCTGCGAACAGCCCCTACAATACGGGTTTGCCCGCGAGCCGGGCGCCGACCGGAGAAGCAATGGAAGCCGCCCCGTTTGATCATGCAGCCAGCCTGCTTGCCTGCGCAAAAGGCGACCAGGCTGCATTTCATCAGCTATATGATCAAGAAGCTCCACACATGCTGGCCCTGTGCACGCGTCTGGTACCGAGCGACGCAAACGGCCTGCTGCACGATACCTTCGCCCTGATCTGGCAGAACGCCGACCAGTACGTTCCGGGCATGGGCTCGGCCCGAGCCTGGATCTACAGCGTCCTGCGCCATCTCGCGCGCAGCCGGCGCTTGCGCCAGAACGCGGTCCCCCCGCTCGCAGCGCCTTCCTTGCCTCCCTCTTCGGCAGTACGCGGGCGCATTTCGGCGCTCGCGGCAAGCGCCGACCCCGTCGCCTACGACGCAGTGGCGCATGCCTATCTGCATGGCGCCGACTACGAACGCCTATCGGGCTGGCTGGGCCGCAACAGTGCGGC
>JAEWFK010000095.1 GCA_023388835.1 Pseudomonadota bacterium | reverse complement strand
CTACGGCAAGCTGCGCATCATCTCGATATGCAGCTTGGCCAGCGTCGTCGGTAACGGCATGGCGTTCCTCGCGCCCTCGCTAGACTGGCTGGTGGCGGCGCGCGTCCTATCGGGTGCCTCCGCGGCCGGCATCTTTCCGCTCGCGATGGCTTGGATCGGGGACAACGTGCCCTATCACGCACGCCAGGCCGCGCTCGCGCGCATTGTGAGTGCCGGCGTGATGGGCATGCTTGCCGGCCAGTGGCTCAGCGGACTGATCGCTGAGCAAGCCGGCTGGCGCCCCGCCTTCCTCGTGCTCGTCGTCCTTTTCCTCGCGTCGGGCGGTCTGCTGCTCCGCGCCCTGCGACATGAGGCGCCTGCGGCACCCGCCGCCCATACGGGTCGCCGCGCATTGCGAGAGATCGTGGCCGAACCCGCCTCAAGATGGATATTGACGGTGATCACGGTCGAGGGAGCATTGGCCTTCGGCGCCCTGGCTTTCATTCCGAGCCTGTTGCAGCGCCACCATGAGGTGTCGCTTTCCATGGCCGGCGGTATCGCGGCGTTCTATGGACTGGGCGGTTTCCTCTACACCCGCATGGCGGCAAGATTGCTGGGCCGGCTCGGCGAATCCGGACTGGCGCGGCTGGGCGGCGTGTTGCTGCTTCTGGGCTTCGTGTCCTTTGCCTACGCGCCCCTGCTCGCATGGACGCCGGTCGCCTGCCTGCTCGCTGGCTTTGGCTTCTACTGCCTGCACAACACCTTGCAGACCAAGGCTACCCAGATGGCGCCCACGGCACGCGGCGCCGCAATGTCCCTGTTTGCCTGTTTCCTTTTCATCGGCCAATCCGTAGGGGTCTCCGGCGCTGCATGGGTGGCCGACCATTTGTCCGAAAAACTGATTTTCACTGCGGCCGGCGCCGGATTGCTGGTATTGGGACTGATCGTGGCACGGCGCAGATCGCCCATAGCGCCGGACTCTTGAGGCAAGACCGGTCCATGCTTACCGCATCACCAGCCCGCCATCCACGTACAGCACCTGTCCCGTCATGAAGCGGCTCCAGTCGGACGCCAGGAACATCACCGGCCCGGTCACGTCTTTCGGGGTGGCGATACGGCGCAGCGGCGTTTGCCCCGCCAGCTGCTCACGAATCGACTCCCGGGTTTCCCGGCTGGCATCCGTTGGCCACACCAATCCCGGCGCCACGCAGTTCACGCGTATGCCCGATGGCCCCAGTTCGGCGGCCAGATGACGGCTGAAGCCGACCATCGCCGCCTTCGCGGTCGCATAGTCGTGGTACGGGACCACGGGATGTTCCACCAGGTCGCTGGAAATATTGATAATGCTCCCTGCGGCGCGCTGACGCATATGCGGCAATACCGCCTTGCATACATTGCAGGCGCTCTGCACCGCGGCGTCGAACTGTTGCCGGTAGGCACTCGCGTCCAATTCCTGAAAACGGCGGCGAAGGTCGGGGTTGAACCGGTAGGCGCGCAAGGCGTTATTGACCACGACGTCGATGCGGCCGGTCTCCATCATCACTTGCTCGACCATGGCATTCACGGCCGATGCATCCATGACGTCGGCGGGTATCGCCCAGGCATCACCGCCCACTTCCATGCAATGCTCGACGACTTGGGCAGCGGCGCTTTCATTGCGCAGGTAATTGACCACGACCAGAGCGCCTTCGCCAGCGAACGCCTGCGCGATGGCCGCGCCGATGCCGCGACTGGCGCCCGTCACCAGGATCACTTTGTTCTTGAAATCCATGTCTGTCTCCGCAGCGACTCTATTGGGCGTCGGGTAATACATCCAACGCCGCGGCATCGCTTATCGTGATTCTTCGGCTGATGAGCCCTAGGTCGAAATAGGCGTCGGCGGCCGCCTGCAGGGTCTCGAGGTCAAGCGCTCCTAAACCCTTTTCCTGAGTGAGCGCCGAGACACTGGCACGATTTCGGATCGCGATGGTCTCCGCATTCAACACGGGATCCTGTCCATCAATGGCCCGGCGCTGCGCTACTTGGGCGGCGCGTTCAGGCTCGCTGATCATCCATTCGGCACTGCGGCGATAGGCGGCAAGAAACCGGCGCAGGGTGTCCTTGTTCTGCTGATAATAGGATTCGCGAACCACGAAAAGATCGCTGGAATAGTTCAGATAATCGGCCACTTCAATGACCTGC
The DNA here is from genome assembly GCA_023388835.1 of Pseudomonadota bacterium. Taxonomy (GTDB): domain Bacteria; phylum Pseudomonadota; class Gammaproteobacteria; order Burkholderiales; family Burkholderiaceae_B; genus Yanghanlia. Next base: position 50,095 of record JAEWFK010000095.1, on the reverse strand, counting down.
ACGTCGCCCAGCCCCCGCCGCCGCGCCAATGCCAGCCCCGTGTCGGTGGCGGCAGTGGCATCCACCTGACCCCGAATCAGCGGCACGAAATTGAGCACGCCGGTGACCACGATGGTCACATCGCTTTCACTCAGGCCGGCGTGCTGCAACAGGATCTGCAAATTCTGCCGCGTGCCGCTGGCCAGGCTGTACACACCGATACGCTTGCCTTTGAGATCGGCCGGCTGGGTGATTCCGCTGGAGGCCAGCGCCACAACATTGAACACGTTCTGTGGATAAATATCGTAAATGGCCCGCAGCTCCGCACCTTTATCCAGGGCTGCGAAGAAGGAACCAGGGTCCGTGAACGCGACCTCTGCCTGCCCGCTCAACAGGTTGCGCAGGGCGTCCCCGCCGCCCGCACCCGGAAGATAGGTCAATGCCAGGCCCTGATCCTTGAAGAACCCCATATCCGGCTCGGCCAGCAAATGCGTGATCTCGGTGATCGGCTTGCTCCAGCCTGCGAGTACGAATTTTTCCAGTCGAGGCGGCTGGGCGGAGCTTGCCGGGCCTCCCAACGCCAGAACCATGCCGGCGCAAAACGCCATCAGGCGCCGCACAATGGCGCTCCCCACGAATGTCATCATGACCGACTTCCAGATTGAGAGGCCGCGTAGGGACGCAGTAATCGTTTCTGCACCCATAGCGCGCCAAGATAAAGCAACAGGCCCATAAGAGTGATGAGCGTCAGCACGGCAAACATCAAAGGCGTATCCATGGAGCCCTGCGCGGCGATGATGAGAGCGCCCAAGCCCTGGCTGGCGCCGATGAACTCCCCCACTACGGCGCCCACCAAGGCCAGCACAACCGCCATGCGCATCCCTGCAAGAACGGCCGGCAGGCCTGTCGGCACTTTGAGTCGCCACAAGGTCTGCCATCGTGTGGCGCCGAGCATGCGAAACAGTTCGAGCCGGGCAGCATCCACCTGGCCAATGCCGGTCATGGTGCTTTCAAGCAGGGGAAAGAAGCAGACCAGTGCGGTGATGACGACCATGGGTACGGTGCCGAAGCCCAGCCACACCGTCAGCAGTGGTGCAAGCGCCAGTTTGGGAATGACCTGAGTCGCCACGACGTACGGCATGAACACACGCCGGCCGAAGGCGGACTCGCCCAATGCAAGCCCGCAGACGAAGCCGAACAAGCCGCCCACTGCCAGACCCGCCGCGACCTCCATCGCGGTTTGTGCAAGATGGGGCCAGAAGTAGCCAGTATGCAGACCCCGCCAAAGGGTGGCCGCCACGGTTGAGGGCGGCGGCAGCACCAGTTCAGACCACGCGAACGCGGTAACGGCCCATTCCCATATCCACAGCAGCGCCAGCAGTAACGCGAGCGACCAGATTCGCGGCGACTTCAAGCCAGCCGCATTCATGGCTGAATCTGCTCGAGAGCGGCGCGCCGGCCGGCGGTTTCCATGATGTGGCGCAAACCGGCGCAGACCGTATTGAAGCCGGCACTGTGGCGGGTATCCGATGAACGAGGCCGGCCCAGATCAATAGCTTGCTCATGGACGATGCGGCCCTTGTTCATCACTGCGACATGGTCGGCAAGGTAGACCGCTTCGGAGATGTCGTGCGTGACGAACAGCACCGAAGTGCCGTGCCGACGACAGACCGCCAGCAAGCTGTCCTGCAGCTCTTCTCGCGTCAGCGCATCGAGCGCGGTAAAGGGCTCGTCCATCAACAGCAGCCGGGGGTGCGTGAGCAGCGCCCGCGCAATCGCGACACGGCTTTGCTGGCCCCCCGAAAGCTGACGCGGATATCGGTCACCCAGGCCTTCCAGACCCAGCTCATCGAGCAAGACTTCGGCATGTGCGGCATCAGCGTCGGTGGGCGAGCGCTGCAGTGACACAGGCAACAGCACGTTGTCGATGACATTCAGCCACTCCAGCAGCGTGGGCGACTGGAACACGAAACCCGTGAGCGGCCCCGGGCTCCTCACCCGCGCTCCCGCCAGCGTCACCGCCCCTGTATCGGGCAGCAGCAGCCCCGCCGCCAGTTTCAACAATGTCGATTTTCCGCAGCCGCTACGCCCCAGCAAGCAGTGGAACGCACCTGGCGGCATACGCCAATCGACTTCCCTGACGACGGCCGACCTACCCGCGTAGCCGAAGCCCACCCCCCGCATGCTCAAGAAAATTTCCGTCATGGCGTTCCGTCGTTCAGTCCCTGTACTGTGCCAGGGCCTCGGCCGCCTGTTCCGCCGACGCTTCGATATCGACCATGCGAACCAGATCCAGCAGGCTGAAGCGCCCGTCATGATGCCATCCAGGGGCGGGTGTCGTCATGGCGCCGACAGCGCAGATTCGTGTCGCCCCGGCCTGAGCGATCAAAGGCGCCAGACGGAACAGCTCTTCAGGGCTGGCGGCCAGCCCCACGGTTTGCAGAAACGCACGCTGCTCGCCCAGAAACGGCACGGTATCGTCCAGGCTGTCGACCGCCACCACGCACGTCGTGCGATTCAAGACGTCTGCACGAACCGCGAGCGGCGCATCCATATACGCCACACACCACGGCGCATCCGGCGGGCCCAGCAGTTCCACCGGCTCGCTACGCAACTGTCCGAGCTCTAGCGCTTGCCGCCAGCCGGCGACGGCGGCGGACTCTTCCAGCGACAAGGCGCGGCGGAGAAAGGTGTGCTGCAAAGCCGACAACTCGCCCGCCAAGTCGCAAGCGAAGGCATGAGGGGAAACCCGGGCGCCCCGCTCGACATAAAACATCTGCGGTGAATAGCAGCCCTGCTGATCCCAGCGCACGACATCCAGCGCGGCCTGCCGGGCGGTGAGCTGGGCCTGACGCGTATCGAGCGCCGTAGCCGACACGAGGCCGACACTAAGCTTGTTCCCGTGCGCGAGCAATCGTTTGCCCACCGGCAAGTGACGCTGCCATGCGGCCACAGCCGCATCACCGCCATAGACTTTCAATACGTCCGCATGTCGGCACAAGGCCTCTTCCAGCGCAGTTTCCCCACCCGGCCACCAGACGATTGCCAGCGCATCCGCCAACCGTGGCTCGACCTCGGCCAGGACGCGTGCAAACCATGCCGCCACCAGGGGTTCATCGCTGGACACCTTGCCGATGCCGCCCGCTTTGACCAACAGCCCCGACACCAGGCTCCACAGAGGCAGGCCTGGAACGTTTCCCGCCCATACGTGGCCCAGCAAAGCGGGGCCGCAAGCCCGTGCCCAACCCCCGCTCGCGCGCGGCCGAAAGCCGTCCAGCAGCCCTGGATCGCCGAAGTCCTCAACCAGAAAGCGCAGCAGCTGCGGCCGGCGAAAGGCTTTCAGGCCCGCATTCAGCCCCAGCCTGGTCATTTCCGGATCAAAGCCGCTCACGATGGGCAGCAAGCGCTCGATCTCCTGACGGCCGGGGTCATCGGCATCCAGCATCCTGGCGATGGCGCGATCAATGGCGTCCACGATCTCCATGACCGGCAATGCGGCCAGTCCCTCTCGTGCTGCCACGCTCACCTTGGCCGCGACGGCCTCAAGCTGTACAGGCGTAAGCCTGGGCACGGACGCTTCCAGCCGCTGCCCGTGCGCCTGGAAGAGGAGCGTTTCCCATCGGATGGATTGCGCGTCGATGCCGGGGACATGGCCGGCCACGATCTTGAGCGCATTACCGGCGCCGACGGCGGCCTGGAACGTGAGCGGCGCGTTCATCCGCCTGCCGCCTGCAGAAAAGCGTCCATTGCCATCGAGCATCCCTTGGCTTGCGCCCCTTCGGCGCGACCCAATAGCAGAAAGCCGCCGTCGACGGTCACGCCCACGTCTTCCGTAAGGATGGTGGTGACGGAGTTGAAGTTGGCCAGGTCGCAATGCGTGAGGATTCCCCGTTCGCCGCGGGGAACATCCTGCCCTGTAATGGGATCCACGGTACGCGACCGGATCCAGTGCGGCCCCGACTTCACTGCGGGCTGTGCTGCGTTGCCATCGTCGTAGAACTGAGTGCTGAGTTCAGTCATGCCATACATATTGGTGCAGGCCCCGGCAGGCACACCGAAGGTTGCACTGAGCTGGTGATAGAAGTCGGCCGTCTCCATCTCGCGAGACTGGCCCTTGAACCCGCCCGTATCAAACAGGCGGCTGCCCGTCGGCAAGGTAAAGCTCGGGCCTTGGGCCCGCAAGGCGTCCATAAGATGAACAAAGCTGTAGCTGGCTCCCAGCAGAGCGTAAGGCCTGCCATCCCGCTGTACCTGTTCCAGTGTGGCGCACAAACGCTCGATATCCATGCCTTCTGGGCCAACGAAATATTCGCTGCCATCGGCGCCAAACGCTTCGAGCGCCAAGGCAAGATAGTGCGCCAGCGACGAATTGGGCATCATCGCTTCCGTGGGAAACAGGATACCCATGCGCAGCCGCTTCTCCCCGCGCATGAAGCGCTCTGCGAAGTGCAGCCTCATGGATTCGTCGTACACGCGCAGATGGGGATGGTAATGGCGGCCCCTGTTTCCGGCCTGCGTGGTCCCGCTGGTCATGAACACGCGTTCGCACTGTGACGGCGGCACGCAGCTGAGCGTCAGTTCTTTGAAGGCATTGATGGGGACGGCGGGAATATCGCGCCACGACTTCACCGTGCGCAGCGTTTTCCCCTGCTGGCGGCAGTAGCGCTGGAATGCCGGATTATGGCGGAACTGATGAGCGAACAGCCTGAGAGCCAGCTCATTGAATGCTTCGTCGCTGCCTGGGCCCCCGTTCATGAAGGCCAGCAAATCGATGAGAATATCCGTCGCCATCTCGGGCGCAGCGGTGTCGCGCAAATCGCTCTCCTTACGTCGGCATGATCCGATTCAAGTTCACGGGTATTGATCTCAGCGCCCGCCTGACCTGGCGGCAGCACACCCCGGAGCATTGCGGATTATACCGGCTTGAACGACCTTCGCCCCCTGGTGATAACATCAACCGCATCATCGGCATGCCAGTCGGCACGCCGTCAACTCTTCAGCCGGAGCTGCCCCACCATGAAGTACCGCAAACTTGGCCACACCGACCTTGAAGTCAGCCTGATCGGGCTGGGCACCATGACCTGGGGTGAACAGAACACCGAATCCGAGGCTCACGAGCAGATCGATTACGCCTTGTCGCGGGGGGTGAACCTGCTGGATGCGGCAGAAATGTACCCCGTGCCCCCAAAGCCGGAGACACAAGGCCGCACCGAAACCTATATTGGCAGCTGGCTGGCCAAAACAGGGCGACGCAAGGACATTGTCCTCGCCAGCAAGGTGGCAGGCCCCTCCACCGATCCGAAACGTCCGGGGCATATTCGTGACGGCAAGACGCACCTGGACCGCAAGAACATGACCGAAGCGCTGGATGCCAGCCTGAAGCGCTTGCAAACCGATTATCTCGACCTTTACCAGTTGCACTGGCCTGATCGCACGACAACGATATTCGGTCGCCCCGCCTATCCCTGGAGGAACGACGCCTACACCGTGCCCATCGACGAAACGCTGGAAGTCCTGCAAGACTTCGTGAAGGCCGGCAAGGTGCGCCATGTCGGGGTGTCGAATGAAACGCCCTGGGGTGTGGCCCAATTCCTGAAGTTCGCGGAAACACGGAACTTGCCCCGTATCGTGTCCATCCAGAATCCCTACAATCTGCTTAACCGGCTTTACGAGAACGGCCTCTCGGAATTCAGCCACCTGGAAGGTGTGGGACTGTTGGCATATTCGCCATTGGCGATGGGCGTACTGGCGGGCAAATACCTGAACGGCGCCCGCCCTGAAGGGGCCCGCATGACTCTGTTCACGCGCTTCGATCGCTACGCGAAGCCGCAAGCCGAGCTGGCTGCGGCTGAATACGTGCAGTTGGCACGTGACCATGGCTTGTCGCCCGCCGCCATGGCGCTGGCCTTCGTCAACCAGCAGCCTTTTGTCACCAGCAACCTGATCGGCGCGACCCGCCTGGAACAGCTGAAAGAAAATATCGACAGCGTCGAGCTCACGCTTTCGGAAGAGGTGATGAAAGGCATCAAGGCCATTCATCAGCGCTATACGAATCCGGCGCCCTGAGCGCGAGCCAGATGCGCGCTCGAAGCGCCCGGCGTGATCGTTCCGCGTGCAGTCAAGTACGTGCTTGATTGCAAGCGCCCCGCGCTAGGACCGTAAGTGCTTTACCTCTTCAAGGGTATCTGCGAAGCGGCCCACCATTTCACGAACCTGAGCTTCCGTAATGATGAGCGGCGGGCAGAACGCGATGCTGTCTTGAATGCCGCGCACAATCAGCCCGTGTTCGTGTGCACGCTCGAACACGGCGGCGCCGGCCTTTCCCAGCGGGTCGAACTGCCGGCGGGTGGTTTTGTCGGCGACCAGCTCCACAGCGGCAATCAGCCCGGTGCCGCGCACTTCCCCCACCAAGTCGTGACCTGCAAGCTCGCGTAACGAAGCCTGCAAGACTTCTCCGACCTCGGCGGCATTCCGCACCAGCGCGTCTTCCTCGATGATGCGGATATTCTCCAGGGCGACGGCAGTGGCCACAGGGTGTCCGCTGGCAGTGTATCCGTGACCGAAGACGCCCAGCTCGCCGGAATAGCGGGCGATGATATCGTGGACGCCCTTGCCCAGCAGCACGGCGGCAAGCGGCTGATAGGAAGACGTGATCTGCTTGGACAAGACCATCATGTCCGGCTCAATACCGTACTTCTGCGAGCCGAACATGGTGCCCAGGCGACCGAAGCCGGTAATCACTTCATCGGCGATGATGAGCACATCGTACTTGCGGCAAACCGCCTGGATCTTCTCCCAGTAGGTGTCCGGCGGAATGATGACGCCGCCTGCGCCCATCACGGGTTCCCCGATGAAGGCCGCGACGGTGTCCGGCCCTTCGCGCAAGATCATCGCCTCCAGTTCGTCGGCCATGCGTGTGGCAAAAGCCGCTTCCGTTTCGCCCTCTTGCCCCTCGCGGTAAAAGTGAGGGCAGCTCAGGTGCTTCATTTGCGGCAGCGGCAGGTCGAACCCACGGTGGTTGGGCGCCAGACCGGTCAGGCTCGCCGACGCGATCGTGACACCGTGGTAACCGCGGTTGCGGGCAATGATCTTTTTTTTCTGACTGCGGCCCAGCGCATTGTTGTAGTACCAGACCATCTTGATGACGGTGTCGTTGGCCTCGGAGCCGGAGTTGGTGAAGAAGGCCGTGCTCATGCGGCCTTCAGTCAACTGCACGAGTTTTTCGGCCAGTTCGACCGAAGGCGTGTGACTCTTATGGCTGAACGTGTGATAGAAAGGCAGCTTCCCCAGCTGGCGGGTCGCCGCATCGACCAGCCTTTGCTCGTTGAAGCCGACCGCAACGCTCCATAATCCCGCCATGCCCTCGATGTATTGGCGTCCCTGATCGTCGAAAACATAGATGCCTTCTCCGCGGTCGATAAAGCGGGGGCCGACCTGCTCGTGCTTCACCGCATTGGTGTAGGGATGCAGGTGGTAATTGATATCGCGATGGTGGAGTGCGCTGGTTGCGGTCATTCTGGTGCTCGATAAGTTGAAGTACGGCGCCGATCAGATCACGGCTTCAATAAGGAAGGGGCCTTTGCGCGACAAGGCCGTACGGAAGAGGTCGACAAAGCTTGCGGCGTCGGTCGCGCGCGCCGCCTCGACGCCCATGGCGCTTGCCATGTTTACCCAGTCGACGGGGGGCGTATCGAGATCGAGCATGCGGCGCGCATTGCGGCCGGGCTCCCCGGCACCCATCATCTTCAGTTCGTTATGAAGAATGGCGTAACTGCGATTGGCGAAAATGACCGTGATCACATCGAGCTGTTCGCGCGCCTGGGTCCACAAGCCTTGTGGGGTGTACATGCCGCTGCCATCGGCCTGCATGAGGATCACCTTGCGGTCCGGGCAGGCGACCGCCGCGCCCGTGGCCAGCGGGATACCGATACCAATTGCGCCGCCGGTGATCTGCAGGAAATCATGGGGAGCGGCATTCCAGGTCCACTTGAAAGAATCGCGGCCCGAACTGACGGACTCATCGCAGATCACCGCATTCTCGGGGCATAGGGCGCCAATCGTCCGGATCACGGCACTGGCGTCCAAAGCGCCGGTCGGCAGGCCGATATCTCCGCGTTCCGCAAGCGTGATGGCCGTTTCGGCGCCGGCTCCCACCGCGTCGGCCAGGTGTCGCAAGGCGTCGGGCAAGTCGTGTGTAGACGGGGCCAGCGTGATGACCTGGCAATTTTCCGGAATGAGCACCCCGGGTTTGCCGGGGTAGGCGAAGAAGGCCACCGGAACGCGGGCGCCCACCAGAATGAGCTGTTCGGTGCCTTCAAGAGCCTTCAGCGCTGCGTCGACCGCGAAGGGCACACGTTCAATGGGTACACGCCCCGCCCCGCGTTCGATGCGGCCATTCGATTGCTGCGCCATCAGACGCGCGCCCGTCTTGGCCGCAATGCGCGCGGCAACCTGCAACGCATCTGCGCGCAAGGCCTTCCCGGACATCAGAATGACCGTCTTGCGCCCATTGCGCAGGGCGGCGCCCACATGCGCGACCGCCGCGGCATCCACCTGCGGAGCCACCGTGGGCCGTGCCTTATGAATTCCCGGACCCGCATCCTGCCAGGCAGCGTCGGCTGGCAGGATCAGTGTGGCCACGCCGCCCGGGTCCGCCGTGGCGGCCTCGATGGCCGCCGCCGCTGACGGCGAGACATCATCGGCGGAACGAATACGATGAACCCAGTTGGACATGGGGCGCGCCAGGCTTTCAATATCGCTGTGCAGCGGGGCATCATGCCGCAGATGGTAGGTGGCATGTTCACCCACCACGTTGACCATCGGCGTATTGGCGCGGCGCGCGTTGTGCATGTTCGCCAGGGCATTGGCCATGCCGGGGCCCAGGTGCAGCAAGGTGGCGGCGGGCTTGTCAGCCATGCGTGCGTAGCCGTCCGCCGCGCCGGTCACCACCCCTTCAAAGAGCCCCAGCACGCAGCGCATCTCGGGTTTGCGATCAAGCGCTGCCACGAAATGCATCTCGGACGTACCGGGATTCGCGAAACAGACATCCACGTCGTTGGCCAACAGCGTATCGCAGAGACTGTCTGCACCGTTCATCGTATCTACCTTGTTCACCGATATACCTTTCGAAGTCAGTTGCCGGGTACCACCTATTGCGTGGCGATGTTGCGTTCCTTGATGAGCGTACTCCACCGCTTGCGCTCTTCGACTTCAAACGCTCGCAATTCATCGCCGGCCAGCGTGCCGGTCTGTGCGCCAAACGTCTGGAAGCGATCCTGGACTTCCTGGGACGATAAGGCCTGGGTCGCGGCGTCAGTCAGTTTCTTGAGTGCTTCTGCGGGCGTTCCCTTGGGCGCATAGAGCGCAAACCACGCCGTGACGCCGAAATCGGGGACCGTGCTTTCCGCAATGGTGGGCACATCAGGCACGGAAGGCGAACGCTCGGCCGATGTAACGGCCACACCTTTCACCTTGGAACCGTCCTTGATCTGCGAAAGCGTGCTGGGCAGGTTATCGAGCAGGATGTCGACCTGTCCCCCGATCAAGGCCGGCATGGAACCCGCCACTCCCTTGAACGGAATATGCAGCATCTCGATGCCCAGCGCCTGTTCCAGATAGGCGCCGGTCAGGTGCACCGAGGAGCCCACACCGGGCGAAGCGTAGGTCAGCTTGCGCGTTTTCGCCGCGGCGACGAGGTCTTTCATGTTTTTGATGTCCGACTGCGCATTCACGGCAATGACGTTCGGCGTTGTCATGACCAGAGCGATCGGTTCGAAATCCACACTCGGATCGAAGGCCATGTCCTTATACAGAAACTGATTGATGGTCTGCGTACCGATCGTGCCCATGCCGATGGTGTACCCGTCTGCCTTGGCCCGAGCCACCGCCGCCATGCCGATGTTTCCGCCCGCTCCGGCGCGGTTGTCCACGACCACTGTTCCCCCCAGCGCTTTTTCCATGGCTTGTGCCACGGTGCGCGCCGCAATGTCGGTGGTTCCGCCAGGCGGGTACGGCACGACAAGCGTGACCGGTTGGGCAGGAAAAGAACTGGCGTGCACGGCGCCAACGGTCGCCAGGGCGAGCAGGCCGGCACGAAGGCCGAATCCCATCCAGGTCGGGGCGTAATTACGTGTTTTCATGCGGGTCTCCTCCAAGTGGACTTGTGTGGAACTGCCTAAAGAGAACACTCAATAGCCGACTGCCTGGCCATCACGGCGTGGATCGGACGCGGCGATATAGCCGCCTTCGGGCAATCGTTGAATAACCTGGGCCGAGCCGAATTCCAGGCTATCGGCCGGACGCAGGTCGAGGTCGTGCCCTTGCTCGCGCAGCATGTCGACGGCGGCGCCGGGAACATGGGCTTCGAGCATGATGCGAGGGCCGGCCTCCACCCGGAAGCGCGGGGCATCGACCGCGGCCTGGGGATTACGTCCCAGGTCGACCAGCTGCTGCATCATCTGTACATGCCCTTGAGCCTGCATGTTGCCGCCCATCACGCCGAAGCTGGCATAGGCGTCGCCCTTGCGGGTAATGAAGCCGGGGATGATGGTGTGCATGGGGCGACGGCCCGGTCCCACGCAATTGCGATGGCCGGCCCGAAGCGAGAAACTGCGCCCGCGATTGTGCAAGGCGATACCCGTGCCCGGCACGACCACGCCAGAACCGAAGCCATGGTAGTTGGACTGGATGAAGGAGACCATCATTCCGTCTGAATCGGCGGCGGTCAGGTATACCGTGCCCCCCTGCCCCGGCAGGCCCGGGGCCGTTGCGGTGGCTTTCGTCGGATCGATCAGATCGGCTCGCCGACGTAAATAGTCTTTATCCAGAAGCTGCTGGGTCAACTCGCCCATGGTGGCCGCGTCACCCACATGTTCATGCAGGTCGGCAAATGCCAGCTTCATGGCTTCGATCGACAAGTGAAAGCGTGCCGCGGCGTCTTCCTCACGCGGCGGATCGAAATGGTCCAGCATGCCCAGCGCCATGAGCGCCGCGATCCCTTGGCCATTGGGCGGGATCTCGTGCAGCGTGTACTCGCCGCGATAACTCATTGAAATGGGGTCGACCCATTCGCACTGGTGCGCGGCCAGATCGGCCTGAGTGATCGCGCCGGACGTCTCAAGCGCAAAAGCGGCGATTCGCTCCGCGAGCTCCCCTTCGTAAAAATCGCGCCCCATGCTGGCCGCAATGCGTTCGAGCGTGGCGGCCTGTTCAGGAAAGCGCCAGATCGTACCGGCCCGGGGCGCTGAGCCGCCAGGCAGAAAGGCTTCGGCAAAGCCGGGCTGATCCTTCAGCAAGGGCGCTTGATCGGCCCATTGACGCGCGATGGTGGGCGATACCGGAAACCCTTCGCGGGCGTAGTGCAGTGCCGGCACGAAAAGCTCGGCGAACGGAAGCCGCCCGAAGCGGCGAGAGAGTTCCGCCCAGCCTGCGACCTGCCCGGGAACCGTGACCGTTCCCCAGCCGATCTCCGGCATCGCGCTGCGCCCGGCAAAGTACTCGGATGTCCAGACCTTTGGCGCACAGCCCGAGGCGTTCAAGCCGTGCATCTTGCCCTGGTCCCATACCAGCGCGAACGCATCGCCGCCTATCCCGTTCATCACCGGCTCGACCACCGTCAGGGCGATCGCGGCGGCCAAAGCGGCATCGACCGCATTTCCCCCGGCCAACAGCATGCGCAAGCCGGCCTGTGCCGCGAGCGGCTGACTGGTGCTGACGACATTTGCTGCAAGCACAGGCAAGCGCCGGCTGACATGAGGGAATTCCCAGTAACGTTGATCTGACATCTTCAGGTCTCGAGTGTTGCGGGTTGAGGCGAACGTATTTACTGAACGACGATATCGGCACGCTCCACGAGCGATTCGATGATGGGCAGTTCCTGCTTGATCTGGCGCGAAAGAGCGTCGGGGCTGCCGTCGGACGGCTCGATGCCCATCACGAGCATGCGGCGCTTCACCTCTGCATCGGCGAGTGTCTTGCGCAAGGCCTCGCCCACTGCGCGGGTGGCTTCTGCTGGAGTCCCCGGGGGCGCCACGAGCGTGAACCAGGCCGTGATTTCGAAGCCTTCGTACCCGGATTCCGCCACAGTCGGCAGCTGTGGCAGTGAAGACATGCGCTCACGACTGGTAATGGCATGGACGTTGACCTTGTCGCCTTCCACCTGCGGCATGCCGGTGGAAACCATATCGAAAAACAAGTCCACGTCACCGCTGATCAATTGAGGGAGTGCTTGCGTTGAGCCCTTGAACGGAACATGCAGAAGCTCGATGTCGGCGAGCTTCTGGAAATTCTCGGCGGCCAGATGAGAAGACGTGCCGGCTCCGAACGAAGCAATGCTGAGTGTGCCCGGCTGAGCCTTGGCGGCTTTGACTACATCGGCCAGGGAACCGAAGCCGGTTTTCTTGCTGGAGAGCAGCACCATGGGACCCACGCCTATCATGCCGATCGGTGCAAATGCATCGGGGTCGTACGACAAGCTCTTGAAGAGAAAGCGATTGGTGACCAGCGTGGAATTGGTGGCAAGCAGAATCGTGTAGCCGTCGGGTTCCGCACGCATCACTTGCGACGCGCCGATGGTGGTGGCGGCACCCGCGCGGTTCTCGACGATGACCGACTGCCCCAGCGTCTTGGACATGTTTTCAGCCAATAAACGTGCCAAGCCGTCAGTGGCGCCGCCCGCCGGAAAAGGCGTGACCATGGTGATGGCGCGTTCGGGGTAGGCGGCCGCCACAGGCGCTGCCACTACAGCGGCGAGCAAGGCTGCGGCCGCAAGTCTGATGCCATTTCCAAGCATGAGTCGTCTCCTGCACCTTGAAGGTGTGCGATAATTGAATTCCGCAGAATGGAATTCAATCCTGTTTTTGTGTACTAGAAATATATAGGAGGCTTGCCCCGAATGCAATCGAATCGGTCCGACACCCGCCAACTCACCGATACGCGTCGGCCCGCAAGAAGAAAGCGTGACGCAGTGGGAACGAATGGCGCGGCATCGCCTGATTTCGTCGAGGCGCTCGCTCGCGGCCTGACCGTGCTTCGCTGCTTTACGCCAGGCGTCCGCTCGCTCGGAAATCTGGAGATCGCAGAAAAAACAGGCTTGGCACGATCGACAGTGAGCCGCATCGTCTACACCCTGCTCACATTGGGGTACCTGCGCTATGACGCCGAAACCGGCCGATATTCCCCCGGTTACGGTGTGCTTGCCCTTGGGTTCGGCTGCCTGGCCAATATGGAAGTCAGAAAAGTGGCGCGTCCGCTCATGGAGGCACTGGCCCAAGACAGCGGCGGCGCTGTCGCACTAGGCGTGTTCGATGGGCGGAACATGGTGTACGTGGACGCCGTCCATGGTTCCTCCGCCCTGTATCTGCGCCTGCCGGTGGGGCATCGCGTGAACATGGACAGCGCAATGGGCCGCAGCTACCTGGCGTCCCTGACAGCCAAGGAGCGCGAGCACGTACTTGCCGGTCTCGACGTTCCATCGGACATGGCCAAGATCATGAAAAAGGCTTGCGCCGACTACAAATCGACCGGATGCTGCTTTGGCATCGGCGATTGGCAGCCCGGCATCAACGCCGTGGCCGCGCCCTTCTCGGCCATTACGGGCGAAGGCACGTTCGTGTTGAGCTGCGGGGGACCCGATTCAATCCTTCCCGAGCCGCTGCTACGGCAGGAAATCGGCCCACGTCTGGCCGACATTGCTGCCAGCCTGTCGCTCCCAAGTTAGCCGGCACGGGCATCTCGCACCGGCAGAACGCCTCTTCGCCTAGAATACGGGTTTACCCTAGATATCGACTCTTCCCTTGGGGAGATGCGATCATAGGTCGCCGGAAGCCACATGCCTGGAACGAAAACCACACCACAGTCGCGCCCCTCGGTTGCGCTTGTCCTCTTTGCCCTGGCGATCGGCGCCTTCGCCATCGGCACGACCGAATTCGCGACCATGAGCCTGCTGCCCTACTTTGCGGTAGACCTGGGCATCGATGCTCCCACCGCTGGCCATGTAATCAGCGCCTATGCGCTGGGAGTCGTCGTGGGTGCGCCCGTCCTTACCGTATTCACCGCCCGGGTGCCCCGCAAGAAGCTGCTTATCGGCCTGATGAGCTTGTTCGCCCTATTCAACGGTCTGTGCGCCTTTGCGCCAAATTATGGAAGCCTGCTGGTCTTGCGCTTCTTGAGCGGCCTGCCTCACGGAGCCTATTTCGGCATCGCGTCGTTGATGGCCGTATCCCTGGTGCCACTGAACAAGCGAAACCAAGCAGTGGGGCGAATGTTCCTGGGCCTGACAGTGGCCACCATCATCGGCGTGCCGTTTGCGAACTGGCTGGGCCATGCCATTGGCTGGCGCTGGGGCTTCGCGCTGGTGGCGGCCGCCGGCATCCTCTCCGTGCTGCTCATCGCCCGCTGGGCGCCGCACACGCCCGTGGCCGCAGGCGCCAGCCCGCTGCGCGAGCTGGGCGCGCTCAAGCATCTTCAGGTATGGCTGACCCTGGCCGTCGGCGCCATCGGCTTCGGAGGCCTGTTCGCCGTGTATACCTATCTGGCCGACACCCTGATCCAGGTGACGCAGGCATCACCGCAAGCGGTGCCCTTGGTATTAGCGGTGTTCGGTATCGGAATGACCATCGGCAATATCATCGTGCCATGGTTTGCGGATCGTGCCCTGCTACCCACCGCAGGCGGCCTGTTGCTATGGAGCGCCGCAGCATCGGCCCTCTTCATGATCACCGCCGACAGCCTTTGGGCGGTGTCGGTCAATGTGTTCCTGATCGGGGTGGGCGGTGCGCTGGGCACCGTCCTTCAGACCCGGCTTATGGATGTCGCCAAGAACGCCCAGGGCCTGGCAGCGGCGTTGAACCACTCCGCCTTCAATTTCGCCAATGCCCTGGGGCCGCTATTGGCCGGCATGACCATCGCCCGCGGCTATGGCTGGACCTCTTCAGGATGGGTAGGGGCGCTGCTCGCCCTGGGCGGCCTGGCGATTTTGCTGGTGTCGGTGGCGGCGGACAGGAAGGGAGCGGCGTAGGGGCTGATTGGTTCCACTATGGCTGCACAGGATTCTCAAGCGGGCGGAACGCGAGATCTCCTGTGTCTGGTGGCGTCTAGGTTGGCAGATGCTGCATGATGGCTGCGGCTTGCTGCTCCAGCTCTACGACCAACGCCTTTGCAGCCGGCGAGAGGTGCCGGTCGCGACGGTAGATAATGCCGATGGTGCGCTGCGCAGTCTCATCGGCAAGGGAACGATATGCCAGACCGTCCAGCGGCAACGAAGGAAGAGCTAAACGCGGGAGTATGGCTATCCCCAGCCCCTGACGCACCAGCAGGGCGGCCGTGGTCATATGGGTGACATCGTATCGCAGGCCCTGCGCCGTTTCGTCCTGGGTGATCGAGCGATCGAACTGCATTCGTGCGCTGGAGCCCTGTGACAGCAGAATCAGGTCCTGGGCGGCAAGGTCTTGCCAGTTCAACTCGGCTTTTGCGGCGATGTTGGCGCCTTCCGGATAGACCGCATAGAAAGCGTCCTTGATGAGCGGGATGAAGACAAGATCAGGTGCATCCGCAAGCAGCGTGGCCAATGCCAACTCCACCTGATTTGTGCGCAGCATGGAGAGCAATTCATCGTTGTGGGCTTCGACCACCCGTATCTGCAAGGCAGGGTGGCGCTTGTTCAGCTTTCCGAGCGCAGGCGGAATCAAGGTCAGACTGGTCGAGGGCAAGGCGCCAACCACCACGCCGCCGCGCCGCACTTCCGCCAGTTCAGACATGCTCCGGTAGGCCTCTTCCAGATCAGAAACAGGGCGTGCCACGCGGTCGTGCAGGTCCTGCCCTGCGGCGGTGAGGGCAATGCTGCGAGTCGTGCGCTGGAATAACTTCAGATCGAGGATTCTTTCCAGGTCTTGTATGAGCGCGGTGAACGACGGTTGCGTGACGCCCAGCTGATCAGCGGCATGCGTGAAGGAGCCTGTCTCCACGGCGAGGAGGAAGGCCTTAAGAGAACGATACTTAATGTTGTAAATCATGAGGCCGAACCATTAATAGCCACACCCTAATTATTACGGATACTAACCGAATTGTTGCTATGAATCATCAGCGCTAGTATTGATCGCGGTGCGTGGAAGCGCGCGATATCCAACAATATGAGGAGACAATTATGGCGAAATTCCGTTCGCTGGCTGGGGCCATCGCCGGTGTGATGAGTTGCATGATGCTTTCTTCCGCCGGGGCGGCCAGCACTGAAGACTACCCCAACAAACCAGTCACCATCGTGGTGCCGTTCCCTGCCGGCGGCGCTACTGATGTCATCGCGCGTCTGGTCGCGGAGAAGGTGGCACCCGCCTGGGGCCAGCCCATCGTGATCCGCAACCAGCCCGGGGCCGGCACGACGCTGGCAGCCGAGCAGATCTCGCGCGCCCAACCCGACGGCTACACCCTGTATATGACGACCGCCTCGCATACGATAGGCGCCAACCTATACAAGAACCTGAAATATGATGCCGTCGCCGACTTCACGCCCATTTCCCTCAGTGCAACGATTCCCCTGGTGCTCGTGACGGCACCGAACGTACCCGTCACCGACCTGGACGGCCTGCTTGAACTGGCGCGCAAGTCCCCGGAGGGGCTGACCATGGCGTCCAGTGGCAATGGCACTCCGGGCCATCTGACCGGCGAGTCCTTCAAGGAAATCGAGAAGATACAGCTGGTACACGTTCCTTACCGCGGCGATACACCGATGCTGACCGACCTGCTTGGCGGACAGGTGCAAATGGCCTTCGTGACGCTTTCCGCAGCCTTGCCGCACATCCAGGATGGCCGCCTCCGTCCGATTGCCCTGGCGCATGGCAGCCGCATCGATGCCATCAAGGACGTTCCGACCATGGAAGAGTTGGGCTACAAAAACTTCCGTTACGCTACCTGGTTTGGCCTGCTGGGTCCTGCGGGCATCGACGAGAACATTCAGCAAATCATCTACCGTTATGTGAACGAGGCAGTCGCGTCCGACGACTTGACCCAGCGCTTTGCAGGCATGGGCGCGCAAGTGAACAACAGCACGCCCGAAGAGTTCAAGAAATTCATCAAGGAAGAGATTCAGAGCTGGGGAGAAGCGGTACGTCTTTCCGGTGCGAGCGTCAACTGAGCCAAGTCCACATGCCTTGAAGCCCCACAACGGAACACGAAATGAGCATTTTGAATGAAGAACTGATGCGCCGCTGCGCGTCGATTGCCACAAGCACCTGGGCGGACGCCCTGGATGTGATGGGTATCCATGGTGTCGTGGAGGGCATCACCCTGCGCGCCGGGACGGGCCGCGTCATCGGCACGGCGGCCACGGGCCGGCATGTCGTCGGCAAGCTGGGCGATTTCGACCGCTCTGAGTTCTCGGTCGGCAAGCTGGTGGCTGCGGCCCGCCCAGGCAAGATTCTGATGGTCGACGTGGGCGGGGCTGCCATTTCCACCTTCGGCGGCATTGCCTCCACCGCCGCTTCACTGCAGAAGGCCACAGCCGTGATCATCGACGGCGCCTGCCGCGATGTCGATGAGATCCAAGAGACAGGCCTCTGGATGGCCAGCCGTCACGTCACACCGCTCACCGGCAAGGGCCGCCTGAAGTTGGTGGAAATGGGCGGCACCGTGGCCATCGGAGGTGTCAGCGTGAGTGAGGGCGACCTGGTAGTGGGGGACGATACTGGTATCGTCGTCATTCCGCAGGACCGCTTGCTGGATGTGCTGGCCGCTGCAGAGGCGGCCCTGGCCGTTGACGATGCAGTGCTAGCCGGCGTGAAATCAGGAAAGACCTTCGCGGACGCCGCGGCGGCCGCGAACTACATTCCCAAGGCGGATTGAAGCCATGGGCGGTAGATATCAGATTGTGCAAGTCGCCTCGATGGGCGCGGAAGTGGATGCGGCACTTGCGAGCCGCTATGCCGTGTTGCCCCTGTGGGAGGAGGCGGATCCCCGGGCGAGACTCGCGCAAGCCCCCGAAGCTACCGTCCTGATCACTTCCGTACGCCGTGGCTTGCGGCGCGAGTGGATCGAACAGCTGCCCAGACTAGCCGCCGTGTGCAGCTGGGGGGTCGGCTACGAAACGCTGGACGTCGAAGCGGCTGGGGCGCGCGACATTGTTCTCAGCAATACGCCGCACGTGCTGGATAACTGCGTTGCCGACCTGGCCTGGGCACTCATGTTCAGCGTCGCCCGTCGGACCAGCGTAGGCGACTGCTACGTGAAGGATGGCCAGTGGAAGACGATAGGCGCCTTTCCCCTGACCACACGGGTATGGGGCAAACGCATGGGCGTCGTCGGGCTGGGACGCATCGGCGCAGCCATTGCCCGTCGGGGTGCGGGCTTCGACATGGACGTCCGCTATCACAACCGCAGCCCCAAGCCTGATAGCCCTTATCAATATGAGGCTTCGCTTGTGGATCTGGCGCGGTGGGCAGACTTCCTGGTGCTCGCCTGTCCCGGTGGGCCAGAGACGCGACACATCGTAGATCGCGACGTGCTGCGCGCCTTGGGTACCGAGGGCATCCTGGTGAACATTGCACGCGGTACGGTGGTGGACGAAGCCGCCATGGTAGAGGCCCTCCAGAAGGGGGAGCTGGGTGGCGTAGGTCTGGACGTGGTCGAGAATGAGCCCCATGTTCCTGTTGCCCTGCTCAATATGGACAATGTGAGCCTCATGCCCCATGTGGGCAGCGCGACACGAGAGACGCGGGCCGACATGGCGCGGCTTGTGATGGAAAACGTGGAGTCCTTCCTTCAGAGCGGACGTCTTGTGACTCCGATCCGCTAAGGAGGGGGCATGACCATACTGGAGCAGTTGTCCGATATTGTGGGGCCGCAGTACGTCCTGACCGGCGACGCCGCTACGCCCTATCTGACGGATTGGCGCAAGACGCACACCGGCCGCGCGCTGGCCGTCGTGCAACCGGCCAGCACTCAGCAAACAGCGGACATAATCCGGCTGTGCTCGAGAAATGCAGTGCCCATCGTGCCTCAGGGAGGCAATACCGGCCAAGTGGCCGGTGCCACGCCCGATGAATCCGGCCAAGCCGTCGTGCTGCATACCGGCCGCCTGAATCGCGTCCGGGAGATCGATCCCCTGAACAACACGATGGTCGTCGAGGCCGGTTGCGTGCTGCAAAAAGTGCAAGATGCGGCACGCGCCGCCGGTCGCCTGTTTCCCTTGTCGCTCGGTGCGGAGGGCAGCTGTTTCATAGGTGGCAACCTGGCTACCAACGCCGGCGGCACGCAGGTGCTCAGCTACGGCAATGCCCGCGAACTGGTGCTGGGACTGGAGGTGGTATTGCCCAATGGCGATATATGGAATGGTCTGCGCCAGTTGCGCAAAGACAATACCGGCCTGTCGCTGCGCGACCTGTTTGTAGGCAGTGAGGGCACACTGGGCGTGATCACCGCTGCGGTTCTGCGCCTGTATCCGTTGCCGCATGCCGAACATGCCGCATTTCTTGCTCTTCGTGACATCGAGTCGGCTGCCGAAGTGTTCCGGCGGGCGCGGGAGCGCTTCCATTTCACGCTGACCGGCTTTGAACTCATGTCGGACGCCTGTCTTACGCTCGTAACGGAGACTTTCCCGCAATTGCGCTCACCCTTTCAGTTGGAAGCGGGCGCGCAGGACGGCTGCTTCGCGCTGCTGGAGGTGGCTGAACACGAGCAAGCCGAGGGCGTCCAGGCGGCGTTGGAGGATTTTTGCACCGGGTTATGGGAAGGCGGCTGGCTGCAAGATGCCGCCATCGCCACTTCTGAAACACAGCGCAGGGAGTTCTGGACACTGCGTGAAAGCATCACTCTGGCCCTCGCGACGGCGGGATATTGTGTCAAGCACGATATATCACTGCCTATCGCAAAGATTCCTGAGTTCGTGCACCAGAATGCACTACAGCTGGCTGCGACGTTCCCCCAGGCACGTCTAATGGTGTTCGGACATCTTGGAGATGGCAACCTGCACTACAACGTGCTGCTGCCTGACAGCGAATCCACAGCATGGACGTCCCTGGAGGCTTCCATACAGAAGTGTGTGCATGATCATGTTGCGCGGCTCGGAGGGTCGATCAGTGCCGAGCAAGGCATCGGCTCGAAGCGGAGAGGGGATTTGGAAACGTACAAATCGCCCCTGGAACTTCGCCTGATGCGTGCCATCAAGCAGGCGATAGATCCCACGGGCATCATGAACCCGGGCAAGCTGATCACATGAAGACACCCAAAGCCAGTGCGCGACAGCGCCGTCGTGCGGACGACGCGTTTTCCATTGACGAGTTGAGAGCACAAAGCGCCAAGATTCTCCCCAGGGGAATCTTTGATTTTTACGACGGTGGAAGTGAGGACGAATCCACCCTGCGTGAAAACCTCACTCAGTTCTCACGATATCGCTTCGTTCCCCGATACTTGATGGACGTATCCGAAGTAGACACGAATTGCGACTTGCTCGGGGCATCTTGGGCATCTCCCCTCGCCGTCTCGCCCACCGGCGCCATCGGATACGGCTGGCCGCGGGGAGAGATCGCGATCGCCAGGGCTGCCCGGGATGCCGGAATCCCATATGCCTTACCCACCTCGGCCACGTGCTCCATCGAACAGGTGGCCCAGGCCGTGCCCGACGCACGGCTCTGGTTTCAGGCCTACATCCTGCGCAAGCGCGAGTTCACCCTGGGCTTGATTGATCGGGCGCTTAAGGCCGGGTACGAAGCTTTGATCATCACCGTGGACATGCCTACCGGCGGTAAACGCGAACGTGACATGCGCAATGAATTCGGCCTGCCCTTTCGCTTCACGCCGAGGAATGTGCTGGATTTCGCCACCCATCCGGGATGGGTGGGGCGCCTGCTGACCCATGGCATGCCGGTTCTGGAGAATATGAAGGGATTCGTGCCAGACAACATCAGCACATCGGCCATTGCGTCTTCTGTCGGCAAGAACTACGACCCGGCCTTCTGCTGGAATGACCTGGCACAGATTCGCGATCTCTGGCCGCGCAAGCTGCTCATAAAGGGCCTGCTGCATCCGGGGGATGCGCAAAAGGCCCAGCATCAGGGGTTCGATGGAATCATCGTTTCCAATCATGGCGGCCGCCAGCTGGATGGAGCGATCGGAACGCTCGAGGCATTGCCGGCGATCCGCAGGGCAGTGGGCGAGCGTATGCCGCTGTTGCTGGATGGCGGCGTGCGACGGGGGGCGGACATCTTGAAAGCGATTGCCTTAGGAGCGAATGCCGTGATGGTGGGCCGGCCCGTTCTGTACGGCGTAAGTGTTGCGGGTCAAACGGGTGTGGAGCGCGCGCTATTCCTGCTGAATGATGAGCTTACCCGAGCCATGCGCCTGAGCGGGGTGGCGAGGCTGGCAGAGGTCAACCATGAACTGTTGGGGCTGACCGCCCCGCACGCCTTACCTTGAGGAGACAAACCATGAAGAAAACCACACACCTTCTCGCCCTGGCTGCTTGTCTGGCGATGCCCATGCTACAACCTGCGACGGCATCAACGGATGCCAGTTATCCGGAGCGCCAGGTTCGCTTGGTGGTACCGTTCCCCCCGGGCAGCACGACAGATGCGATGACCCGCTTCCTGGCTGAGCAGGCGGCGCCCATCCTTGGACAAAGCCTGGTGGTGTCCAACAAGGCAGGCGCCCAGGGGGCCATCGCAGCATCCGAGGTCGCCCGCGCACCGGCTGATGGCTATACCTTGTTGGTGGGAACCAACTCTACCCAGGCAGCCAATCTCTATCTCTCGGATTCACTGCCGTACGATCCCAGAAAGGATTTTGCCGCGATCACGCAGTTCACCATTAATCCACTGGTGCTCGTGGTACGTGCCGACCTGCCGGTCAAGGATCTGACGGAGTTTATCGAGTATGCCCGGGCGCGTCCCAATGAGCTGAACTACGGTGTGGGCAATACCGGCAGCCTCGTCTCTGCCCAGCAGCTCAATCGTATCGCGGGGCTGCAAGCTGTCGGGGTGAACTATCCAGGCTCGCCCCAGGCGATCACCGATCTGCTTGGCGGGCGCCTACACTACATGGTCACCGACGTGTCCGTGGTCCGCTCCCACGTGGAGGCCGGCAAGCTCAAGGCATTGGGCGTCACGACAACCCAGCGCGTCCCCGCTCTTGCTGATGTGCCCACGATTGCCGAAGCGGGCTTGAAGGATTATGAGTTCTCCTCAGCCTGGGGCGGCCTGTTTGCACCGGCCGGTACACCTGCCGAGATCCTGGAGAAGCTCAACCGTGCCTTCGTCGCTTCATTGAACAGCCCCGAAGCCAAGGTATTCTTCGACAAACAGGGACAAATCGTGGCGCCGCGCGCCGTAGCCGACTTCGACCGATATGTCCGCGAAGAACATGCGACCTGGAAGACGCTGATCGACCAGGCCGATATCGGCAAGTAACTGTCGAGTCAAATGAAAATCGAGCCCCGGCATGCAGGCTTGCCGGGGCTCAGTCTTTTCCGGTGCGAGGACGGTGAGGCCGAGGCCCCACCCCCCCGGTCGCTCAGGCCGGCTTCGGCGGGCCCCCTGCCACGGCCGGCTTCCCCCAATCCTCCCAGATCTTCGCGACCGCGGCGTAATCGTCGCGGCCGTAGCCTGCACATTGCGCTATTTCATAAACACTGTGTGAGCCCTGGATCGCGAACAGGGGTACACCCATCGACTGGGCCAGCTCCAGTGCCAGCACGGAGTCCTTCCGGGCGGCTTCCAGTGGCATGCCGCCGCTGTAGTTACCCGACATGATGCGTTCCGCATAGCGATGCGTGAGTGGACGATGCAAGCCCATCTGCTTATCGGCCAGCAGATCCACCAGCTTGTTGCAATCAAGACCGGCGGCCGTGGCCATGGCTCCTGCCTCGACCACAACGACCATGACAGCATGTGCGACGGCGTTGTTGATCACCTTGGCAGCCGCACCGGCGCCCACCGGTCCGAAGTGGATACTCTTGGCAGCAATGGCGTCCAATACAGGACGGACTTCCTCGACGTCTGCCTCCGCTCCCCCGACGAGGAGCATGGCAGAACCGGCAGCCATCTGGCTGATGCCGGCCATAATTGAGGCATCTACCAGACGGATGCCCAGCGGTTCAAGAATCGAAGCGCTCTGGGCGATATCGGCGGGATTGACCGTGCTGGTTTCCACCACGATGCAATCCTTGTGCAGATGAGGCGCGATCTGGCGCAGCACGCTGTGCGAGGCGGCCGGGCTGGGCAAGCACAACACGACGGCATCGCAGCTCGCAACTTGCGAGGGGTCGGAAATGGGATGGGCCTGGTACTCGGCAGCCGCCTTCGCCAGCGCCTGGGCATCCAAATCGGCAGCCAATACCGAGAACCGGGCAGCCAGGCGCTGGCCGACCAGATATCCCATATTGCCCAGACCATACAGGGCTACCCGCTTGATTGTGGAAGCGTTCGTCATGATCAGTCCACCCACTTCTGCTCGGCCCACAACGTGCGGAACACCTTGTCGGCTTCACGCAGTCGTGCGAGCCACTCATCGCCCGGCAGATAATCCATTTCTGTGAACTGCTTGGCCATTTCGTTCTGAAACTCCGGTGTGTCAGCAATCTTCTTCAGCGCACCGCCCAGGCGGTCAACCGCTTCCTGAGACATTCCCTTCGGGCCGACGATGCCACGTTCCGATGCAAAGACCAGATCCACACCCAGTTCCTTGAAAGTGGGTACTTCCGGGGCAAGGGGCGACCGTTCGTTACTGGCCTGGGCCAGAATACGGACCGATTCGTTGTGGTAGGGCATGGCTTCGCCAAGGTTCATGCCGCCGACTTCGGTATGTTCGCCCAGTACGGCCGTGCGCAGCGGACCAGCGCCGTTGTAGGGAACGTGATTCAGCCTGGTTCCGGTTGCCCGTTCGAAAAGCACCAGCGCCAAGTGGTCGTCAGTGCCCACCCCTGTGGAGCCATAGTTGATCCTGCCAGGTTCCTTCCTGGCCGTGTCGACCACGTCCTGAAGGGTCTTGTACTTTGAGCCTAGAGCCACGCTGAAGGCGCTGGGGTCACGCACCAAGTTACCCAGGAAGGTAAAGCTGTCAAGCGTGAAACCGGCGTCGCGTTCGATCGGGAGACTGACCAGTCCGGGCATGTTGGTCATGCCGATGGTGTACCCGTCCGGTTTGGCCCGTGCGACCTGACTCAGACCGATGCTGCCCGAGGCGCCGGGACGGTTAATCACAACGACAGAAGTCCCCAGTTCCCGTTCCAGGTGGCGCGCCAGGATGCGTGCCGAGATGTCTGTGCCGCCGCCCGGGGCGAAGCCCACGATGAGTTCAATCCTCTGTTCCGGCCAGGATTGTGCAGCGACGTTAGTGGTGAAGGAGGTAGCCAGGGCCATGAAAAGTCCTGTCAACAGTGTGCGCTTGAGTTTCATTTCAGTCCAATCAGTTCTTGGTGTTGAAAGAAGTGAGATGTGGAATGTGCGGTGTCACAGCGACATCGGCTTGGTGTGCATTCCGAAGAACACGCTCTTGACCTGGCTGTACAGCCGCAGCCCGTGCAGGCCCTTCTCACGACCGATGCCGCTTTCCTTGAAGCCGCCGAACGGAGTGGCGATATGCGACTGCTTGTAGGTGTTGATCCAGACCGAGCCGGCCTCAAGGGCACGTGCAACACGCCATGCCCGGCTGTAGTCGGCCGTCCACATGCCAGCGGCCAGTCCGAATACAGTGTCGTTGGCCTGGGCGATCACATCTTCTTCATCCTCGAACGGAATGGCGACAAGTACCGGGCCAAAGATTTCTTCGCGACAAGCGCGTGCCTGGTTGCTCAGGCCGTCGATGACAGTAGGCTGGTAGAAGCATCCCTGGGCGAACTCAGCCCCGGACGGGATGGAGCCCCCAGCCAGGACGACTCCGCCCTCCGACCGAGCCAAGTCCACATAGCCGGCCACCTTGTCGCGATGACCACGCGATACCAACGGTCCCATCTGGACGGCGGTGTCGTCCGGCAGGCGGACGCGCATGTTCTTCGCGGCCTCGGCTACGGCAGCCACGAACTTTGCATAGATGGATTTCTGAACGAAAAGCCGAGAGCCGGCGACGCAGCTCTGGCCGGCTGAACCGAAAATGCCCGACGCGACGCCAGCCACCGCATGGTCGAAGTTGGCATCGTCGAAAATGATGTGCGGCGATTTCCCGCCTAGTTCCAGGCCGACAGGAATCAGGCGCCGGCCAGCGGCGGCGGCAATGACGCGACCCGTCTCCGTGCCGCCGGTGAAGGACACCATACGTACGCCCGGGTGGTTGACCAGCGCGTCGCCGACATCTTCTCCATAGCCAGGCAGCGCGATAAGCAACCCCTCGGGCAGGCCGGCTTCGGTCGCAATGCGCACCAGCTCGATCGCGAGCTGCGGTGTTTCTTCCGAGGGCTTCAGGATCACGGCATTGCCGGCCGCAAGAGCGGGCGCCGCCTTCTGAGCCTCGTTCATGATGGGGGAATTCCATGGCGTGATGCAAGCCACAACGCCGAAAGGCTCGGCCAGCGCCATTGAGAAGTACTCGCCGCGAGGCGAGGTCACTTCATTCTGCCACGTTTCGCATGCGGCGGCGTAATAGCGGAAATGGCCGGCGGCGGAATCCACCATATTGATGCATTCCTTCATCGGTTTGCCGCTGTCGAGCATCTGCAGATGCGCCAGACTCTCGCGTTCCGCGCTCAGGCGCCGCCCGATTTCATACAGGATACCGGCCCGCTGGTCGGGACGAAGGTTGCGCCATGCCTGGTTGTGGAATGCCTCCCACGCTGTCTTGACGGCGAGGTCGACGTCCTCCCGAGTCGCCCGCAACACCGTACCCGCTACGCTGCCGTCTGCGGGATTGATGGAAACGATGACTTCATCGGAACTCCTTGCTTCGCGCAGGAGGCGGCCGATCTTGAACGGCGTCGGTGTAGGGGACTTCATGCTATTGATCCTGTCGGTAAATGATCGGAATATGATCACGGACAGGATTGATAGAATCAAATCGGAATTTAGCCAAAACTAATAGTCTTAGGCTAATAGAAGTCGTTCGCTCCACGCCACGCTTTCGAGCGGGTGGGCCTCTGGTGGCGGACCGATTACTCGGCTCATTCCGCTAACCGGGGAGTGGCGCGAACGCCTAGCGCGAGATCACCCCCGGTAAACACCGGCTATAATCCGGTAAACGCCGCCCTCGCCCCTCCCTAGGAAACCACCATGTTCGTCAAAGCAATGCGGGAGCCCGGCTATGCCGCATATCGCTCCCGCCTAAAAGCGCTGCTGGGAATCCCGGAGGATGCGACCGAGACCGACATCCACAACAGCATCGTCCACGGTTTCCCCGCAGCAAAACTCATTGATCTATGTGATCGAGGGGAAGTCACCCCTGTCGAGCGGGACCAGATCATCCCGCTACGTACTCTAAAAACACGTCTGTCCAAAGAACAGCCGTTAAGCGTCGATGAAAGCGACCGCCTGTTCCGGACCGCCCATATCACGGCCATGGCGCAAACTGTATTTGGAGACCGATACAAAGCCAAACGCTGGCTCTCCAAGCCCAAGGAGCGTTTCAATGGAATGGCGCCGATTAGCCTGCTGATGACTATTCAGGGTACACGGCAGGTGGAGGAAATGCTCCTTCAGATTGCCGAAGGGTATGCGTTTTGAAGCTGTGGAGAATCAGCGCATTTGCTGATCTAAGCGGGCAAGGTGGTTTAATCGCGAATGGCCGCTGGCACCATGCGGGCACGCCTGTGGTGTATCTTACCGAATCGCCGGCAGCAGCCATGCTGGAAGTGTTGGTGCATCTCGAGATTGATGCCGAAGACATACCCGACAATCTGCGCTTACTGCGTGTCGACATACCCAGGGGCGCATCGGTACAGACGATCACAGGCCTTCCCCAGCGATGGGAAGAACAGATCGACCATACGCGCGGCTTGGGCGAGACATGGCTTCGCACTCGCACCGCGCTATTGTTGGCCGTGCCAAGCGCCGTCATGCCGCACACCACCAACTTTCTGTTCAACCCCCTTCACCCCGGAGCGGGACAAGCAACCGTCGAGATCGAAAGTTTAAGGTTTGATCGGCGGTTGCTCAGGGGACTGTAGTCATCGGACGGACTCCCACCCTTCACAGCCAGAGTCAATTGACTGCGCTGCCGAAGCGCTTCGGCCTCATGCCTATAATGACTCCTCCCTTTTCCTGGAGTCGTCATGACCATTTCCCTTTACGCCGCCTCGGTGCCCGTGTTCAAACAAATGCTCGGCAGCTTGGATGCATTGATCAGCAAGGCAGAAATCCATGCGGCGGACCGGAAGATCGAACCGGAAGCGCTGCTTCAGGCGCGCTTGTTTCCCGATATGTTTGCCCTGACGCGGCAGATTCAGGTGGCTTGCGATTTTTCTCGTGGCGTATCGGCACGCTTGGCAGGTCTCGAAGTACCCAAAAACGACGACACCGAAGGCAGCTTCCAAGAATTGAGCAATCTCATCAACAAGACCGTGGCCTTCCTAGATGGAATCGACCCGGCGAGCATAGACGGTCAGGAAAGCCGCGAGATCGTTACGCGCCCAGGGACGCCAAAAGAGCGCAGGTTCGATGCCCAAACTTATCTTCTGAGCTATGGCTTGCCTCAATTTTTCTTTCACGTAACGACGGCCTATGCGATTTTGAGGCATAACGGCGTTGAGATCGGCAAACGCGATTACATGGGAAAGTATTAAGGGAAGATACCCCCACTACTCCACCGTCACGCTCTTCGCCAGATTCCGCGGCTTATCCACATCCGTCCCCCGCGCGCATGCCGTGTGATATGCCAGCAACTGCAACGGAATCGTATGCAGGATCGGCGACAGCTTCCCGTAGTTTTCAGGCATGCGTATCACGTGCATGCCTTCGCCACCGGCAATACGGGTATCGCTGTCCGCAAACACATAAAGCTCTCCACCACGCGCGCGAACTTCCTGCATATTGGACTTGAGCTTTTCCAGCAGCTCGTCGTTGGGCGCGATGGTGACGACCGGCATCGCCTCCGTGACCAGGGCCAGGGGACCATGCTTAAGCTCGCCGGCAGGATAGGCTTCGGCATGGATGTAGCTGATTTCCTTGAGCTTAAGCGCGCCCTCCAGGGCGATGGGGTAGTGCATGCCCCGGCCCAGGAATAAGGCGTGCTCCTTGCCGGCAAAGCGTTCGGCCCAGGCGATGATCTGCGGCTCGAGGGCCAGCACGGCGCCGATGGCCACGGGCAGATGGCGCAAGTCCTTGAGCAGCTTTTCTTCCAGGGCGTCGGTGCTGCGCGCCTTGGCCTGTGCCAGCGCAAGGGCGAGCAGGAACAGCGCGGTGAGCTGGGTGGTGAAAGCTTTGGTGGAGGCCACGCCGATTTCTACCCCGGCACGCGTGATGTAGTGCAGCTGGCATTCGCGGACCATGGCGCTGGTGGCGACGTTGCAGATGGTCAGAGTGTTTTCCATCCCCATGCCGCGAGCGTGCTTGAGCGCAGCCAGCGTGTCGGCGGTTTCACCTGACTGTGAAATGGTGACCACCAGAGTCCGAGGGTCGGGAACGCTCTCCCGATAGCGGTATTCGCTGGCGATTTCCACATTCACGGGCAGTTTGGCCAGCGCCTCGACCCAATACCGCGCAGTCAGGCCTGCGTAATAGCTGGTGCCGCAGGCCAGTATCAGGACACGGTCGATCTCTTTGAAGACTTTGTAGGCGCCATCCCCAAAGAGCTCGGGGGTGATGGTCTCGATATCCTGCAAGGTGTCGGCCACCGCACGCGGCTGCTCGAAGATCTCCTTCTGCATGTAGTGGCGATAAGGGCCGAGTTCTGCCGCCGCGGTATGAAGATGCACGGTATGCACCTTGCGATCGACCGGCCGGCCTTCGCCATCCACGATCCACACTCGTGATAATTGAAGATCCACGACGTCGCCGTCTTCCAGATAAATGATCTGATCGGTGGTGCCTGCCAGGGCAAGCGCGTCGGACGCCAAGAAGTTCTCTCCCTGGCCCACGCCGACGATCAGCGGCGAACCCTGGCGCGCGCCCACGACGCGGTGCGGCTCGTCGCGACAAAAGACGGCAATGGCATAAGCGCCTTGCAGACGGGGAATCGCCTGCTGAAGCGCCTCGAACAGATCGCCTGCGTACAGGTGATCCACCAGATGAGCAATGACTTCGGTGTCGGTCTGGCTCTCGAAAACATAGCCGGCTTCGATCAACTCGGCGCGCAATTCATCGTGGTTTTCGATGATGCCGTTGTGCACCAGCGCGATCCGCGCCGCACCGCTCTTGCCCGAGAAGTGGGGATGAGCATTATGAGTGGCCGGCGCACCATGGGTCGCCCAACGAGTATGGGCAATGCCGGTGTAGCCGACAACGGCTTCGTTGCCGACCTGCTCGACGAGTTCGGCCACCCGCTGCGTACTGCGCGCGCGTTTCAGCCCGCCCTCGGCGTGTACGGCCACGCCGCAAGAGTCATAGCCTCGGTATTCAAGCCGCTTCAGGCCTTCCAGCAAAATAGGCGTGATGTCACGTTGTCCTACTGCACCCACGATTCCACACATATCAGTTCCCCATTCGAGTGCATAACGATCAAAGGACCGCTACCAATCCATGTGAATCTGAATTGTGAAGCCGTCGCTATGAAATTTGCTTTCTTAATACGGCCACAAATGAGAAATTCCGTAACTCAAAGTGTGTAACGAAATAACATATCTCAGACTATGCATTCTTGAACTATTATTTCTCTTATGATGCCGCCCACTCCCCCCGATGACTCGACCGCGCTTGATGATCTGGATCTGCGGATTCTCGACGCGCTTCAGAACGACAGTTCGTTGACCAATCAGGAACTGGCGGAAAAAGTGCATGCCTCGCCGCCCACCTGCTTCCGGCGAGTACGACGACTGCGCTCGCTCGGCTATATCTTGCGTGAAGTCGCACTGCTCGAACCCGCGAAGCTGGCTGCCGGCTTGACGGCAATCGTCGAAATCACGCTCGACATACAAACGGCCGAACACCTGGATGCCTTCGAGGCCGACATCATCGACGAACCGGCCATACAACAGTGCTACCGGGTGTCGCCCGGGCCGGACTTCATACTCGTTCTGCAGCTGGCGGACATGCCGGCCTATCACTCGCTGGCGCATCGAGTGTTCACATCAAAAAAAAACGTGCGCAATGTGCGCACGTTCTTTGCCATACATCGAAGCAAGTTCGAAACCCGCCTGCCGCTGCCTTCCCGAGTCTAGCGGCCTGCGGAAGCGCTCGACTCTTAAGTCAGAATTCTTCCCAGTCATCTTCCTTGGATACGCCCGATCCGTAAGTCGCCATGCCGGCCGCTGCGGTCACACCCGCCGTCGCAAGCGCAGGCTTGGCTCCCATCAGCGCCGGCGCTGGCCGGGGCGCTTTGGCAGGAGTGGCGGGCGCGATGCCGACCTTAGCTCCGCCGCGCGCTGGATTCGCAGCACCGTTGCCTCGTGTGGGATTCGCCGCAGCGTTGCCACGCGCTGAAGCCGCTGCCGGACGCTCAGTGCGACGCGCGCCTCCTTCTATGGTGGCGGGCGGCACAGAGATGACCTTGGGTTGAGTGGCTCCCGCCGAGGCGGATTGAGCAGAACCGCCGGTGGATTGGCCGCTTTCCAGCTTGAAGGTCGCAACGAGCTCCACCAGGCGGCGTGCCTGCTCGTTCAGGCTGCCGGACGCGGCCGCGCTTTGCTCGACCAGAGCCGCGTTCTGCTGGGTGACATCGCTGAGCTGCAGCACGGCGTCGTTGATCTGGGAAATACCCGAGGTCTGTTCCGACGTCGCCGCGCTGATTTCGCTGATGAGGTCGGTGACCTGCTTGACGTCGGAGACAATGCCTTCCATGGTCTCGCCGGCGGTGTCGACGAGCCGGCTGCCATCTTCGACCTTCTGCACACTGTCGTCGATCAGAAGTTTGATGTCCTTGGCCGCGGCCGCGCTCTTTTGAGCCAGGCTGCGTACCTCGCTGGCCACCACGGCAAAGCCCCGGCCCTGTTCGCCGGCCCGAGCGGCTTCCACTGCCGCGTTCAGCGCCAGAATGTTCGTCTGGAAAGCGATGCTGTCGATCACCGAGATGATATCGACGATGCGCTTGGACGATTCCGTAATGCCGGCCATGGTCTGGACGACGTTGTTCACCACCTCGCCCCCGTTCTCGGCCGAGCGACTGGCAGCCATGGCGCGCTGCGCGGCCTGGCGGGCCACATCGGCATTGCTCTGAACGGTGCCGGACAATTCTTCCATGGCCGAAGCGGTTTGGGTCAGATTCGCCGCCTGTTCTTCAGTGCGCTGCGAAAGATCGGTATTGCCTGCCGCAATCTGGCTGGCACCGCTGGCAATGCTCTGGCTGCTGGTGCGGACCGAGCCAACCAGACGCCGCAACGACGCCTGCATGGCCGCCATGTTGGCCAGCACACTGTTGGCCCCCACCTTCTCCGTATCGATGTGTGCCGTCAGGTCGCCTTTCGCGATAGAAGACGCAATGGCAACCACGTCAGAGGGTTCTCCGCCCAGCTGTCGCAAGATGGAACGGGCCAGGAGAAAACCCAGCAGAATCGCCAGCAAAACGCCCAGCACAGTGATCGACGCGGTCACAATGAAAGTCGTGAGCTCGAGCTCATCGATCTCGGCGGACAATGCGCGGGCATTCGCTCGCTTGGCATCCAACAGGTTCGCAATAATCCCTTCCGCGGTATCGCCATGCGGCTTCACATCACGAACGAGCATCTGAAAAGCCTGATCGCGGGCCGAGAACGTGCTCTCGCTCGCCTTTTCAATGGCCGCGCGCGAGCCCGCCTGATACGCGGCCAGCGCCGCAGTCAGTCGTTCAATCATGGCGAGCCGCTCTTCGGAGACAAAGTACTTGGGCAGCTCGCGGGCGATCTGCTGTACGTCCGCAAAGTTTTTTTCCAGTCGCGTCACTGCTTCCTGGCGCGCACGTGCGTCGGACGCAAGCAGTACATCCCGTAGCGAACGGCCGGCGGTCTTGTATTCTGAATCGACACGTCCGGTGACATAAAGCCCAGGCATGTCGACGTTCTGCATTTGTTCAGTCAGGGCGCCCGTGCGCTGCATGGACAACACGCCGACCCCGCCGATAATGGCTGCGATGGCCGCGACCAGGGCAAAACACGCTGTGAGCTTGGCCCTGACGGTAAGACGTGAAAACCGGTTCATACTTAAATTCCGTCAAAAAAGTGGAGTGCTCGAAGCTCGGCGGCCACGGCCGAATGAGCTTGCGCCCGACAATTCTAACGACTTGTATGAATTTGATAATCTCTGAATAGCGGGCAACTAAGGAAACAGATTTCCCATTGCAGGAAAACAACGAGGACGGCGTCCGGTATAAACGTCGAGATAACGCTCCACCATGGCAGCTGGGTCGTGCTCCCGGGCAACGTAGTGCCCAGCCCGTTCGACCATGGTCGCCCGCAGGGCGGGGTCGTCTAGAACGCGCGCCATGTTGGCGGCCAGCGCCTTGGGATCCCCCACTTCGCTGAGCAGCCCCCGCCCGTCGGCCAGGAGTTCGGGCAGCCCGCCGGCTCGGGTCGCCACCACTGGCACGCCGTATAAAAAAGCATCCAGCACGCTGCTACCGAGCGCTTCGTAACGCGACGAAAGAACGAAGACGTCCATCAAGCGGTAAAGGTCTTCGATGCCCGCGTGGAAGCCGGCAAAACGATAGACCGACTCCAGCCCAAGCTCTTGTACCCGGGCGTGCACCGCGGCCTCTTCGCTGCCGCCCGCGCCCAGATGAAGAAAGACGAAATCGCTTCGGTCCTGCGCCAAGGCCTGAACGGCCGCAACCAGCGTGAGAGGATCTTTCTCGACGGTGAGCGCCGCCGCGGTGGCCAGCACGCGCCGCCCTTCCAGCTTCTGCTCTTGGGCGAAAGTCTCCAGATGCGCGGAATTGAGGGGCCGGAACTCGACCGCACTGGGAATGACAGCGACATCAAACCCCAGGCGCCGGGGCTCGGCCGAGGCGGCATCGCTGATAGCCACCAGAGCATCGGCCTGCCGCCACTTCCAGGCATTGCGCGATTCCTTTTTTCGCAAGGGGAACGCGGTGCGGCGCGTGAAAACAACACGGGCCTTCAGCCAGGGACGCAGCAAAGCCAGCCAGCTCATCATGTTGGCCGTCTGAGCGTGCATGACGTCGTACTGGCGACGGCGCGACATAAGAAAGCGGCAGACTTGAACGGCGTTCTCGCATTCGTGCACCACGAAATCCAGCTCCGCCGCGCGCCGGGCCAGTTCGCCCCCTTTGCGCGCCAGCAGTTCGACATCGTGTCCTGCAGGCCGCAGGCCGCTCATGGTCAGCAAGGTCTGGCGCTCACCGCCTCGCCAGCCGCGCTCCAGGTTGAGTTGAAGAATCCGCATGGTCGATCAAATGCTCAAAAGCGCGCGTCGGGCGTAGGGTCAAACTGCCGAATCACGTTGACGGCCAAAGCGGCAAGCGCGCAGCAAATGGCCACGATCAGGCCCAGCATGGCGCCGCGCCCGCTGCTCAACTGGAAGGCCAAGCCCACACAGGCGGTACCCACCGCCTGGCCGAACACCCGCGTTGTCGCCTGCATACCGCCCGCAGCGCCGCTGCGGTGTCGGGGGGTGCCCCCCAGCATGGCGCGGTTATTGGGCGTCTGGAAGAAGCCGAAGCCGACACCACCAAGAAACATGCACAGAAACAACCAAGCGGTGTCGCTGTCCGAAGGCAATAAAAGCACGCCCAGCAGCCCCACCATCATCGTGATGGAACCCAGGGCGCAGAGGATCGCAACGGGGTAGCGCGCTGCCGTATAAGCCGACACAGGCGCCATCAACGCGCCGCCAATCGCCCAGGAGCCCAGATACAAGCCGACCTGGGCGTACGACGCCGAGTAAGTCGCCTGAAAGTAGAACGGCAACGCAACGAAAGCCGCCATCTGGGCGGCGAAGAAAAACGCGGATGCAGCGACCGAATAGCCAATCGAGCGGATTCGCAGCAGGTCGACCGGCACGACGGGGGCGGGCTGGCCCCAGGAGCGCCGCACCAGCACCCAGGTCAGCAAGACCGCAGCGCCGAGACACAGGACACCCACCGAGGGGTCGCGTGCGATCGACTCCAGGCCGAACAGGGTTGAGCCGAACAGGGCCGCGCTGAGCGCGCACGCCATCCAGTCGAAAGGGCCGGAGCGACGCGGAATATCGGGAAGGTGCCGAAGCCACAGGAAGGACAGCAGGCAAAGCGGAATGTTGACGAGGAAAATCGCCTGCCAAGAGGCCCATTGCAGCAGCAATGCGCCCAGTGTCGGTCCCAGCACCGCCATGATTCCCACGGTGAAGGCATTAATGCTGATACCCACGCCCAAGCGGCTCAAAGGATAGGTGTTGCGCACGATGCCGCCGAACAAGCACATGAGCATGGCGGAACCCAGCCCCTGTCCCACGCGGGACACCACCAGTTGAAGCATGGTCGACGACAGTGCCGCGGAGACGGACGCCACCAGGAAGACGCTCATGCCGACGGCGTACATCGGACGGAAACCCACCCGCTCCACCACGGCGGACAAAGGCAGAAGACAGCCCACCACCGTCAAGCTGTAGGCGAGCACGACCCAGACGGATTGGCTGGCCGGTATACCTAACGAGGACGAGATGGCCGGCAAAGCGACATTCGACATGCTGGAGTCGAAGACTGTCACGGTGATGCCCAGTATCATCACCGCCGCGGACCAGTAGCGCCGCGGTATCGGCAGCCCATCGGCCGCGGCGTCCGTCTTGCGGCTGCTTTGGGTTTCCTCTTGCGTCAAACCTGCTTCCCCACCCCTGTAGTTTCTCCCTCCGAATATACACCTTGCCGCGCACGGGCTTTCAGCCGGCAACCGCCGGTGCGCTCAGCTTTTCTTCTGAGGTCGCTTCCAGCTTTCGACCGTAGCCTGCTGAACGCGGGACAAAGTGAGCCTTCCTGCGGGGGCATCTCGCGTCAAGGTGGTGCCGGCCGCCAGCGTAGCGCCCTTGCCCACCGTCACCGGTGCGACCAACTGGGTATCCGAACCGATGAAGGCATCGTCTTCAATGATGGTTCGATGCTTGTTCACGCCATCGTAATTGCAGGTGATGGTGCCGGCCCCGATGTTCACCCTGGCGCCGATATCGGCGTCGCCGATGTAAGCCAAGTGGTTGGCTTTCGACCCCTGACCGAGCACGCTTTTCTTGATTTCCACAAAGTTGCCGACATGCGCTTCGGAACCGATATCCGCACCGGGACGCAGGCGCGCGTAAGGACCCAGGCGTGCATCGTCGGCCACCCGGGCTTCGTCGATATGCGTGTAGGCGTCGATACGGGTGCCGGTGCCGATCACCGCATTGCGCAACACGCAGTGCGGTCCCACGTGAACGCCGTCGCTCAACTCCACACGCCCTTCGAAGACGCAGCCCACGTCAATGAAGACATCGCGGCCGCAAACCAGTTCGCCGCGCAGATCGAAGCGGGCCGGGTCCGCCAGCGTGACGCCGGCTTCGAGCAGCCGACGCGCCTGTTCGTTCTGCCAGGCTCTCTCCAGCTGCGCCTGCTGGACCCGGCTATTGACGCCCAGGGTCTCCCATGCCGCAGACGGCTGTGCGGCGCTGACGGGCACGCCGTCGGCGACGGACAACGCCACAATGTCTGTCAGGTAGTACTCGCCTTGTGCATTGTCATTGGTAATGCGTCCGAGCCAATCCCGTAGTCGGGCTGTCGGAGCCGCCAGTATTCCCGTATTCACTTCCGCGATCGTGCGTTCGGCTTCGGTCGCGTCTTTATGCTCGACGATGCGGGTGACTTCACCCGCTTCATTGCGCACAATGCGGCCATATCCGGTGGGGTCCTGCAACGATTCGGTCAGCAGGGCCAGGCCTGGGCCGCGAACCTGTAGCAAGGCAGCCAGCGTATCGGCCTGCACCAGCGGCACGTCGCCATACAGCACGAGCGTAGCGTCGTCAGCGCCGTCCCCGCCCTTCAGCAGCGGCAGGGCTTGTTGTACGGCATGGCCCGTTCCGCGCTGCGGGCTTTGCAGGGCGAAGGCGATGTCGCCCTGCCCCTCGAAGGCCGCCTGAACCGCTTCGGCGCCATGCCCGGTCACCACTACGATACGGTCGGGCTGCAAGCGGCGGGCGTTGTCCAGCACATGGCCCAACATGGGCTTGCCGGCGATGCGATGCAATACCTTAGGAAGGCCGGACTGCATGCGTTTACCGAGACCGGCGGCGAGAATGACAATATTCAGCATGTTGCGAAGATTCCAATGTGCGGGAATGTCAGGGATGGCGCTCAGCGAGTCGTCTTGCGTGCGGCCGGAGATTTCGCGGCCGTCTTTCTAGCAGCAGTCGCATTCACGGCCGACTTGCCGACGGTCGATTTACCGGCCGCTGCCTTGCTGGCGGCGGCTTTACCGGCGGCTGATTTCTTTGCAGCGATTTTGCGGGCCGCCGCCTTTTTGGGAACGGGCGTCTCGCCGGCGCCTTGGACCGGTGGTTGATCGCCCCCCGCCGTCATTGCCGCCTTTGCCAGATCGGCCAAAGTCCCTTCGGCGCTATTTGCCGTGGC
This sequence comes from Pseudomonadota bacterium, assembly GCA_023388835.1. Classification (GTDB taxonomy): domain Bacteria; phylum Pseudomonadota; class Gammaproteobacteria; order Burkholderiales; family Burkholderiaceae_B; genus Yanghanlia. Next base: position 13,561 of record JAEWFK010000095.1, on the reverse strand, counting down.
GGCCGCCAGGTTCTGAAACTGCTGTTGCACGAGGTTCCACCAGCCTTGCGCGGCCGTCGCCGCTGCGCCGATGATATCCGGCTGGGCGGCCCCTGATTGTGCGCTGCCATCAGTTTCTGATTCAGCGGCGGCTGGGGGGCGGCTGTCCGTTTCTGACGCGGTGGCGGCTTCAGGGCGGCTATCGGTTTCCGAGTCGGTGTCGGCTTCGGGGCGCTTTTGCGCTCCCGCAGGAGCGCCCGCTTCGGGCGATGCAGCCATCCACGCGCTCTGCGGCGCCATGGAGGCCATGCCGGTGTCCATGAAAGATTTGAGGGTGGCCACGGTCGCCCGCTGGACTTCCAGCCCCTGTATGGTGCTGCTCAGCATGGAGAGATTCATGCGCAGCCAATTTTCCACAGCCCGCAGGTCGGAAATGCGCTTGTCCATTTCTTCGACCGACATGACCTGCCCCATGGAAGCGGCGTTCATGCCGCCCGAAGACGCGAGTCCTTCCCAGGCCTGGCGCATCATTTCCATGCTGGCCAGAATGGGGTTCTGGCCGAGCGGCCCGCTATGCCCGAATCCGGGAAGCACAAAAGGGTTCTTGTTCATCTGCGTCTCCTGGGAAAGAGAGGGAGCGGGCTGTCACGCCGCCGCGGCGCGGCATTGCATGTCCAGACTATCCAGTATGCAGGCTTCGGCTTCCTGTGTGAATTCATCGGCCTCGACCAGCGCCCAGACTTCGGCAAGGGTCGCCAGCCGGATTTCACTTACTTCGCCGTCCTGATTCTGCGGAACGACACCTTCGGGCAAGACGCAATCGCTCACCAGCACGTCTTCCACTTGGTAGCCTTCCGGCAGGCGTCGATGCATGCGCAATATGGTGCGCAGCGGCGAGCGGTCGTGCATGTCGGCCGGATTCAAACCGGCTTCCTCGAAGGATTCCCGTACCAGGGAGGTATCCAGCGGTTCCGCGGAAACGGCGAGGCCGCCCACCAGCGTGTCCCATTTACCCGGGTCCGTCGCCTTCGTGAGAGAACGACGCGCAAGCCACAGCCGGCCGTCGGAAGACCAGGCATTCAAGTGCACCGCTTTGGTCAGCAGACCGAGCGGCCGCATGGCGGCGCGTTCGAGCACGCACAGCCGGCGGCCTTCACCGTAGACATCGAGCAATTCGCCGCGCCATCCGCGCAGGCAGCCGTTATCGTTGAGCACGTGCGCGATTTGCGCCATGAGCGTATCGAGGGAGAGTCGCTGGCGTGGCACCGCGGCTACATGCACCGCTTCATCCATGACCTTGACACCGGGCATATCGGCCACGCAGTCGGTCGCGCGCGATGTGATCCAGCCCGCCACCCGACCGGCAACGGTCAATGGACGCGACCCGGTCGGCGGCAGGTGTTGTATGCGCGGAAACAGCGTTTCGCGCCGGGATTGAATAGCGTCGAACAGCGCAGGAAATGGGCTGGAATTCATCCGGCCATTGTAGTGTAAGGCGCGGGGGAGGCGACGCACCTGGGGCAAACGACAGCCCTGTTGCGGCCGTGGCGATGGCTTCCAACGCACGGCAATGTGGCTATAATCCCAGCGGAAGTTAAAAACCGAGAGCGGGCAATGCGTCACAGGTACAGCATTCTAAAGCCAGCCGTCCGACAATCCAGTGCAAGGCCAAGGTTTTTGGTCATGTTGCTTGACCAAAATCAAAAATTTGACACAGCACGTTGCAACCAGGGGTCAGCATGATGAAGGAAAAGGGGGTTATGGGTCTATGCGCGCTATTTTTTTCCAGCGCGGCGTGGGCCCAGGTAGGAGACATGCCGGGGGGCCCTGCGGTCAACCAGCTCAACCTCTCAAGGGGGGTGACACGGATTTCCAGCGACGTCATGGATCTCCACTGGCTATTGCTGGTGATCTGTGCGGTGATCTTCATTGGCGTTTTCGGGGTGATGTTCTATTCCATCCTGATGCACAGAAAGTCCAAGGGCGCGGTCGCCGCCAAGTTCCATGAAAACGTCGGCGTGGAAATCGCCTGGACCGTCATTCCCTTTCTCATCATCATCGCCATGGCCGTTCCGGCCACCCGGGCCGTGGTCGCCATGAAAGATACCTCCAGCGCCGATGTCACCGTGCTGGTGACCGGCTATCAATGGAAATGGGGCTACGAATATCTAGATGGCCCGGCGCAGGGCGTGAAATTCCTGTCCAACCTTTCCACGCCGCGCGACCAGATCGACGGCAATGCACCCAAATCCAATACCTACCTCATGGAGACCGACCGCCACATGGTCGTGCCGGTCAACAAGAAGGTACGCGTGGTGCTCACCGCGAACGACGTCATCCACTCCTGGATGGTGCCCCATTTCGGGGTCAAGCAAGACGCCATGCCCGGCGTCCTGCGGGACACCTGGTTCCGCGCCGAAGAAGTCGGCATCTTCCGCGGGCAGTGCGCCGAACTCTGCGGGAAGGATCATGCCTTTATGCCAATCGTGGTTGAAGTCATGGAACAGGCGGATTACGAAAACTGGGCAGCGGAACAGCAGGCGTCCCTGCAAGCTTCCGCCGACGACCCCACCAAGACTTACGAACTTGAAGAGCTCATGACCCGGGGTGAAAAGGTCTATGCTGCAAACTGCATCGCCTGTCACCAGGCGCAAGGCCAGGGCATGCCGCCGACCTTCCCGGCACTGGCCGGCAACAAGGCCACCGTGCTCGCCCCCATGAAAGAGCAGATCGAGGTCATCCTGAACGGGCGCCCAGGTACCTCCATGGCGCCATTCCGTGACTTACTCAACGACGTCGAGATCGCGGCCGTCGCCACCTATACGCGTCACGCGTGGGGCAATGGCGGCAAGGGTCCCGACCCCATCGTCCAACCGTCCGACGTCACGGCCCTGCGCTAGATACGCACGGTCACTCGAAGCAAGATCACCAGAATACGGCCCGCCGCTCTAAAAGGGGGCGGGCCAGCAGGAAGGAGCCAAGCATGAGCAGCGTTACCGCCGGTCACGTTCCACCGACCACACACGATCACGATCACGACCACGCGCACCACGGTCCCGAAAAGGGCTGGCGGCGGTGGGTGTTCGCCACCAACCACAAGGACATCGGCACGATGTACCTTGTCTTCTCATTCTTCATGCTGCTGGAAGGCGGGGTTCTGGCCCTGCTGCTGCGAACGGAACTGTTCTCGCCGGGGCTGCAGTTCTTCCGACCAGAACTCTTCAACCAGTTCACCACCATGCACGGGCTGATCATGATCTTCGGTTCGATCATGCCGGCCTTCGTGGGTTTCGCCAACTGGATGATTCCGCTGCAGATCGGGGCGTCCGACATGGCCTTCGCCCGGATGAATAACTTCAGCTTCTGGCTGCTGCCCATCGGCGCCATCCTGTTCACGACGTCGTTCTTCGTGCCCGGGGGCGCCAACGCAGCCGGCTGGACCATGTACGCCCCTCTGTCGCTGCAGATGGGTCCCGGCATGGACTTCACCATCTTCGCGGTGCATATCCTCGGTGCCTCATCGATCATGGGCGCGATCAACATCATTGTGACCGTGCTGAACATGCGCGCACCCGGCATGACTCTGATGAAGATGCCGCTGTTCTGCTGGACCTGGCTGATCACGGCCTACCTGCTTCTGGCGATCATGCCGGTGCTGGCCGCCGCCGTGACCATGTTGCTGACCGACCGCCACTTCGGCACCGCCTTCTTCAACGCGGCCGCCGGCGGCGACCCGGTGCTCTATCAGCACATTTTCTGGTTCTTCGGCCACCCCGAGGTCTACGTGATGATTCTGCCGGCCTTCGGCATCATCTCTTCGGTCGTGCCGGCCTTCTCCCGCAAGCCGCTCTTTGGCTATGCATCCATGGTCTACGCCACGGCCGCCATCGCCATCCTGTCCTTCCTGGTCTGGGCGCACCACATGTTCGCCACCGGCATGGGTACGACCAGCCAGCTGTATTTCATGTACGCCACCATGCTGATCTCCATCCCGACCGGGGTGAAGGTCTTCAACTGGGTCGCCACCATGTGGCGGGGCTCGCTCACCTTCGAAACGCCCATGCTGTTCGCGATCGGCTTCATCTTCGTGTTCACCATAGGCGGCTTCACCGGACTGATCCTGGCGGTCGCCCCCATCGACATCCAAGTGCACGATACCTATTACGTGATTGCCCACTTCCACTATGTGATGGTGGCCGGCTCGCTGTTCGGCATGTATTCGGGCGCCTACTATTGGCTGCCTAAGTGGACAGGGGTGATGTACGACGAAAAATTGGGCAAGGCGCACTTCTGGTCCAGCATGCTGTCGTTCAACATCACCTTCTTCCCCATGCACTTCCTGGGGCTGGCAGGCATGCCGCGCCGCTATGCGGACTACGCCGCGCAGTTCACCGATTTCAACATGATCGCGACCATCGGCGCTTTCTGGTTCGGTTTGTCGCAGCTCATATTCCTCTGGCTGGTGATCAAGGCTTCACGCAAGATCGGCGAACCCGCTCCCCCGCAACCCTGGGAAGGGGCCACGGGGCTGGAATGGTCCGTACCTTCTCCGGCGCCCTTCCACACCTTTGAAACGCCGCCGGTCGTGAAATAAACCATGACACCTGAACAACGACGCAAGAATCGCAATACCGCTCTGGCCCTCGTGATCTTTGTCATTGCTGTGATCGCCTGGACCCTCTGGAGCATTGCGTCAGCGAGCCGATGAATGACTGACCGCAGCAAAGAAGAAGCACCACGCCGCTACACCTTTTTGCAAACCATCAAGGCAGTGGCGTGGGGCATGCTGGGGATACGCAAGGGCAAGGGGCACCAGGAAGACTTCAGTCGCCTGAATCCCTTGCACCTGATTGTCGCGGGCCTGTTGGCGACGCTGCTTTTTGTACTGGCGCTGATCGCTGCGGCCCGATGGTTCATCGGCTACTTCACTTGATTCCCGACTAGAAGAACACTCGTAGGAGACACACCATGAGCGCAACACACGCGGATACCGGCGGCAAAGCGCCCTACTACTATGTGCCGGGCAATTCGCCCCATCCCATACGCACCAGCTTGTCACTGCTGCTGATGTTCCTGGGGGCGGCGCTATGGATCAACAGCATGTTCCCCGGGCGCTGGATGTTCATCATCGGCGTCGTCTGCCTGTTCGTCTCGCTGTACCTGTGGTTCTCCGACGCCATTCATGAATCGGAATCCGGCTTGAACAGCCAGCGGGTCGATCATGCCTATCGCTGGAGCATGGCGTGGTTCATCTTCTCGGAGGTAATGTTCTTCAGCGCCTTCTTCGGGGCACTCTGGTATGCGCGCGAAATCACCACACCCATGCTGGCCAACCTCGATCACCAGAACCTGCTGTGGCCGGGCTTCACGGCGCACTGGCCAAACCTGGGGCCGGGCGGCATTATCGAAGAGTTCAAGACGGTGGGGCCTTTCTGGCTCCCCACCATCAACACCGCATTGCTGCTGACATCAGGCCTGACGCTCACCATCTCGCACCACGCGCTGCGGGCCAACCACCGCAACAAGGCGATCTTCTGGCTGGCGGCCACCGTCATCCTCGGCTTCGTGTTCGTGTTCTGCCAAGGCTACGAATACATGCACGCTTATGCCGACCTGAACCTGCGCTTCGATTCCGGCATCTACGGCTCGCTGTTCTACATCCTTACGGGCTTTCACGGGTTCCACGTGATCGTGGGAGCGTCGATACTGACAGTCATTCTGTTCCGCATGCTGCGCGGCCACTTCACGGCTGATCAGCATTTCGGCTTTGAAGGCGCCGCCTGGTACTGGCACTTCGTCGACGTGGTCTGGCTAGGGCTGTACATCTACGTGTACTGGATGTAGTCACTCACCTACATGACAGGAATGCCTGTCGCCTGAATCCAGCCCAGGCGCCAGGCCAGCAACAAGAACAGAAAAAGCAGTATTGAAAGACCGATCCGTAACGTCAAGGCGTTCGCCATGCGGCTGGTGCGGCCCTGGTCTTTCATGAGATAAACACCCGCGGATACGAGGCTCGCCACGATCCCGAGAAATGCTAGCAATACCACGATGCGCATGCTGGTCTCCTCCGATGGAGCAGGAATTATTGCAAACTTGAAGCACCCTGGCACGCCCTTTCGCAGCGTACTGGCGCTCGTGCTCCTGGGGGCCGTGGCAGCCGGCTGTTTTTCACTGGGCATGTGGCAACTGGATCGGGCGGCCCAACGCGATGCCCTGCACGACACCATAGAGCGCGGGCGCCTGCAGGCACCCGTCGCTCTTACGGCCAGTTCAAGGCCGGTGGACTTTCTTCCGTGGCGAGCGGCGACAGCGCAGGGCCGCTGGCTGACCGACCACACGGTGCTTCTCGAGAACCGCAACCTGCACGGCCGGCCCGGCTACTGGGTTGCGACGCCGCTCGCGCTTGAGCCCGCCCCTATTCCATCCAACCGACATAACGCCGTATCGGCCGGCTCGGCGGAAATCGACGCGGTCGCCGACCACACCGATGCAAGCGAATTCCTGGGCAGGGGACCCGCGACCGGCGAACCTGCCGCTCCGGCGGTATTGGTCTTGCGCGGCTGGCTCCCGCGAGACATGCAGTCCGGCGCGAGCGTGCCGCCCACCCCCGCCGAGCCCGGCGTCGTCGAAATCCATGGCGAACTCCATGCTCATGTTCCGCGGATTTTCGAACTGTGGGAATGGGCCGGGGGCAATTCCGCGCAACTGCCCGCCACGCTGCCGCCATTGGACGGACAACCGCCTGTTCTGCAGAACGTGGAACTGGGTGACTACGCACGATCCAGCGGCCTGCGGCTCTTGCCCACCGTGCTTGCCCAAACGCAGGAAACCATCATCGCGAAGGCCGTCACAGACGGCGAGCCGGTCAGCGGCACAAGAAGCGCCCCTGTGCCACACGCCTTGCAGCGCGAGTGGCCGGGCCCCTCTCTTGATTCCGATCAGAACCGGGGCTACGCCCTGCAGTGGTTCAGCTTCTGCGCCATCGCGGCCATCGCCGGCCTATTCGTTACACGCGGGCTCTTTCGCAACCGCGCATCACGCAGCAAGCAGTAAGGAAGCACCATGATCATCAATGAAGTCCAGCGTCCTTCCCACCCTGTCGGGGAACCCGGCTCCTCCGGCGGCCCCGGCGGCGCGAATCCGAGCGCGAATCCGAGCGGGAGTCGGGGCGCGAGCCTGGGCGCCAACAAGGGCGCAAGCCAGGGCAAGAATCGACGCCAGCGCAGCATGTGGCCGCTGTATGCAATCCTGCTGATGGCGCTCGCGCCAGTCGTGGCGGCTGTACTGGCCTACTTCATGCCGCAACTGGGACTGCGGCCCGAGGGACATAACAACTACGGCCGCATCCTCGACCCGCAACGCCCGCTGCCCAGCGCGCACGACATGCCGCTCACGACACTGGACGGCAAGCCTTTCGACTTGCAGTCGCTGAGCGGCCAGTGGCTGCTGGTGAGCGCCGACTCGGCTGCCTGCCCTGAATCCTGTGTGCGCAAGCTCTATATTCTGCGCAATTCGCACGCGAGCCAGGGCAAGAACGTTGATCGCCTTGCCCGCGTGTGGTTCATTACGGACGATGGCGACGTTCCGCAGCCGGTGCTGGACGCTTATGTGGGCACCCACATGCTGCGCACCGACCCGCGGACACTCGCCGGCTTCCTGGCGGCTGAGCACAACGGTGCCCAGGCGGCAGACGCGCTGCGGGGCCATATGTGGGTCATCGACCCGCTGGGCAACCTTATGATGGAGTTTCCGCCGGATGCCGACCCGATCGAGGTTCGCGACGACATCGTGAAGCTGCTAAAGAATTCCCGCATCGGGTGACGCAGGGACGACATTCATGCTCACCATAGAACGCCGCTACCGGAAGGTCGTCTTCCTGACCTGGTTTCTGACTCTGGATCTGATCATGTTCGGGGCTTTCGTGCGCTTGACCGATTCAGGTCTGGGGTGCCCGGACTGGCCGGGCTGCTATGGACAGCTCAGTCCCGTGGGGGCGGCGACGCATATCCAGCAGGCGTTCGAGGCCATGCCGCATGGGCCGGTCAGTTTCGGCAAGGCATGGATCGAAATGGTTCACCGCTATGTCGGGGCCCTGCTGGGCATGCTGATCATCACCATTTCCTGGATGGCGTGGCGCCATCGCAAGGTGTTGGGCCACTCGCCCGCGCTGGCGATCGCCACCCTGGCCGCCGTTTGTCTGCAGGGTGCGTTCGGCGCCTGGACGGTCACCATGAAGCTCATGCCCCTGATCGTCACGACCCATTTGTTGGGCGGGATGACGCTGCTGGCCATGATGACCTGGCTGGCCGCACGCGAGAAGCGACACGCTCCCGTAGCGGCAGACGAGATCCGCTGGCGGCCCTGGGCGGTGGGCGGGCTGCTGCTGTTGTTTGTCCAGGTGGCCTTGGGTGGGTGGGTGAGCACCAATTACGCAGCGCTGGCCTGCATGGACTTCCCCACCTGCCACGGCAGTTGGCTCCCGCCCATGGATCTTTCAGGCGGATTCTCGCTGCTGCGGGGCCTGGGTGAGCTTCCGACGGGCGAGGCGATTTCGCAGGACGCGCTCACCGGCATCCACTGGGTGCACCGGAATTTCGCGCTGATCGTTTTCGCCTGGCTAGGTGGACTGGCATGGTCGGCACGCCATTCGCCGGCGCTACACGGACCAGCGAAATTGATCATGGGCTTGTTGGCCGCCCAGCTGCTCACCGGTCTGACCACGATTTTCTTTGAATGGCCGCTGGCGGTCGCCGTATTGCACAACGGCGGCGCTGCCGGTCTGGTCCTGGCGTGCACCACGCTGTGCGCACGCCTGTACGATGTTTCCAAGCAAGGAGTTCCCCATGACGACACTCAGCCTGCAAACGCAGGGCCTGCTTCGGCAGTACCTCGTCCTGACCAAGCCGCGTGTGACGCAACTGGCCGTGTTCTGTGCCGTGATCGGCATGTTCCTGGCCACTCCCGGCTTGCCTGACGCCGGAACGGTCGTCGCTGCAACCGCGGGAATCTGGCTGCTGGCCGCGGCCGCCTTTGCCGTCAATTGCCTGATCGAGCGCGAAGTCGACGCCCGCATGCTGCGCACCGCCAGGCGAGCCACGGCCCGGGGGACCATTACGCCGCTGCAGGTGATCGCAATGTCCGGCCTGCTGGGAGCCGGCGGCATGCTGGTGCTCTACCATCTGGTGAACCCCCTGACCATGTGGCTGACCTTCGCCACCTTCGTGGGCTATGCCATCATCTACACCATGATCCTGAAGCCGCTCACTCCGCAGAACATCGTGATCGGCGGGCTATCGGGCGCCATGCCGCCAGCGCTGGGCTGGGCCGCCGTCGCCAATGCTGTGCCTGCCGAAGCCTGGCTGCTCGTGCTGATCATCTTCATCTGGACCCCTCCCCACTTCTGGGCCCTCGCTCTGTACCGCAACAACGACTATCAGCGCGCTGGCCTGCCCATGCTTCCCGTCACCCATGGCCAACGCTTCACGCGCCTGCACATCCTGCTCTATAGCGTGGCTCTGTTCGCCGCCACCATACTGCCCTTCATATTGCGCATGAGCGGCCTGCTCTACCTGGCCGCCGCCGTGGCGCTGAGCGGCATGTTCGTGTGGCGTTCCTGGCAACTGTATAGGCACTATACCGACGAGCGTTCGCGTGGGCTTTTCCGGTATTCCATCGTGTATCTGGCGCTGCTCTTCGGGGCCTTGCTTGTCGATCACTGGTTGATGATGATCTGATCCGGCGCATCACAGCAGCCGCAGCAGTCGCAGTAGTCGCAGCAGTCGCAGCAGTCGCAGCAGCCGCAGCAGCCGCAGCCACCGCATCACAGCAGTCGCGCCACAGCGGCCGCCCCCCAGACCAGCGCGGTGCCCATCATGGAAAGCAATACTGCCGCGCTGCCAAGGTCTTTAGCCCGGCCCAGCAAAGGGTGCGGGTCCGTGGTGATAGCGTCCGCCAACGCTTCAATGGCACTATTGAGCAGCTCGACAACCAACACAAAGACCAGCAGCGCAAGCAGGCCCGCTATCTGTAAAGCGGTATCACCCAGCCAGAACGCCAGCGGCGCCAGAACAGCGGCCAGCAACAGTTCCTGCCGAAAGGCGGCTTCATACTTGAACGCCGCTTTCAGGCCCTGACAGGAGTAGCGGGCCGCCCGGAGTATGCGCGTGAACCCGCCCGAGCTTTTGAATGTGCTGCGGTATCCCGGTTCTGTCATGTACAACTCCGCTTCCCACATGGGATAAGACCTCGACGCAGCCATTCGACCACCGCAAGGCGGGCCTTGGCAACGATCAATTGGCAACCACCGCCTGGCATCGTCAGCTGGCAATCAACAGCTGCGGCAGTGTGTAGGCGCGCGAACGGTAAGCGATGTCCGGCCACAGCGCGTGCGCCAGCGCTTCTTTGTGAAACGCTTCGTCCATAGGCATGGCCTGATAGCTGCCAGGAGAGAGGTATTGCCACTGCATGGGGGGACGCTGGGGCTCGAGCACCATGAGGTCGCTCCCCTTCAGGTAGCCGAAGTTCTCGCCATATTGCATCATCGCCCGGCCGCCGGCATTCGGATTGTTGAGGTCATGCCCGATCATGGGGTGCTCGAAGTCCATCCCCAACAAGGAAAGCAGCGTCACCGGAAGATCAATCTGGCTCACGATACGGTCGTCCATATGCGGCTGTACGCCGCCGCCCAGTATCAGGGCGGGAATATGGAAATACTTGACTGGCACGGATTGCTGTCCACCGACTCGTGCTTCGTGATCAGCCGCCACCAGGAACAGCGTATCGTCCCAATACTCGCTCTGACGAGCGCGCTCAAAAAATTGCCCCAAGGCCCAATCGGCATATCGGACGGTATTCTCAACACTGGCCGCAACCCCGGTAGTCTCGATACGACCAGAGGGGTATTCCCAGGGAGAGTGGTTCGATACCGAAAACGCCAGCGTGAACGTGGGATGCTCTGAGTCCCTGCTCAGGATTTCGTGGACGCGTTGTAACATGTCTTCATCGCTGACTCCCCATGTCCCGACAAATGCAGGTTGCCGGAAGGTTTTGCGATCATGTAGCTCGTCGAAGCCGTTACCGAGGAAAAAGCTCTTCATATTGTCGAAGTGAGCTTCACCGCCATAGACGAACTGCGACCGATAACCTTGCGTACGCAACAGGTGCGCCAAGGTAAAGAAACGTGATTGAGCGTCCGGAAGACGCAGAACCGCGTCCGACAAAGAAGGCGGGAACCCGGCCACCAGCGCTTCAAGCCCGCGAACCGAACGCGTGCCTGTGGCATAAGCTCGGGTAAAGGTCCAGGCCTGGCGGCTCAAGGCATCGAGATGGGGGGTGAGATCCATGCCTCCCAGGTGGCCGGTGTATTTGGCTCCCAGGCTTTCCTCCACGATCAGCACAATATTGCGCGGCTTGATGCGCTGAGGCGCCGTCGAAGCATGCCGATGCAGAGTCGGAATTTTCGGATGCGAAGGCTCAGGACTCAGCCCGGCTTCTGCGCGTACGCAGGAAATGACTTCGCTTGCTGGAAGCTTCCCGTAGGCATCCGCCGGCGAACGCTCGTTCTTCATGCTGTAGACGGCATAGATCACGTTGTACAGCGAATTGAGCGCAAGGGTATTCATCAGCGGGTCGCCGCAGAATGCCACGGTGGAGGGGTTGATCGGACGGTGACGCAGCGTGCCTCGGATGGCCAGAAAGGCCAGTGCGGCGCTGGCCAGCATGATCCCGCCCTGAAGAAGGATGCCCTTCGGATAAAACCCCTGAGGGTGCTCCGTGAACAATTCGTGACCCAGAAACAGAAACGCGACAAGCGCGACGACCACGCTGATTGTCGCCGCCTTGTATCCCTTCCAGATCATTCCGAAGACTTCCTGGGGATGCTTCAGATAATCGACGTACAGCCGATTAGGGCGCGCATCGTACTCAATGATGAAGAGCGGGGACGACAGTTCCAGCAGGCAGATCAACGCCCACGAGGCCTGGAACCACACACCGTTGACCGCCATGGCGGTCGGCGACGTGGCCAGCCACGGCGCAATGAGGATGGAGGGTGCGACAGCCAAAGCGATGAGATGCGCATCGATCCTCAGTCCTCCCAGAAGGATGGGCCCCAGCCCGCGCGCGTCGGAGACCCGTCGCCGCTGCCAACCTATCAAGCCGATACGGCTGATGCTGAGAAGAAGGAAAGCGGCGACGATGAAGACGAGGATTTGCGAGTACATGTCAAAAAAAAGGACACCGTAAGGTGCCCCGTAAAACGTCCGCTTCAAAAGGGAGGGGAAGAGGAGAAGCGTGAAGCGGACGACGGGCGAATGGGGGACCTCTTGAAGTCACTGCCAATGCCCAGTAATGATTAGGCCACTGGAGGCGGTAGGAATTCAAGTGTTGGACCGGACAATGGCAACGACATGTTTCGGCCCCACTGCGGGGCCGTATAAAGACTTACTTATACAGAAAAAAAAGGCCGTGGTGAACGGCCTGAAGAGAATTTATGCCTGCAAGGCGGTGCGGAGCTTTTTGAAAGCCGCCGCTTCAATCTGGCGCACCCGTTCGGCCGAAACGCCGAATTCAGCGGCCAGTTCCATGAGGGTCATGCCTCCTTCGTCTTGAAGCCAACGCGCCTGCACGATACGGCGGGAACGGGGATCAAGCGTCTCGAGCGCACTGGCCAGGCCGTGGCCATGCAACTCGTCGCGCGCACGGCGTTCGAGCACGCGAGAAGGTTCCTGCTGGCCTTCATCGGAGAGATAGGCAATCGGCGCAAACGCTTCTTCGTCGTCGGACGGGGCTTCAAGCGCCAGTTCGCGGCCCGACATCCGGACCTCCATTTCGCTGACGTCTTCCGGCCGGACGTTAAGCTCGCGCGCGATCTGGTCGACCTGTTCGGTGTCGAGTGTCTGTCCGTCCGGGCGCATACGGCGCAGATTGAAGAACAGCTTGCGTTGCGCCTTGGTGGTGGCCACTTTGACCAAGCGCCAGTTGCGTATGATGTATTCGTGGATTTCGGCCTTGATCCAATGCACGGCGAACGACACCAGACGCACGCCGCGCCCCGCATCGAACCGCTTCACGGCCTTCATGAGACCCACGTTGCCTTCCTGGATGAGGTCGGCATGCGGCAACCCGTAGCCCAGATATTGGCGGGAGATGGAAACCACCAACCGCAGGTGGGACATGATCAGCTGACGGGCCGCGTCGAGGTCCGATTCGTCACGCAAGCGCTGCCCCAGAGAGCTTTCCTCTTCCGGGGTTAGCATGGGGATGCGATTGACGGCGCTGATGTAGGCCTCGATCGTCCCCAGCGCGCCGGGATTGGAGATGGCGACTGCCAGATTGTTCTGGGGAGTCAGGGTGAGAGCTTGTGTACCTGGAGTCATCGGATGGCGGTTCCTCGCAAAGAATTCCATTGATCTTCTGATATTAGCACTCTGGGACTGCGAGTGCTAATGGTAGTTTGACGGGGTTCCGGGGGGTAAGTTCCCTTCCTGGGTTTCGGCGCGCTGTATGGATCGCGGGCAAGTAATGGGCCGGGAGTTCGCTCTGGTTTGGTCGTGCTCTGGTCCTTAAGGGCGCGGAGGCG
>JAEWFK010000056.1 GCA_023388835.1 Pseudomonadota bacterium | reverse complement strand
TTGTCGCGCAGCGGCGTGCCCACAGGGGGCAGCACCCAGGCCGCTTGCAGCAGCGCGGGCCAATCCAGGCTCGCCTGCCTGTATGCGCCACTTGCAACAATCACCGAGCGGATGGCGAACAATGGCTGGAGCACGAGCTCATTCGGCCAACGGGCCGGGCCGGCTCTGGCGATTCCCAGATCAACTTCGCCGCGCGCCACGCTCTCGTGCAGGCCATCGACAAACGAAATCGAGACGCCGGGGAAACCGGCGCGGAACTGCGTGATGCGAGGCGCGAGCCAGCGCAAGGCGTCCAGCGAGCGTACGCCCACAATGACGTGGCCGTTCAAGCCACCCTGCAAGGCCGCTATCTCTTGGGCAGCGCAATCGAGCTCGTTCAGAATACGGTGGCTTGCCGACACCAGACATGCGCCGATATCAGTCAAGGTCGCTCCATCACCCCGGCCTTGCGTGAGCTTGGCGCCCAGCACTTCCTCGATTTCAAGGCGAGTCTTGACCACTGCCGGATAACTGACCGAAAGGCGGTCGGCGGTGCGAGCCATACTGCCCGTGGCGGCCAGGGCCGCCACGAAGTGGAAATGCCGAAGTTTCAGCCGGTGTGCTGCCAGGCGGGTCTCACCATCCATGAAACTTCCCTTAAAACTTAAGGAACGAAAAATACCGTTCAGTTATGTAATGTGAATTAAATATCACTTTACAGTAAATGTCGCGCTCCCTACCATCGTTTCATCTTCAAACGATCGCTCCACGCGCCTATAAGACATGACAGACTCGTCGCCGCCCAGCCCCTTCATTCACCTGCGAGAAAATTCTGAATCGGTGGAGTTGCTAAGCGAAGGGGTATATATTGCGCGCGGCATTCCAGTGGCAATGGGCGATGGCGCCGTACTGGTGGCAGATGCTTTCTTTCCCGCGCCATCGCCGGCCCTGCCAGATACGGCGTTGCCCGTCATTCTTGAGCGCACCCCCTACGACAGGACGATCGAGCGCTTTCGCGCCTTTGGTATTGCCGCGGCCCAGGCCGGATACATCTTCGTGATTCAGGACGTGCGGGGGCGCGGTGCCTCGCAGGGCAACTTTCACATGATGACCAACCATCCCGACGAAGGCGTGGACGGGACCGACACCTGGAACTGGCTCATTGCTCAACCTTGGTGCAATGGGCAGCTCGGTACAGTGGGGGGCTCGTTCAGTGCAGCCAATCAGCACGCCCTGGCCCTGCATCACCCGGCCGGCCTTCGAGCCCAGGTCCAGCGCGATTCGGGCACCGACTATCGCCGGCGGATGTTTCGCTACCATGGCGCATTCAACGTAGGCGTTGCGTTGCCCTGGGCGATTGAGCACGGTCTGCAAAGCCCGGAAGCGCGCAAGAATCCCGAGGTAAGAGACGCGCTCACCGCGATGCGCGAGCGTTCAGCGCACTGGGCAGACGAATTGCCTTTGAAGCGGGGCCAGTCACCGTTGGCGATGGCTCCCGCCTATGAGGATGTCTATTTTTCCATGCTGGAAACGGCCGACGACACGCCGTACTGGCACAACCCCACGGTACGGCTTGAGGGCCGCTGGGATGACTACCCCACCGATGTGGCCGTCTTGATGACGTCGGGCTGGTTTGCCCACCACGCCAATGCCAACTTTGACAAGCTGCGCGAACTGGGAGAGCGTAGCGCGCAACCGGTCCGGTTGATCGTGGGGCCCTGGGTTCACAGCCCGGCCATGCTCGAAGCCACCCATGCTGGGGAAGCTGAGTTCGGCCCGGCCGCCGCGCAGCACGGGCCGATCAACAAGGTGTGGCTCGCCTGGCTGGATCGGTTCGTGCGAGGCAAGGACAACGGTGCCGGCGATGAAGCGCCGCTGCGCTATTTCGTTATGGGCCTGGGCGACGGTCATCAGACGCCTGAGGGCCGCATATTTCACGGTGGCCAATGGCGTAGCGCCACGCAGTGGCCGCTACCCGGCACGCAAGCCACGCCCTTTTATCTGCATGCGGATGGCCGCCTGGATACGCAGCGCCCGCCGATACACGCGACCCCGCTCACTTATCTCTTCAATCCCGAAGACCCCTGCCCGGGCGTCGGGGCGAGCAGCCTTCAAAGCGAAACCTTTCCCGCCTTTGTGATTCCCGGGCCACGCGACCAGCGCTGCCGGCCCACGATGACGGCCTGTCGCGGTAGCGATGAGCCCCTCAATGTGCGCGACGACGTGTTGACCTTCCAGACGGCGCCGTTAAACGAGGCATGTGAGGTAACCGGGCCCCTATCAGTACAGCTGCATGTGTCTTCGTCTGCGCCCGATACGGATTTCACGGCCAAGCTGATCGACGTCTACCCGGTTAGCGAGGCCCATCCCCAAGGCGTGGCCTTACTTCTATCGGAAGGGATTCTGCGCATGCGCTATCGCGACAACCGCGCCACGGGCGAGCTGATTGAACCGGGACGGGAGTATGCCATTTCCATCGAGCTTAATCCCACCAGCAACATCTTCAAGGCGGGGCACCGGATCAGGTTGGACATCTCGAGCGCAAGTTTCCCTGAGTATGACGTCAACCCCAATACCGGTGAACCCCTGGGTGCCCATTCGCACACCAGGATTGCCCAGCAAACCGTCTTCGTCGACGGTCTACGAGCTTCGCACATTGTGCTTCCATTGCAACCGACTTCGCCTAAAGGAAATACCGCATGAATCGCCCACTGCTCCATCCCTTGCGTAAACTGTTTGCCGCCTTGTCGCTCACGCTCGTGGGCGCCATAGCAGTGGGCCCAGCCGCGGCCCAGGACTTTCCCAACCGCAGCATGAAAATGGTCGTACCGTTCTCGGCGGGCGGCACGGCCGATACGCTGGGGCGCATGATCGCTGCCAGCATGCAGGAGGACCTCGGCCAAAGCGTGGTGGTAGAGAACCGCACGGGCGGGGGCAGCACGATCGGTGCTGCCGCCGTCGCGCGTGCAGCGCCCGACGGCTACACCTTACTGCTGGGATCCGGATCCACCCATACCGGCGCGCCGGTGGTGATCAAGAACCTGCAATACGACCCAGTCAGGGACTTTGAACCCATCTCGCTGATCGGCACGACCTCTTATGTCCTGGTAATCAACCCTGAACGCTTGCCGGTGAACTCGCTCAAGGAGCTCGTCGAGTATGGCAAGGCCAACCCGGGCAAAGCCTCCTACGGCTCAACCGGCCAGGGCGCGGCCGTGCACTTGGCCATGGAGATGCTGCAAGCACGATCCGGCGCGAAGTTTCTGCACGTCCCTTATCGCGGCGGAGCGCCCGCAATGGCGGACTTGATGGCGGGGCAGATCGACATGAGTTTGACGACCGCCGAGCAGGCTGCGCTCATCGATTCAGGCAAGCTGCGCGCGCTGGCTGTGCTCGGACCCGAGCGCCTCTCGCCTCTGCCAAATGTGCCCACGTGCGAAGAGGCGGGAGTGCCCGACTGTACTTTCCCAGTATGGAATGCCGTGTTCGCCCCCGCCGGGACCCCGCAACCCATCGTGCAGCGCTTAACCGCTGCAGTGGAAAAGGCGCTCAGTGCGCCGGCTACGCAGGAGCGCCTGCTTGAACTGGGCTACTTGCCTGGTACGGGCGGCGCCCCAGCGCTACGCAAACGCGTCGTTGAAGAGACTGAGTTCGTTAAAGCGACCGCTCAAGCTGCGGGGGTCAGTCTGCAATAAATCGGCTTCATTGTCGACGTAGGTCAGGTCGAACGCGGGCCGTCGCTTACGATGGACAGGAATCGATCGCAAGCTGCGAAATTCCATGGTGCCGGGAGAACAAATCTTCAAGCGCGACTCGCGTGGGGCTAAAGCGAACATGCAGACGGGTTTTTGTCACGCGCGACATCGACGAAACCCCACGTCGTGGGCAGCACCTTTCGCCCCGTCGAGAACATGGCAAACACCCACATGAGCACGGAAACCCAACTTGAGGCGGCGAGCGAATACTTGCGCCGACACTATCGTGGCGTGGACCGAGCAATTGCCCAACCCCCGTGTACAAGCCCGTAGTTCGCGCGGAGCCACACCGGCCGCGAGCGCCAGGCCCAAGTGGTGGCGCTGCACAGACCCGGGCACAGCTTTACCCGAACGGCCGACCTCGATGTATTCAGCCCGCCTCAAGAGAAACGGATACGGGTAGCCCGAAGCGAGTCCGGCCACGCCCGCCAGGGGGGTACTTTCCATGAGGATGCATTGAGAGAAACGAATCCCATGGCCGGCGCAGACCAAGAATGCACGGCGACATGAGCAATGAACACTATCGCCCCTCCTCGGCTTCTTTGCGAGGGCCAATACCAGGGCTTTCTACGCGAGCGCCAGTTCACGGAACCGGACAATTTTCTGGCTGCACTCGGCAATGTTGTTACGGTCTCTCGGCGAGATATACGACATGAAAAGCCGGGCGCCCAGACGCCCGCGAAACACTATACCAGCACGCCCTGCCGCTTCAGAAGATCGAGCAGTTTGCCAACGATTGCCAGCCACAGCATCCAGATTGCGCTGGCCCTTCAAAGACTTTCCATCCGTGTTCGGCACCTTGCCCGCACTGAGCGCATCGCGCAGCAGCGTGGCCAGTTGCTTGCGGGTGTTGCTGCAGTTGATGTACGGCAAAAGCCACGCTTCGGCTTCCTGCAGGCGCAGATTGATGCTGTCATGCCACAGATTGTAGGTTCCTACGCCAAAGGCCGGGTCTTTACGCTGTTCCAGAATGTGGGAGAAACCGGGGACCAGGGCCTGAGCGTCTCCGTTGCTCGTTGCGGCCAGGCTTCCATAAGGCGAGGGTTCCAGCGCGTAGGCGAAAGGTTGTCGCGCATGATGCGCATCATGGCTTCGCGCACTTCAGGCGGGACCCAGCTGAACACACCGTGCGCAATGATGTAGCCGAACTGGCCGAAATCGGGGGTGATGTCCGTCAAGCTCATAGCGTGCAGATACAGGTTCTGCAGGCCGAGCGCCTGGACCACCTGCTGCCCTTGTTCCACCTAAACACTCGAGAGGTCAGTGCCCACCACATGCGCGTTCGGGTAGGCCACGGCAAAGGGTAGCGGGTTGGCTACGTTCAGGGTCGTGACGAAAAACGGCTTACTGCAACAGTCGCCGTAGTGTGATGGGATGCTGCGCGGTTCACGGTATCGCATGAACTTGTCGCGGCTGGTCATGGCGGGACGGACGGCGTGGCGAGTCTCGCGCAGCGCGACAGGCTTGTTCTTGGAATGAACTGGTACGCGCACAGCCTGGCCCGCGAGAAGCCCTTACATTGGGTGGGGTCCGCAGAAAAAGACTAACAAGCCTTCCCACAAGGCGTGCAGACTGATATGAGCTATGCGCGGTGCTTGGCCCAGCTCGGAACCAAACACCCGAATGCCAAGCCCTGGAAGGAAGAAGGATCGGGAGTCTTTGAGATCGTTGAAGACCATGTTGGCGATACCTATCGGGCGGTATATACAGTGCCCTTCGCTGGGGCGGTTTATGTCTTACATGCCTTCCAGAAAAAATCAAAAACGGGAATCAAGACGCCGCAGTAAGTTATCAAACTTATTAAAGAGCGCCTGAAGCGCGCTCAACAGGTTTACGAAAGCAGAAGTGAGCCATGATGGACAATAAAGATCACGACATCACGTTGGGTACAGGCAATGTGTATGAGGATTTAAGCTTTCAGGATGCTGCTGAGCGTCAAACAAAAACACGTCTTGCTCTGGCAGTGAATGAGCTACTGAAGGCACGCGAACTGAAACAGCGCGAAATTGCAGAACTGCTCGGCATTCCTCAGCCCAAAGTTTCGGCGTTGAAGAATTACCGCCTCGATCAGTTTTCTGTTGAGCGCCTGATGGAGTTTCTGACAGCACTTAATCATGATGTTGAAATCATGATTCGTCCCCGCCACACGGCGGGAGTCGGCCATATCGCTGTGTTGGCAGTTCAGTAATTCACCGTTCAGGGATTCATGCTGCAGCAGGTAGGTCATTAATAACGGGCGCTTGGCTGAAATGATAATTTCCTGCCATCGTATGGCGCTCCGCATGATGTCACCGAGGCGTCAACGCGTTTCATGAAATGATGACCAAGTACGACGGAGCGCGAAAAGCCGGGCGATAGCGACATCAATCCCTTTCAGAACCCGCTCTCCACTCGCCAGCTCACCGGTATTTCCGCCACGCTCGCCGTCGCGGGAAGCTCCAGAACAAGCTTGGCGATCCGCGCGACTTCTTCAGGCCGCGTCAGTTGTGCTTTGATAACGTCCTCAACGCCCGCAGCCATGTCGGTCGCCACAAAGCCCGGGCAGAGGGCAGTACAACGAATGCGCGTCGCGTCTCCCGCGTGGCGAATGCCGTGCGCCAGCATTAATGCGGCGGCTTTGCTCATGGAATAGAGGCCTCCCTCCGCCGCGCGTACACGTTTGCCCGCCAGTGAAGCGATCACCAGTACCTTGCCTTCGGGCGCCTGCTGCAGGTATGGCCAAACCTGTTGTGTCAGGCGCATGGGCGACTTCACGTTGACCTCGAAGATCTCGTCGAACTCGTGTGGCGTCGCCTCAATCACGGACCGTTCACTGAGAATTCCTGCGTTATGCACGATAGCGTCGATACGGCCGAAGTGCCGATGTGCGTCCGCCACCCATTCGCGCTCGGTTTCCGGATCTTGTGCATCGAACCGGGCCCAGTGGAAGTGGGTCGACGTAAGATTCGAAAATTCGGGAACCGGCTGACGAGTACCGATACTCACTCGCCAACCCGAATCCAGCATGGCGCGCGCAATGGCGCGCCCAATACCGCGACTGGCTCCGCTTATTAGCACCACCCGCCCCTGCGGCTGGCTCGTAATGGAATGGTCGCTCATGCTCAACCCCGCCGCGCCAGAAAGCCTTCTAGCAGCGCATTCACGTTGTCCCGAAGCGTATCTATTTTGTATCCACCTTCCTGAACGAAGAGCACTGGTACGTCCAGCTGGGCAATGCGATCGCCCAGAATGCGGTAGTCCGGCGTATCCAGGCACAGGTTCCCGAAGGGATCATGACGAAAGGTGTCGTACCCCGTGGCGATCACCAGCACATCAGGTCCGAAATCAACGATGCGCCGAATCGCGGTCTCCATACTCTTCAGGTAGCCGTTGATCTCGGTCCCGCCTTCCAATGGCAGATTGAGGTTATAGCCCTCTCCGGCCCCCGTCCCAAGCTCATCGGCGTAGCCGCAAATAAACGGGAACAAAGTTTCCGGCTTGCCATGCAGGGAAACCGTCAGCACGTCATCGCGGTCGTAGAATATTTGTTGAGTCCCATTCCCGTGGTGGACGTCGATATCCAGCACCGCGACGCGCCCCATGCGTTTGGCCAGGCGTTGCGCGGCGATTGCGGTATTGGCGATATGGCATCCACCCAGGGCCATGTCGCGCATGGCGTGGTGGCCCGCGGGGCGCAGCAAGGCGTAAACGCTGTCTGCACCGCTGATCAAAGCTTCGGCGGCCTCAATGGCGGTATCCACGCTGGCATTCATGTTGTGCCAAGCATCCTTCACCAGCGGCGAGCCGCCGTCACCCAGGTAATGGCCAGCCTGCACGACCGGGATATGGGTGCGCAATACCGGGAAATAGCGATTCGCCGTGATATAGGGCCGCACCTCAAACGACGCGCCGGGCGCCTTCGACCATTCTTCCCAGGCAGTTTCCAGATACTGCAGGTAATCGGGCGCATGGACTTCCGCCAGCTCGGGCGGCCGCTGGGCGGCCCGTTCCACGAAATGACACTCCAAGTGCAAGTCGTCCCTGAGCGCGGCGAGAATCTCCACACTTCTTTCCGCGCGATCATGGTGCTGCACAAGCTGCCCGCGGATCATTGCATTACCCGGCCAAACGACATCATGCGAGGGAGAAATAAATGCTTTCATGGTTCGAAGAGTATTGAATCCAGTGGAGGGGACGTAACGGCCTACTTCCAGCTACGGCCGGGAACGGCATTGATCAATTCACGGGTGTATTCATGCCGAGGCGATTGCAGGACCTCCTGCGTCGGACCTTGCTCGACGGCCACGCCTTGCTTGAGCACCACGATCCGGTCGCATAGCTGGGCAGCCACACGCAGGTCATGCGTGATGAACAGCATGGAAAGCTGCAATTCCCGCTTCAGGTTCTTGAGCATGGTCAGCACCTGGTCCTGCACCGACACATCCAGAGCGGAAACTGGCTCATCCGCGACGATCAGTTCGGGCGTCACAGCGATTGCGCGGGCGAATCCCAGGCGCTGGCGCTGCCCGCCGGAAAATTCGTGGGGATACCGGTCGAGCGCGGACGGGTCCAAGTTCACCATATGCATCAGCTCGCGCGCGCGGTCCAGTGCTTCGGCGGACGACATCCCCGCCAGCCGCATGCCGCCCGTCAAGATGCGTGCCACGGAATGGCGGGGGTTCAACGAACCATAGGGGTCCTGAAAAATCATCTGCACCGCACGCCGGATAGCGGTATCCGAAAACGCGCCCGACGCCCGTAAATCGGTATTGCGCAACTTCACGGATCCCGAATCGGCCGAGATCAATCCCGCCAGGATGCGCCCGATGGTCGACTTTCCTGAGCCGGATTCGCCCACCAGGCCGACCGTCTCGCCTTTACGAATCTCAAAGCTGACATCGTTCACGGCCGGAAAGGTCTGAGCGGCCCGGAATACACCGCCCTTGCGAACATAGGTCTTGCGCAGGCCGCTCACCGTGAGCAGGGGCTCGGCATGGGCCACCTGTTGATCCGCTTCCGGCGGAGTGAAGGACGGCACAGCATCCAACAGGCCGCGCGTATAGTCGTTCTGCGGAGCGCCCAATATCTGCTCTGCCGTGCCGGCTTCAACGACTCGGCCTTGCTTCATCACGACGATACGGTCGGCGATTTCGGATACCACGCCAAAATCGTGGGTGATGAAGAGGACGGCCAGCCCCTTGCGCTGCTGGATCTCGCGAATGAGCTGAAGGATCTGCGCTTGCGTTGTGACGTCCAGCGCCGTGGTCGGCTCATCCGCGATGAGAACCTCGGGTTCCAGCGCCAAGGCCATGGCGATCATGACACGCTGTCTTTGCCCGCCCGAGAGCTGATAGGGATAGGAATCCGCGATACGGCGATGATCCGGCAGGCCCACGGACGTCAGCAGCTCCGCCACTCGTTCCGCCACTTCCCCCGTATCGCGTACACCATGCTGGCGCAACATTTCGCCAATCTGCTTGCCGCAGCGCATGAGGGGGTTCAAGGCGCTGAGCGGCTCCTGGAATACCATCGCAACGCGCCGGCCACGCACCGTACGCAACTGCGCAAAAGGCATTGTGCGCAGGTCCCGATCGCCGAGCGTGATAGTCCCCCCTGTCACGTTCAGCCCTTTGGGAAGCAGGCCCAGCACGGCATGCGCGAGCGTGGACTTCCCGGACCCCGATTCTCCCACCACACACACGATCTCTTCGGCATGCAGATCCAGGCTGACGTCTTCTACGGCAAACGTCCGGTCACCGCCGCGCGGCAGGGAAATGGAGACGTTGGAGATACTGAGCAATGGTTTCATGGCCCTCACCCCTTACGATGCAAACGTGGGTTGAGGGCATCATTCAAACCCTCGCCCATCAGGTTGACCGCCAGCACCGTCATGAAGATCGCGATACCAGGGAACAGGCACATCCACCACGCCAGGCGCAGGAAGCTGCGGGAAGCCCCGACCATATAACCCCAAGTCATGAGATTGGGGTCACCCAGTCCCAGAAAACTGATGGCGCTTTCAAGCAGGATGGCGTTGGCGACCATGAGCGAAGCCATCACGATCAGCGGCGACAAGCAATTCGGCAGGATTTCGTGGAACACGATGTGCCGGCGCGAATACCCTTGCACAAGGGCCGCTTCCACGAACTCGCTCGATTTCACGCGCATGAACTCCGCTCTGACAAGCCGGGCGATGGGCGGCCAGCTCACCAGGGCCACCGCAGCAATCACAGATTCGAACGACGGCTCGAAGATGGCGACCAGCACAATGGCGAATAGAAAGCTCGGAATCGTCTGGAAGACTTCAGTCAGACGCATAAGAAGTTCGTCATAGCGCCCGCCCAGATAACCCGCTGGTATCCCCACCACCAGGCCGATCAGAACGGCCACGACGGTGGCCACCATGCCAACCAGCAGGGACGCGCGCGCACCGTGCACGATGCCGATCCAGATATTGCGGCCCATCGAATCGGTGCCCAGCCAGGCGCCGGCTTCCTCGAAGGGCGGCAGGAACGGCGCAGCGCCGGAATCCCAGGGGTCGACGGGATACACCCATGGCGCCGCCACCGCCGCTGCCACGATGAGCGCGAGAATGATCAGGCCCGCCAGGGCTCCGCCGTTCTTGGAGAAACGATTGAAGAATGATTTCATGACTGACTCTGCATGCGAGGATCCACCATGCGGTAGATCAGGTCGGTCAACAGGTTGAACAGGACGACGACGACTGATGTACAGAAGAACACGCCCAACAGTACGGGGTAATCCCGCTGTAGCAAAGAGTCAAACGCGAGACGGCCGATCCCCGGCCAGGCGAAGATGGTTTCCACCAGCACCGACCCGCCGACCAATTGCCCCGCTTGCATCCCCGCCAGCGTGATGACGGGCAGCACAGCATTGCGCAGCTGATGCACCCAGACCACTCGACCGGTGGACAGCCCCTTGGCCCAGGCAGTCTTTACGAAATCGAGTGTTTGCACATCGTTCATGGAAGCCCGGGTCATGCGTGTATAGACGGCAAGGTTGAACCCCGCCAGCGTCACAACGGGCAGAAACGCGTGGCGTGCGATATCCATGACGCGCTCCCAGCCCGATAGCGTTGAACCCATGGTTTCAAACCCGAAGGCCGGCAGCCATGTCCAATGCACGGAAAACGCCAGCACCAGCAGCAAACCGACCCAGAAAATCGGCGTCGCATAGAACACCAATGAAGCGGCCGTGATCACGGAATCCGGCCACGAGCCCCTGAAACGAGCGGCCAGCGCGCCCAATAGAATGCCGCCCAGCAAAGACAGCACAAATGCGGGAATGGCAAGGATCAGCGTGGCCGGCAGGCGGTCGGCGATCAGATCCCATACAGGCCGCTGCTGCCGGTAGCTGTAGCCAAGATCCAGTGTGGCGATCGACCCCAGGTAGCTGAGCAACTGCACGCTGACCGGCTTGTCCAGCTGAAACTCCTCGCGCAATTGCTCCAGGAACTTTTCATCGGAGGCGCCGGCCTCCCCCGCCAGGACACTCACGGGGTCGCCCGGCGCCATATGCACCAGCGTGAAATTGATGATGATGACTGCGACCAGCACCGTGATGGATTTGCCAAGCACAGAAAAAAGTGAGCGCAGCAACTTCATCTTTCCCGCTCCCTCACTGCTCGATGTAGGTAGTCGCGAAAGTCTCCGCGACCCCGATGGCCGAGGTCGTCACGTTCTTGACCTTCTTGTTGGTAATGGTCGGAAACGCCAGCTCCACCAGCCAGGCCGTCGGCGCGTCCTGTGCAATCTGCCCGTACGCCTTGGAATAGAGCTCCTGCCGCTTGGCCGAGTCGACTTCCTGCGCGGCCTGCGTCAGCAAGGCATCGACTTCCGGATTCTGATAACTGGACGTATTGGAACCATACGCGCCCTGACGGATGTTGTCGGATCGATAGGTGCGGTCCACTCCCAAAGCCGGGTCGGAATATTGGTAAAGATATTCGATGACGCTTTCGAATTCCCAGTTCGAATAGCGGCGCGCCCAACCACCGGCGTCCGTGCTTTCCAACACAACGTTGATACCTACCTTGGACAGCGAATTCCGCACGTATTCGGAGACCTTGTTCCAGGTATCGCCGTAAGGCAGCCCCAGCAATTTGATCGTGGCGCGCTGTCCCTTATCATCCGGCTTCAGGCCCATTTCATCGAGCAAGGCCACCGCCTTCTGCGGGTCGTAATCGAAGCGAGGCAGCTCAGGATCATAAAAACGGGTCACGGACGACACCGGCCCGGTGGCGGGACGCGCCGCGCCGAAGTAAATACGCTCGGCGATGAACTTGCGGTCGATGGCGTGCTGAATGGCTTGGCGGAAGCGCGGATCGTCCAGGGGTTTGACGCGATGGTTCAATTCCATCGCCGCCAACGGCCCCGCAAACTCATACCCCTGGGTGGATACTTCCAGCATCGGGTTCGCCTTGATCTGAGGCAGGAAGGCAAAGTCAATATCGCCGAAGCTGGCCACATGAACGGCGCCGCTCTCAAGCGCCACCAGGCGCGAATTGGCATCCGGGATGACCTGGAAGTAGATCTTGTCGAGATACGGCAGATTGGGACGCCAGTAACTGTCATTGCGCTCCAGCAAAACAAAACGGCCGCGTTGCCATTCCTTGAACTTGAAGGGGCCCGTACCGATCGGCGTCTGGTTGGCGGGGTTGTTTCGGTAATCCGTGTCCTTGTAGATATGCTGCGGCACGATCGGTGCCGACGACACTTCAAACGCGCTGATGAAGGGCGAATACGGCTCCTTCAGGGTAATGACAATCGTATGGTCGCCCGTCTTCTCGATAGAGGCCACATGGCCGAAATTATTCCGCGCCCGGGCATGCACTTCCGGCAGGTACTCCTTCAGCGAGAACAAGACGTCGTCCGCCGTGAAGGGCTTGCCATCGTGCCAGGTCACTCCTTCCTGCAACTGGAAGGTGTAGGTAAGGCCGTCAGACGAAATGTCCCACGACTTCGCCAAGCCAGGCTGAGGGCTCAGATCGAAGTCATAAGTCAGCAGGCCTTCGTAGATTTTGCCGCCAACGATCTGCGTCGGCGTCTGCTGGTTCAAGCCGAGCATCAGAATCGGCGGCTCGGGATTGAGAATCACATTCAGCGTCCCGCCGTGTGTCTGCGCGTAAGACTGACCGCCGGCCATCATGGCCGCCATGCCGAAGCCGGCAAGCAAGGATCTCAGCAGAACCTTCTTCGATGAAATAGCAGTTTGCATCACAGTCTCCTCAGTATTGCCGCGTAGCGGTCTTGGAATAGCGGGTGAAAAAGAAGGATTTCAGGAACAGGATTGCATGACGGCCCTGCACTGCTTATCCAGGGCAGCCGCCAACATGTCGACGTGTTCCGCTTGAAACACCAACGGAGGACGAATCTTCAAGGTGCAGGCATCCGCAGCGGCGGTCCCGATCAGGACGCCTTCCCGGCGCAAGCCGTTGACAATGCCTTGCGCCAGGCGGTTTGAACGGACCGGTTCCCCGTCGGGGTCGCGTACGTCCACGCCCCAATACAGGCCGCTGCCGCGCACCGAAGCCAAGCAATCATGGCGCTTGGATAAATCAGCGAAGGCGGCTTGCATGCGTTCGCCAACACGGGCCACGTGCTGCGGCGCATCGATACGTTCGAGTTCATCCAGCACCGCCAGGCCAACCGCGGCCGATACCGTATTGCCGCCGAAGGTATTGAAATACCGGCAGTTCCGGCCAAACGATTCCAGAAGGGCCGACTGCACCACCAAGCCGCCGATGGGGTGGCCGTTGCCCATGGGCTTGCCCATGGATACCATGTCAGGAATCACGCTATCGCGCTGGAAGGCCCACCATTGGCGCCCCGTGCGAGCGAAACCACCCTGCACCTCGTCGGCGATGAACAGACCACCGCGGTTGCGGATCTCGTGAGCGGCACGTGTCAAGGCCTCGCTCGCGTCGGTATAAAGGCCATCGCTCGCAAACACGGTATCAACCATCAGCGCAGCCACGGGCGTCCCGGCGGCCTCCAGTTCATCGGCCGCATTGCTCACCGCTGCGGCGAACTGCGCGGCAACTTCCTCGGCGGTGCCGCTGAACTGACACGGCGCCGGCACGACACGGACATGCGGCCCCACTGGGCGCAGCGACGGCGACATTTCGGCCAGCGCCAGCGTCACACCATGATAGGCATTGCGCGTCACGATCAAGCCGCGGCGCTCCGTCGCTTCATAGGTAATACGCAAGGCCAGATCATTCGCCTCGCTGCCCGTGCAGGTGAACATCGCCGTATCCAGTTCCGCGGGAAAATACCCGAGCAGCCGTTCCGCGTAGTCGACCACGCCTTCGTGCAGATAGCGGGTATGGGTATTCAACGTCGACGCCTGGCGGGTCAAGGCCTCAACCACGGCCGGGTTGCAGTGGCCGACGACCGGCACATTGTTATAGGCGTCCAGGTAGCGGCGGCCTTGGGCGTCCTCCATCCATACGCCCTCTCCCTTTACCGGCGTGACCGGCTCTTCGTAGAAAAGACGGTAGGCGGGACCCAGCCGCGCATGACGACGGGCAATCAAAGGATCAATCAACGCATTCTCGTTTGACATAAGCTTCCTGGTTTCAGAGGCGGTATCGCGCGGCGCACCGGCTTCGGCCTTCACGGTGTCCACGTTTTCATCCCTTATGAAGTCTGACGAAAAGCGCTGTCGCCGCCGCGTGAGAGCGCAGGATGTAGTCACGATTGGAAGGAAACCGTGCGGCACGCCACGAAGTAATGACCATGCGCTGGACCAGACGGGCAAGCACGAGATCCAGCACGTGCGCGCGTTCATCCGCTGACAGAGGCGCAACCGATTCGTAACCGCCGACCATGGCCACCAGCACACCAGAGGGATCACCGCAGCGATCCATTTGGTACGAGGCAGCAATCGCAATCTCCGCAATACGCGGCGCATACACCATGTCGCCAAAATCCAGGATGCCCACGAGCGAGAGCCTGCCGTCACCCACCAGGATATTGCTGGGCGACAAATCGTTGTGGATGACCTGATGGGGCAGCCCGGCAAGCGCTGGCGCGACATTCTTCTCAAAGCGAGCCAAGTACTGTTCGATCATCCGCAGCTCGTCTGCATCGGACACCGCCCCCAACATCGAGCGCAGCCCCAGCACCTGGCTCGTATCCCATAACAACTTGCGATGGGCCGCGGGATGATCGAAATCAGCCAGTCGCAGCCCCAGCATCGCGGCGCTTTTTCCGAGCGAGGCAAACCCGTCGGGTGAAGCCTTCAACTGCGCCCCTGGCCGCCCTTCCAGGAAGCCATAAGCCCGTACCCGCACAGGGGTGGCCTCTGGGACGGAGCGATACAGCACCCAATCCAGGGTCTGGCCGTCTTCCCAGGCTCCCGGCGTCACTTGGTGTCCGCCCGCAGCTTCCTGAAGCACGGCCGGCTCGTGATGAGGCGCCGCTACCCCAGTTCCCCCATCCAGATGCTTCAACACAGCGACCTGCATGGCGGTCTCTTGAAGACCTTCAGCGGAATTGATGAACTTCAATGTCAAGGCCCGGCCATCATTGGCAGCGATACGGAAATTGACGTCGCGCTCGCCAGCCAAAAGAGTGCAATCGCGAAATTCGGGGTAGCAGATAGCTGCCAGCCGTTGCGCATCAAGCGCGGACACCGCAGGCGGCGACGTCACTAGCAGCGCATCGACTTGAGGAGCGCGCACCTCTGGGCTACAGCAATCTTGTGCGTATGACACAGTAGGGCCTTACATCAATGTTTGTTGTATGATGCATCATAAATACGGTCGTGACATCAGGGCATTCCCTTATACCGATTATGATGTGCTTCCACCGAAACAGGCGAGAATTAATCGTATGATGCATCAAGTCTCATCAGAGCCTTAAAGGCATGGCTTATGAATGCGCGCCACTCGGACAATAATCGCTTCGTCACGCTGAATTACGAAAGCATGGGCGACCGCGTGTACGCGGAGATCGCCACGGCGCTGATGGAGGGGAAACTCAAACCCGGCGACCGACTGCGCATCCGTGAGCTAGCCGCCGAACTGGGCACCAGCGTCACCCCGGTGCGCGATGCCATATTGCGGCTGGTACAAGATGGCGCGCTCGTCATGCGCAGCCCACGCGACATCCGGGTAGCGCATGTCAGTCTTTCCGAATACCTGGAAATTCGCGACATACGCCTTGAACTCGAAGGCATGGCGGCCGCCCAGGCCGCGCTGGTTGCGACTGACAACGACATCGCCAACATGGAAGCGCTGATCGCGCTCAACGAACAGGCGCTGCAGGCTCAGGACACCATGACGGCCGTTGGCCTGAACCAGCGCTTTCACTTTGAATACTGCCGTATTGCGAACATGCCCGTATTGCTTGGCATCCTGGAACGGCTATGGCTCAAGATGGGGCCACTGATCGCCCAATGCTATACGGATGGCGGCCGGGAAATGATCGACGGCCACTACACCCTGCTCCAGGCCATGCGCGCACACGATGGCCAGGCTGCCCGGATTGCCGTGCAAACGGACATTCTGTCCGGTGGGCAGGTGATACTGGAATTGAAGAAACGGGAAGAAGGCTAGACGTCACGGTGCTGCGACGGCCCGGGGGGTTTGCGATGCCGCTGCCCATGCAGACGTACGTCAACGTAAACGTGCGTGAGCATAAGAGAGTCAACGGGAGCGCTGTTTGTAACAAACCGGAAGTTTTCGCGACCAGCCCTAAACCTCTCCGGCCCCATGCCGTAATTCAGCATGTACAGGAAATACAGGGCCTGCCCGACACGGATGTGAAGGGCCAGGATTCCACCCGGAAGGGCTTTCCTGGTTAACCGGCAGTAACAAGCCGCTGCCTTTTTCCCTACAGGAGCAATCCATGTCTGTCATTAACACCAACTACCTGGCTCTGGTTTCCCAGAACAACCTGACCAAGTCCCAAGGCGCCCTAGGCTC
>JAEWFK010000126.1 GCA_023388835.1 Pseudomonadota bacterium | reverse complement strand
GATCTCATCCGCGGCTGGCTCACCGGCCTGCAGACGAACATCGTCAGCGAACTCGAGCACATCGGCGAGGCGCCGTTCGCCGACGACGCCTGGATCCGCTCGGAAGGCGGCGGCGGCCTGAGCCGCTATCTGGAAAACGGCCCCGTATTCGAACGTGCTGCCGTACTGTTCAGCCACGTTCAAGGCAGCCGCCTGCCCCCCACGGCAAGTGCCCGGCGCCCTCAGCTGGCCGGGCGGCCCTGGCAGGCCATGGGCGTGTCGCTGGTGCTGCACCCGCGCAACCCCTTCGTTCCCACGGCACACATGAATGTCCGCTGCTTCGTCGCTCGGGCCGAATCGCCGGGAGACGAGGACGTCTTCTGGTTCGGTGGCGGGCTCGATCTCACCCCCTACTATCCCTTTGAGGAAGACGTCAGGCATTTTCACCAGGTGTGCCGCGACGCCCTGCTGCCCTTCGGACCGGATAAGTATCCGGCCTGGAAGCAGGCCTGCGACGAGTACTTCTATCTTAAGCACCGGGGCGAGACCCGTGGCGTTGGCGGTCTGTTCTTCGACGACCTGAACGAGGACGGCTTCGATGTCAGTTACGCCTTGACCCGGGCGGTGGGCGACTGCTTTCTTCCCGCCTACCTGCCCATTGTCGCGCGCCGCAAAGCCACACCCTACGCCGAGGCGCAACGAGAGTTCCAAGCCTATCGGCGCGGCCGCTACGTGGAGTTCAACCTTGTGTACGACCGTGGCACACTCTTTGGGCTGCAGTCGGGTGGCCGCACCGAATCCATCCTCTTGTCCATGCCACCTACGGCCGCATGGAAGTACGACTGGCACCCTGAGCCCGGCTCGCCCGAAGCCGCCTTGCAGGATTACCTGCGGCCGCGGGAGTGGGTTTGAACGATTCCCATCGTTTCAGGCAAGGACTTCTCGGCGGCAGCTTCGATCCGGTGCATCCCGCGCATATCGCTCTTGCGGACCATGCACGGCGGTACCTGGAGCTGGACGTCGTCACGCTGATCCCAGCTCCAAGGCCCTGGCAACGCGGAGCCCTGGGGGCAAGCGCAGCGCAGCGACTCGACATGCTGCGCATTGCCATCGCCGACGAAACTGCCATGGAAGCCAGCTCCATTGAAATCGAGCGCGACGGCCCCACATACACGATCGACACGCTGCGCGCTCTACCGGCCGGCCGCCAGTATTTCTGGATACTCGGTGCAGACCAGCTTGCGAATTTCTGCAGCTGGAAGGAATGGCGAGAAATCGCCGCGCTCGCGCAGCTTGCCGTCGCGGCCCGCCCGGGCGCGGACTTGAACCCGCCCGTAATGCTTCAGGAACGGCTACACGAACTAGGACGCGAGCTGCATGTGCTACCCATGCCGCCCACCGACCTTTCCGCCACACAGATTCGTCGGCGTATTGCGGACGGGGTCAGCGTCAAGGGCTTGCTGCACCCCGGCGTGGCACAATATATTCAACGACACGGACTCTACCGACACCCAGCGGCATGAAGCCGCGAATTCGGCCCCTTATGGACATACAAAAACTTCAACGCCTGGTCATAGACGCTCTCGAAGACGTCAAGGCGCAAGACATCAAAGTCTTCAATACCTCTCATATCACAGGGCTGTTCGACCGCGTCGTCATCGCAAGCGGTACGTCAAACCGGCAGACTCGCTCGCTGGCCTCGAGCGTGGCCGATGCCGCCCGTGAAAACAACCTGCCGATCCTCGCCTTCGAAGGCGAGGACACCGGGGAATGGGTACTGGTCGATCTGGGCGACATTGTCGTCCATTGCATGCAGCCGGCCATTCGCCAGTACTACAACCTGGAAGAAATCTGGGGCGACAAGCCCGTACGCGTGAAACTGCTGCCTCAGTCGACCATTCCGGCTCTGCCCGAGCCTTTCGCCTTCGACGACGAGGAAGAGGACGACGAGCCGGCATGAAGCTGATCGTGGCGGCCGTCGGCGGCCGCATGCCAGGCTGGGTCGACACAGCCTGGCGCGACTATGCCAAGCGCCTGCCTTCCGATTGCGCGCTTGAACTGCGCGAAATCAAGCCCGAACCGCGCACCACGGGCAAGACCGCAGCGCAGCTCATGGCTGCGGAGGCCCGGCGCATCGAGTCCGCCTTGCCGGCGGGCTGCCACCGCGTCGCGCTGGACGAACGCGGCAAGGACATGACCACTACACAGCTTTCCGCGCGCCTGGAGCACTGGCGCACGCTGGGAAGCGACATCGCCTTCATCATCGGCGGACCTGACGGCCTGGATCCGGATCTGAAGAAGCAATGCCCAGAGTTGCTGCGCTTGTCTTCGCTCACCCTGCCCCACCCTATGGTAAGGATTGTTCTGGGCGAACAGCTGTATCGGGCCTGGGCTATCATGACGGGACACCCTTACCACCGGGCGTGAGCGCCCCAAGTCTACCCCAAGGACAGCGCGATCCATGAAAAAAAGACGCACCAAGATCGTTGCAACACTCGGCCCCGCCAGCTCCAGTCCGGAAAGCATCGAACAGCTGCTGCTGGCCGGCCTTGACGTCGCCCGGCTGAATTTTTCGCACGGCACGGCGGACGAACACCGCCAGCGCGTGAAGATGCTGCGTGAGATTTCGAGCCGGCTCGGTCGCCACATCGCCATCATGGGCGATCTCCAGGGCCCCAAGATCCGTATCGCACGCTTTCGCGATATCCAGGTCATCTTGCAACGGGGCCAGCCGTTCACGCTGTCCAATGTTCACCCCACAGATGATGGAGACGAGCACATCGTCGGTATCGACTACCCCAGCCTGGTCCAGGACTGCCATCCCGGCGACGAATTGCTTCTGGACGACGGCCGTGTAGTGCTGCAGGTGGAAAGCGTAGAGGAACACGCCGTCCATACCACTGTGATCGTGGGCGGCCCGCTGTCGAACAACAAGGGTATCAACCGCCGGGGCGGGGGAATATCGGCGCCCAGCCTGACCGAAAAAGATCACGAGGACATTCGGCTTGCGGCAGAACTTGAAGTCGATTACGTTGCTGTCTCGTTTCCGCGCTATGGCCGTGACATCGAGACGGCGCGTCGCATGGTCAGAGAAGCGGGAAGCGAAGCCTGGATCATCGCAAAGATCGAGCGCGCCGAAGCCGTGGCGGACGACGCGGCGCTCGACGACTTGATTCAAGCCAGTGACGGCGTGATGGTGGCTCGTGGCGACCTGGGCGTGGAAGTCGGGGATGCACGGCTGGTGGGCATTCAGAAGCGGATCATCCAGCACGCCAGGCACCAGAACAAGCTCGTGATCACGGCAACCCAGATGATGGAATCCATGATCGCCAGCCCCTTGCCCACCCGGGCGGAAGTGTCGGACGTCGCCAATGCCGTTCTCGACCATACCGACGCGGTGATGCTCTCGGGTGAAACGGCGTCGGGCAAGTATCCTGTTGAAGCCGTGGCGGCCATGGCACGCATTGCACAGGGCGCCGAACAGGAACCCATCACGACGCGCTCCCAGCATCGTGTGGGCGCATCGTTTGCGCGCTGCGACGAAACCATTGCCCTGGCCACCATGTACGCCGCCAATCACTTCCAGGGTGTGAAGGCTATCGTGAGCCTGACGGAATCCGGAAACACACCGCTGATCATGTCGCGTATCCGCTCGGCGATTCCGATCTACTGTTTCACACCGCATCCGGCCACCCAACGCCGTGTCGCCATGTTCCGCGGTGTGTACCCCGTGCCATTCGACCCCAGCGCGTACGAACCGGCCGATGTCAGCGACGAAGCCATTGCACATCTGAAAGGCAGCGGCGTGGTGGAGAAGGGCGACTGGGTCATCCTGACCAAGGGTGATTCCTATCACAGTACGGGCGGCACCAATACGCTGAAGATATTGACGGTGGACTAAGTCAGGCCATGAATTTTCCGAAGATCTACCTCGCTTCGGCCAGCCCTCGCCGCCACGAAATCCTGACCGGACTTGGTGTGCCCCACGAGATATTGCGCTTGCCCCCGGCTGCCGGTGAAGATGAGCCCAGACTTGCGGGAGAGCCTCCGCCCGTCTACGTCGAACGCACCGCAAGGGAAAAAGCCGTCCGGGCGCTGGATTGGCTGGCCGGCGCACCCCACTTGCCGGCATACCCGGTGTTGGCTGCAGACACCACCGTCATCCTGCAGGATGATATTCTGGGCAAACCGGCCGATATGGCCGACGCCCGCCGCATGCTGCGCCGGCTCTCCGGCCGCGAACACGAAGTCCGCACCGCGGTAGTGATCGGCGGCGCCGGACGCCTGCTGCATGCGGTTTCCATTACCACCGTACGGTTCGCGTCTCTGAGTGACACAGATATCGATGATTATTGCGCCTCGGGCGAACCGATGGGAAAAGCGGGCGCCTATGGCATACAAGGGCTCGCGGGCCTTTTTATCGAGCACATCGCCGGAAGCTACACGGGCGTAATGGGCCTGCCGGTCCACGAGACAGGCCGCTTATTGCACCAGTTCGCCATAGAACGAAGACACGACCGTGATGCAGCGAGACCCTCGATCCCGTGACAGGCCGGCCTAGACGGTATCAGGCGTTTCAAAGCGCTCTAGCCGCCCACTGTGGACGTCAAGCCCCGACCAGTCATCGACATCGAAGTCGACTACGGCCAAGCCGGCCACCACGAATTCCCGCTGAAGCCGCAGCAATGCCCCGGGCTCGCCGCTCCCAATCAACCACGCTGCCAGCCGTTCCATGCCGGGGTTATGGCCTACCAGCATGATGCTGGCATGCTCGCGGCTCTGCTCCCGGAGCACTTCGAGAAGATCGCCGGCGCTCGATTCGTAGACCCGGGGCTCATCGAGCTTGGCGGCGTGAAAGCCGCCCGCGGCCACTGCACCCGCCCACGTCTGCTGCGTACGCCGCGCACTGGACACGACGGCGAGCCCCGGAACGAGGCCCTGCGCACCGATATACTCGCCCATCCGCCGCGCTTGCTCGTGCCCCCGGACAGAAAGCGGCCGCTCGTGATCGACGACATCAGCGGGGCGATCAGCGTGGGCATGGCGAAACAACATGAGTCTCAACATGGAAGATTCCTGTAGTGGTCACGGCAGCATGGCGAAATACCGCATATGCCGCAAAGTGGATTATGGCCCCTTTTATGTTTCAGGGGGACCAGGACCTGGCCTTTGCGATGACGAAATCGATAAGGGTCCTCGCAGCGAGGGTTTGGTAGCGTCCCGGCATGCGCAGCAGATACATGCGCGTCCCAAACACGCTGAGCCGCCACGATTCCAATGACGTAACGATGCGCCCTTCGGCAACGTCCTGCGCGACCACATAATCGGGGACCAGCCCAACACCCAGCCCGCCCAGCACGGCTTCTCGAAGGAACTGGAAGTTCTCGGACGCCAGCGTTGGATGCAGGGCCAACTCATGACGCGTTTCCCCCTGATAGGCGGAGACACGGAGGTTGCGGCCGACGACTGCTGAAGTGATCACCGGTAGCCGCACAAGGTCATCCAGTTGCGCCGGCATGGAATGGCGAAGAGCATACTCGCGTGCCGCGCAGACGACATAGCGAACGTCAGCGAGCTCCACCGCCACCAGTTGTTCGGGCGGTTCGGACATCACACGTATTGCGATGTCGACTTCGTCACGCAGGAGATCGTCCACACGGTTCTCGAAAAGCAAGTTGAGCGCAATGTCGGGATAGAGGCGTTTGAATTCGATCATCCATCCCGACATCACCAAGTTGCCGAATCCCGTGGGCATGCTGAGCCGCACTGAACCATGCAGGCCGCTGCCCAACGAAGCGACCGACTCCCGGGCCGCCATCACTTCGTCGCGTATGACGCAGCCGTGCTGATACAGCCGGAAGCCGACTTCAGTCGGCTCGAGCCGTCGCGTCGTCCGCCGTAAGAGCTGCTGTCCCAGCGATTTTTCAAGTTGAGAAAGATGGTAGCTGACGTTCGCACGGCTCATCTTCAAACGGCGCGCGGCGCGGCTGAGATTACCGGCTTCGACAATATCCGCGAGCAATACCAAGGCGTGTGCATCCATGAAAACCGGCTCAATTTTTTTGACAGTCCATTCAATATTATGGCAATTGTCGGAAATAATCGACAGATGCATAATTCAGCAGGAAACTTTACTCGGGAAAACCATGCCGCTCGATCAGGAAACCTTTCATCTTCTCAAAGCTTCGGTACAGCGCTTCGTACAGGAACGCCTGGTTCCACAAGAGGACTACGTGGAAGAACACGATGAAGTCCCCGAATCAGTCGTCGGCGATATGAAGGAACTGGGCCTTTTCGGGCTCTCCATTCCTGAAGAGTACGGAGGCATAGGGCTTTCCATGGCGCAGGAATGCGAAGTCGTTCACGAGCTCGGGCAGACCGCTTTAGCTTTCCGTTCGCTGGTGGGCACCAACATCGGTATCGGCTCGCAAGGCATTCTGTTGGACGGGACCGAGGAGCAGAAAACCCATTATCTGCCGCGTATCGCGAGTGGCGAGCTGATTGTCGCGTTCGCCCTCACCGAGCCTGACGCCGGCTCCGACGCAGCTTCCCTGAAGACACGCGCCGTGCGCGACGGCGACGACTATCTGATCAGTGGAACCAAACGTTTCATCACTAACGCACCACGTGCTGGCGCCTTTACCCTGATGGCGCGCACAGGGGGACCGGGCGCCCAAGGCATATCTGCCTTCATCGTTCCGGCCGATGCGGCCGGGCTGTCGCTGGGTAAGCCGGACCGCAAGATGGGACAACGCGGCACCATGACCTGCGACGTTTACCTGGATGAAGTGCGGGTGCCGGCTGCCAACATCATCGGAGGCGAAGCCGGCAAAGGTTTTAAGACAGCCATGAAGGTCCTGGACCGGGGTCGGCTGCACATTTCAGCCATCGCCTGCGGCATGGCCAAGCGGATATTGCA
>JAEWFK010000102.1 GCA_023388835.1 Pseudomonadota bacterium | reverse complement strand
GGAAGCACGTTCGCCGGGACATATATCACCGCAGCTGCCGCCATCAGCGCCCAAGTGCGCACCTGCATGTCGGGCTTGCGCTTGCGCACCAGACTTCCGCAGCGCGCGCACGAGGCCGTTGTAGCGGGGTCGCATTCCTGTACATAGTCGCAGTTTCGACAGGCCGCGAGGCGCTCAAGCGCCTGGCCCGTATAGCGGGCGACCATGGTCAGGCCGGCTTCTTCCGCATGGCGCCACAAGCGCGGGCTATCAAGGCGACTGAGCCCGGTGAGCATAAAGGTAAGCAAGGCAAAGGCCCAGATTCCCGGTCCCGGCTGCAAAACAGCCAAACCAGCAAACTTCACAATGGCCACGATGATGCCAAGCATCAGCACGGGGACCATGCTCCATGGCATCGCCAGGTAGTACAGCCGCATGGCGTATGGGAAATCGGGCGGCAGGCGGCCGCGGCGGATGCAGCCAAGCGCCCAAAAAAGGAAACACAGCTGGGTGAGCGGCATCCAGAAGCCGACCAACCCGGTCAGGGCGGAAAGTATGTAGTGGCCCTGCTCCCAGCTGAGCCACAAGGCCCCGATGAAGGTGACGTCCAGCGCCTTGCCCAAGACCGTCAGTCTGGCGAGCGGAAACAAATTGGCTATGGCAAACACCGCCAGAGCGGCAGCCGTCAGGGCCGACCAGAAGCTGATCGAATGGCGGCTACGCCGGAACAGAACGTAGCCGCAACGCTGGCAGGTCGCCATGCCGCCTGGTTCGACCTCGACGGCAGTATGCAGGGTGTCGCAATGCCGGCAGGCCAGCAGCGAGCCACTGACCATCAATCGACCAGTTCAGGCTCCGGACGCGACGGCGACGGATCGCGGCCCCGGCCGGTGTCCTTGCCATTCTCCGGGAAGGTCAGCCGGACATTGCCCTGATCATCGAGACCGACTTCGACATGCCCGCCGTCAACGAGACGGCCAAAGAGGAGTTCATCCGCCAGCGCCCGGCGAATGGTGTCCTGAATGAGCCGCTGCATGGGCCGCGCGCCCATGGCAGGGTCGAAGCCTTCCTTGGCGAGGTGTTCGCGCAAGGCATCAGTGAAGGCCACATCGACGCGCTTTTCATGCAGCTGGTCTTCGAGCTGCATGAGAAACTTGTCGACCACGCGCAGAATGATGTCGCGCGACAGCGGAGTGAAGCCGATGATGGCGTCGAGCCGATTGCGGAATTCGGGCGTGAACATCCGCTTGATCTCGGACAGTTCATCGCCCGCCGTTGTGGGAGCCGCGAAGCCGATGGTGTTGCGATTCAGGGCTTCGGCGCCGGCATTCGTGGTCATGACGAGAATGACATTCCGGAAATCCGACTTGCGGCCGTTGTTGTCGGTCAACGTACCGTGGTCCATCACCTGCAGCAGGATGTTGTAGACGTCGGGATGCGCTTTTTCGATTTCATCGAGCAGCAGCACGCAATGCGGCTGCTTGGAAATGGCTTCTGTGAGCAGGCCGCCCTGGTCAAAGCCCACGTAGCCCGGCGGCGCGCCGATCAGGCGGGACACGGTATGCCGCTCCATGTATTCGGACATGTCGAACCGTACGAGCTCGACACCGAGGACGAACGCCAGCTGGCGCGCGACCTCGGTCTTGCCCACGCCGGTCGGCCCCGAGAACAGGAAGGAGCCGATGGGCTTGTCGGGTCGGCCCAGCCCTGACCTCGCCATCTTGATGGCGGCCGACAGGGCCTCGATGGCCGGTTCTTGTCCGAACACGACCGTTTTGAGATCGCGTTCCAGCGTAGCGAGCTTGTTGCGGTCGTCAGTGGAGACGCTCTGCGGCGGAATGCGAGCGATTTTCGCCACGGTGGCCTGCACTTCGCCCTTGCCGATGACCTTCTTGCGGCGCGATGCGGGAAGCAGGCGCTGAGCCGCGCCGGCTTCGTCGATCACATCAATGGCCTTGTCAGGCAGGAAGCGGTCGTTGATGTGCCGTGCCGCGAGCTGGGCCGCGGCAGTAATGGCTGCAGCGGAGTAACGCACGCCGTGGTGAGCTTCGAAGTGCGACTTCAGGCCGCGCAGAATCTGTATGGTCTGTTCAACCGTGGGCTCGGCCACATCGATCTTCTGGAACCGGCGAGACAAGGCATGATCTTTTTCAAAGATGCCCCGGTACTCGTTGTAAGTGGTCGCGCCCATGCATTTGAGCTGACCTGAAGAGAGCGCGGGCTTGAGCAGGTTGGAAGCATCGAGCGTACCCCCCGACGCGGATCCTGCCCCAATAAGGGTGTGGATTTCGTCGATGAACAGCACGGCATTGCGGTTGTCTTTCAGGCTCTTGAGCACGGCCTTGAGGCGTTGCTCGAAGTCGCCACGGTACTTGGTGCCTGCCAGCAGTGCGCCCATATCCAACGCGTAGACCTGCGCGTCGCCAAGGATTTCGGGGACATCGCCGCGCGTAATACGCCAGGCCAGGCCTTCGGCGATGGCGGTTTTTCCGACGCCGGCTTCACCCACCAGCAGGGGGTTGTTCTTGCGGCGACGGCACAATACCTGGATCACGCGCTCGACCTCGTGTTCGCGGCCGATCAGGGGATCGATGCGGCCCTGGCGAGCTTCGGCGTTGAGATCCGTTGCGTAAAGCTCCAACGGAGACTTCTGCTGATCGGATTTCGCTTCTTCCACTTGGGGTGCCTTCGGCGGTTCAACTGGCGGTTCCTCGGACGTCTTGGTGATGCCGTGAGACAGATAATTCACGACATCGAGACGTGTGACACCCTGCTGTTGCAAGAAATAGACCGCGTGAGAGTCTTTCTCGCCGTACATGGCCACAAGGACGTTCGCGCCGGTGACCATATTCTTGTTTGAATTTCCCGATGACACGTGCATGATGGCACGCTGGATGACGCGCTGAAACCCCAGAGTCGGCTGGGTATCGACGTCTTCGTCGCCTGGAAACACGGGGGTGTTTTCAGTGATGAATTTTCGGAGGTCGTGGCGCAGGGCATCAATGTTGGCAGAGCAAGCGCGCAGCACTTCGCCGGCGGCGGCATTGTCCAACAGGGAAAGCAGCAAGTGCTCCACGGTAATAAATTCATGTCGCGCCGTGCGGGCCTCGACAAAGGCCATGTGCAGGCTGACTTCAAGTTCTTCGGAGATCACGCTACCTCCATTGCATATTGGAGCGGGACAAACAAATTCGACAAATCCCTGTTCTTATTCTATGACTAAATCGAGTTTGCGTATCGCCAATGACTGAATGCGTTGGCGTCTCCGGACGCCACGCGACGACTTTACTATACCCTCAGTCGACCCATCGTGCCCCGGGCCGGGCCAAGCGTAACAAAGCATGCCCGACGTATCCGCCGGTCGGCTCTTACGGCACTACGCAAGCCGTGTGCCGCGACCGGGGGCCTCGGGTGGCAAAGGGAGACAAAATGAATGAATAGGGTTATTCCGCCGGGGGCACCGGCTCCATGACGCATTGAAGCGGATGCTGATTCATCCGCGCAAGCTGCAATACCGCCTCGACGCGCGTCGCAGCGATATCCCGCGTATAAACACCCACTATTCCGCGGCCTTCGTGATGGACTTGCAGCATGATGCGTGAGGCATCCTCGAGGGATTTTCCGAATACATGCTGAACGACCACGATCACGAAATCCATCGGCGTATAGTCGTCGTTGAGCAATACCACCTGATACATGGGGGGCGGCGCGAGCTTGGCGGGCTTGCGCTCCGCGACTGTGTCGTGTGTCCGTTCTACCTGAGTGCCCATGACAATACTAGTGTTTCCGATAGTTGACGCATCTTGCGCTAATTGCGCATCATGAGCTGATTCTGAGTGCTCTGAAGTAATTGTTGCATGCCAGAATCCGTAGGGGAGAGCGCCTTACCCCTATCAGGTATCAATCTAACACACCAAAGTCGAGGGCAGTCCGCATGTCTGATTCAACCGCAACCTCCGTGCCTGGGGATACTCAAAAGCTGACCGGAACCGTCAAGTGGTTCAACGACGCCAAGGGCTTCGGCTTCATCACTCCCGACAACGGGGGCGAAGACTTGTTCGCGCATTTTTCCTCCATCCAGATGAACGGCTTCAAGACGCTAAAAGAAGGCCAAAAAGTCGAATTCGAAATCGCACAAGGCCCTAAAGGCAAGCAGGCACTGAATATTACTGCGGGCTGATCAGTCGCGTTCGCCTCATCGGGTACCGAATACCCACTACCTAGATACAAACAATATGTTCGGTTTTTTTCTTCAATCAGGGCGCCAGCGTCCTGATTTTTTTTGCCTGGCGCTGACGGCGTGCATGACAGCTGCAGCCCCACTGCAGGCGCAAGCCTTGGAACATAGGTTTCCTGCTCCCTCCCCGGCGGTGACCGCAACATCGGCACCTGAGGCGGCGCTGCCCAAAATTGCGCTTCAGATTCGCGGACGCCGTGTGATCGCTGAAGTGGCGGCGGACGATGCCACCCGGGCTCAAGGACTGATGTTCCGCGAATCGCTGGAACCCGATCACGGCATGCTGTTCGTTTTTCCGCAAGCTGCGCAGCTGTGCTTCTGGATGAAGAACACGCGACTACCGCTGACTGTGGCCTTCATTGATACAGAAGGGCGAATCGTGTCCCTGGCGGACATGCAACCCCACTCGCTGGACTCGCATTGCGCCATCGCGCCGGCGAACTACGCGCTGGAAATGGAACAGGGATGGTTCTTGCGCCATGACGCGGGTCCCGGCACTCAGGTGGAAGGACTGCCCCGATTCAGAAAGCGCGCGCCAAAATAAAGGCAGACGTTCGGGTGACCCCAGTCATTTCAGCGGGCCCCAGTCATTTCAGCTGGCCTCAGTCATATCACCGCCATGCACAATAATGGCCGGCTTGCGCCGGCCACTTGTTTCTTACCGCTGAGGATTGCTCAGGCGAAATTCTCTGCCGCGAAGTTCCAGTTCACCAGGTTCCAGAAGTTCTCCAGATACTTGGGGCGGGCATTGCGGTAATCGACGTAGTAGGCGTGTTCCCAGACATCACAGGTCATCAGCGGTATGTCTGTCGTGGTGAGCGGCGTGCCGGCGTTGCTCGTGTTGACAATGTCGACGGAGCCGTCGCCCTTCTTGACCAGCCAGGTCCAGCCGGAACCAAAATTCGCGGCAGCCTGCTTGTTGAACTCTTCCTTGAACGCGTCGTAGCTGCCCCACTTGGCATTAATGGCCTCAGCCAACGCGCCTTCGGGCTGGCCGCCGCCGTTGGGCGACAGACAATTCCAATAGAAAGTGTGGTTCCACACTTGAGCGGCGTTGTTGAACACACCGCCCGAGGACTTGCGCACGATGTCTTCGAGCGAGGCCGATTCGAATTCCGTTCCCGCGATGAGGTTATTCAGATTGTTGACGTAAGCCTGATGATGCTTGCCGTAATGGTACTCAAGGGTTTCCTTGGAGATATGCGGCTCGAGCGCGTTCATTTCGTACGGAAGCGGAGGAAGCGTAAATGCCATGTTCGTTGCCCTTTTCAATGAATTTACAGAAGTCCATGCGTCGCAAGCACCTTCGTTTGTGCGCTTCCGCGCCCAAACTCGATCTGCAGCGTCTCGCCAATTTTCAAGTCTAACCCATTTTTCACGATGTTCCCTTGCGGGTCCCGAGCGATCGAGTATCCCCGTTCCAGTACGCTGCGAGGCCCTAAAGCGTCGAGCGTCTTGACCAGCGCAGCGAGGTGGCGCTGCCTCTCGTCCACGGCCAGGACACCGGCGCGCTCCAGCCGCTGCGATAGGCGTTCAACATGCTGCCGCCGCTCCGTGAAACGGGGAACGCAGCGCTCCAAGCGAAAAGCAGCCGCCTCGTGGCGGCCCGCACCGCGCTCAAGCGTTCGCATGGCGGCACGATCGAGCCGGAGAGTCAGGGCGAACAGCCGTTCGGCCTGTTGTTGAAGCCGCTGACGGGGCGAAACCAGGCCGGCACGAGCGCGATCCAGCCGCAGCGACGCCCGTTCGATCAGGCGAAGTTGCCGTAGCGTCATGGCATCGACGGCAGCCTGGACCGCCCGCAGGCAATCCGCGCGGGGCAAGCAGCACAGTTCCGCCGCCGCGGTGGGCGTCGGCGCGCGCAGGTCCGCGACGAAGTCGGCAATCGTGAAGTCGGTTTCATGCCCCACCCCGGAGATGATCGGTATGGGACTCGCGGCAATAGCGCGGGCCAGAGATTCGTCGTTGAAGCTCCAGAGATCTTCGAGGCTTCCTCCGCCGCGCACCAGAAGCAGAGTATCCACTTCGGCGCGCTGGCCCGCGGCCCGCAGCGCCTGCACCAGCGCAGCCGGTGCATCGGCGCCTTGTACGGGGGCGGGATAAATGATGACCGGCACATGCGGAGCCCGGCGCGCCAACGCCGTTAGAACGTCGCGCAGCGCCGCCGCAGCGAGGGAGGTCACCACCCCGATGCGCCGCGGATGCCTTTCCGGCTCGCGCTTGCGCTCCGGCTCAAACAGCCCTTCCGTCTCCAGCTTCTGCTTCAGGCGCAGAAAGGCCTCGTGAAGATCGCCCAGGCCGGCGCGGCGCATGCCTTCCACCTGCACTTGGTAGTCGCCCCTGGGTTCGTACAAGGTCACGGTGACACGGAACTCGCAGCGCTCCCCGGCTCGAGGGACGAAACCAACGGTCTGCGCCCGACCGCGAAACATGACGGCACGCACAGCCGCGTTTTCGTCTTTGATGGAGAAATACCAGTGACCTGACGCCGCCTGCGTGAAGTTCGATATTTCGCCTCGCAGCCAGATACGCGCGAAGGACGCCTCGAGCATCTGCCCAACCCTGCGGTTGAGTTGGGCGACTGTCCAGACGGGCTCGTTTACGCCAAATGGCTGAGGGACATCGGGGTA
This sequence comes from Pseudomonadota bacterium, assembly GCA_023388835.1. GTDB lineage: Bacteria > Pseudomonadota > Gammaproteobacteria > Burkholderiales > Burkholderiaceae_B > Yanghanlia. Next base: position 8,108 of record JAEWFK010000102.1, on the reverse strand, counting down.
TACAGGGGTCATTGGGGGGGCTCTGTCCACAGATTGCAATAACTTGTCAAAACGTCGAAATATAGGGCTTCATAGAGCATCAACTCAGCTTATCCTTTAAAAAATGTTCGCAACTCATTGAATTTAAAAGATTTTTATCTATCGCTCAATTTGAGCCAAAATTAGCCAATGAACCTGCAGACCAACGTAAATGCGGTACTCCGGAGTGTTACCCACAGAATTATCCACAGATTCTGTGGATACCTTCCGCAAAGCCAATAACCACGCCATTTTCCCTCCGCCAAATGCCGTAGGTGGTCAGCGCAGAAGCGGCACATGGTCTCACCTCGGTAAAGCCACGCACTTACCCCGGACACCCCTGGATTGTAGAATGCAGCATCCTTGCACATCCGGACATCGCAGATGCTCGAACTGATTCACGCGGCCGGCTGGCCGGTATGGCTGCTCATCGCCACTTCGGTGCTTGGGCTCGCCATCATCATTGAACGCTTTCTTTCGCTGCGCAGGCAGCGGGTGCTGCCTTCGCGTTTGCCCAGCCAGGTGCTGGAGCTCGTCCGGCAGCGCAACGACAATACCGACGCCATCGTCCGCCTGGCGGGGTCTTCTCCATTGGGCCGTGTACTGGCCGAAGTCCTGGTGAATCGCAGCGAATCGGCTGCGACCCGTCTTACCGCGGTAGAAGATGTCGGGAAGGACGTTGCCCACCAACTCAACCGGTATTTGCCCGCTTTGGCCACCATAGCCGTGGTGGCGCCCCTCATGGGATTGTTCGGAACCGTGATCGGCATGATCGAGATCTTCGCTTCCTACACCCCTGCCGGCGGCGACCCCTCGCAACTGGCCCGCGGGATCTCGATCGCGCTCTACAACACTGCTTTTGGCATCATCATCGCCATTCCGGCTCTGGTCTTCCATCGCTACTTCCGTTCCCGGGCAGAACACTTCCTGCATCGCATGGAACGCGAAGCCGTGGCGCTGAGCCGGCTCCTGGATCGCGGGGCCGGTCAATGAACTTCAGGAAGAACCTTCAAGATGATCAACCAGAGATCAACTTGATTCCCCTGATCGACGTCTTGCTGGTAATTCTCATTTTCCTGGCGGCAACCACATCGTTCAACCGCTATCAACAATTGAAGCTCACGCTGCCCAGGGCCTCCGCGGAAGCTCAGCAACAAGATGCGTTGCACATCGCGGTCAGCCACGACGGTCTCTACGCCGTGCAAGGCCAGCTACTGCCCGGCACGACGACCGAAGACATTGCCGATGCCCTGCGACAGTTGTTCGCCACCTCCGGCACAGACGGCGTACCGGTCGCTCCGGAAGATCGTGTCCTGGTGATCGACGCGGATGCCCAGGCTTCACACGCGGCCGTCGTGCGGGCCATGGAAGCAGCGCGATCCGCGGGAATCGAGCGCGTGCATTTCGCCACCCAGGCCGCGCCATGAAGGCACGGGTCGAACAGGCCCTGCACGCTGCCTGGCAGAAGAAAGGCCTGTTGAGTCTGGCCTTGTGGCCCCTTTCACAGCTGTATGCGGGCGTCGCGGCACGCCGGCGCGCTCAGTTTCTGCGGCATCCCGAACGGGTTCATCATGATTCGCTTCCGGTGGTGGTGGTCGGCAATCTCTATGTCGGCGGCACAGGCAAGACACCCGTGGTCATTGCGCTCCTTGAATTCCTGCAGGAACGCGGCTGGCACCCCGGCGTCGTGAGCCGCGGATACGGCGCCCGGCCGGGCGACAAGCCAAGGGTCGGCAATGGGGTGCTCGACCCGGCCCTTTTTGGTGATGAACCGACCCTCATCGCGGCGGAAACGGGTGCGCCTGTTTCAGTTCATCCTGATCGCGTGGCAGCCATTCGGCGCCTGCGTCGCCAATACCCTGCGGTGGATATCGTGGTGAGCGACGACGGGCTGCAACACCTGGCTCTGGGACGCGATCTGGAAATCATCGTGCAGGACGCTCGCGGTATCGGCAATGGCTACGTGCTGCCGGCCGGACCTCTGCGGGAACCGGCTAGTCGTATATCGACAGCCGACTTCATCGTGAACAATCTGTTGCCCGGAGAACCCCCGGCGGCGGTTGCCAGTGGGATGGCGCACACAATCGACATGTCGATGGAGCCGGCATGGGTGGAACATCTGCTCAGTGGCGAGAAGACCAGCTGGAAGGAGTGGCTGGAGGCGCATGGCGGCGAGCCCTGTCTGGCAGCCGCGGCGATCGGCCGCCCCGAACGATTCTTCGCGATGCTCGCGCGATACGGCCTCGAACATTTTCAACCGCGCGCCCTGCCGGATCATTTTGATTACGAGCGAACTCCCTTCTCGCAGACCGACCCCAGCCGCATACTCATTACGCCCAAAGATGCCGTGAAGTGCCGCAAGTTCAATGACCCGCGACTGTATTGCGTGAGCCCGCAAGCAAGGTTTTCCGACCCCGGCTGGCTAGGCCTCGTTCACGATCTGCTCTGCGCCATTTCGGAGCGAAAGCATGCAGCGGCCCGCACGGAAGAACTAAACTCAGAACTTTGATACTAGAGACCATCCGGATCGCCATGGAATCCCGATTGCTTGAAATTCTCGTCTGCCCTGTCTGCAAGGGGCCGCTGCAATACGAAAGGCAGCAACAGGAACTGATTTGCAAGGCCGACCGGCTGGCCTTCCCCATACGCGATGGGGTGCCTATCATGCTCGAAAACGAAGCGCGCGAACTCGGTGTGTCGTCGGAGGCCGCGGGGCCCGACGCAGACACGCCGCGATGAGCTTCGTCGCCGTCGTGCCGGCGCGGCTCGCGTCCAGCCGGCTGCCTGACAAACCGCTCATCGATATCGCGGGCAAGCCCATGGTGGTGCGCACAGCCGAACGGGCGCGGGCCTCGTCCGCGGAACGCGTGATCGTGGCCACCGACGACCGCCGCATCGAAGCGGTCGCCCTGTCTCATGGCTTCGAGGCCCTGCTCACCCGGACTGACCACCCCAGCGGAACAGATCGCCTTGCGGAAGTGGCCGAGCAGCTCGCGCTTCCCGACGACACCGTGCTGGTGAACGTACAAGGCGACGAACCCCTCATCGAGCCAACGCTGATCGATGCCGTCGCGCAATTGCTCATTCACGACGCAAGTGCCGCCATGGCAACCTGCGCCAGCCGCATCACCGACATCAACACGCTATTCAATCCGAATGCGGTGAAGGTGGTATGCGATTCAGCCGCACGCGCCCTTTACTTTTCGCGTGCACCCCTGCCATGGCCGCGCGATGCCTTCGCTCACGATCGCGATACCCTGCCCGAAGGCTTGAACGCGCTTCACCACATCGGCCTCTACGCCTACCGCGCGCGCTTCCTCCGGCAATTCAATACGCTGCCCCAAGGTCCGCTGGAACGCTGGGAAGCGCTCGAACAATTGCGGGCGCTTGAGAACGGCCACGCGATCGCCGTTCACATAACGCCCACGCATCCCGCGGCGGGCGTCGATACTCCGGACGACCTCGAACGAGTCAGACAGCTGTGCGCGAATCAGGTATAACCCGCAGGGGCCCGGCTGACGGCGGGAAAGCGTACTGCACAAATTGTTGCATTGCGGCATAATCCAGAACCACTTATCACCCAGGAGGAATACATGCGTTTGATTCTGCTAGGTCCACCCGGAGCGGGCAAAGGAACCCAGGCAGCCTTCATCACCGAAAGATTTGGCATTCCACAGATTTCGACCGGCGATATGCTGCGCGCGGCCGTCAAGGCCCAGACCCCCCTCGGCATCGAGGCAAAAAAGATCATGGACGCCGGCGGACTGGTTTCCGACGACATCATCATCGGATTGGTGAAGGACAGGCTTCAACAGGCAGACTGCCAAAAGGGCTACCTGTTCGACGGCTTCCCCCGCACCATTCCGCAAGCCGACGCCCTGAAGTCCGCAGAGATTCCGCTGGATTACGTGATCGAATTGGTGGTTCCCGAGGAAAGCATTATCGAACGCATGAGCGGGCGGCGCATCCATCCGGCCAGCGGCCGTTCCTATCACCTGAAATTCAATCCGCCCAAGACAGCGGATATCGATGACATCACCGGCGAACCCCTGGTGCTGCGCGACGACGACCGTGAAGAAACTGTCAGGCATCGCCTGTCGGTATACCGCGATCAAACCCGCCCGCTGGTCGATTACTACGAAGGCTGGGCCGGTTCCGGCGATGCGGCGGCACCTGCTTACCGCCGCATCGCCGGACTCGGTTCGGTGGACGAGATTCGCGATCGTATCGTCCAGGCGCTCGCGGCCTGATGCGCCCGTACTGAATCAACTATTCAAAGAGGGAAAGAGGGAAAGATGGAAATCCAAGATAAAGTCTTCATCGTCACCGGGGGCGCATCAGGGTTGGGCGCCGGCGCGGTTCGCATGCTGGTCGCCAACGGCGGCCAGGCCGTCATCGCCGATGTCCAGGACGAAGCCGGCCAGGCGCTCGCCCAGGAACTCGGACAAACCTTCGTTCATTGCGACGTCACCCAGGAAGCGGATGGTCAGGCGGTGGTCGATGCCGCCGTTAAACTTGGACCGCTCTTCGGCCTCGTGAACTGCGCCGGAATTGCGCCTGCGTCGCGCACCGTTGGACGCAACGGCCCCCACGCACTCGATCTCTTCCAGAAAGTGATCAACGTGAACCTGGTCGGCAGCTTCAACATGATCCGTCTGGCTGCGAACGCCATGAGCCAGAACGAACCCGCGCCCACGGGCGAACGCGGAGTCCTGATCAACACTGCCTCTGTGGCGGCGTTTGACGGCCAGATCGGCCAGGCAGCCTATTCGGCCTCGAAGGGCGGGGTCGTCGGCATGACCCTGCCCATCGCGCGCGATCTGGCCAAAAGCGGTATCCGCTGCATGACGATCGCCCCGGGTATCTTCGGCACGCCCATGATGTTCGGCATGCCGCAAGACGTTCAGGACTCGCTGGCCGCCAGCATCCCCTTTCCTTCCCGCCTGGGCACGCCTGACGACTACGCCCGGCTCGTCCACAGCATCGTCACCAACGACATGCTGAACGGCGAGACCATCCGTTTGGACGGCGCCATCCGCATGGCTCCGAAATAATCGGCAGACCATGGGATTATTGCGGTCGGCGGCCACGGTCAGCAGCTTCACCCTGCTGTCACGCATCACCGGGCTCGTTCGCGACATCCTGATTGCCAGAGCTTTCGGCGCCGGTCCATTGACCGACGCCTTCTGGGTCGCCTTCCGCATCCCCAATCTGCTGCGCCGCCTCTTCGCTGAAGGGGCGTTCTCGCAGGCTTTCGTTCCGATTCTGGGGCAAGTACGCAGCAGTTCCGACCACGCCACCGTCCGCGAACTGCTTGATCGCGTGGCGCTGCTGTTGTCCCTTGCTGTCATGGCGGTCACGCTGCTGGGCGTGCTGGGTGCGCCCTGGGTGGTCAGTCTGATGGCCAGCGGCCTGCGGGCGGCGGATCGGCAGACCGAGTTCGAAGCCGCGGTCTGGATGACGCGCATGATGTTCCCATACATCTTGTGCATGTCGTTGGTGGCCTTCGCTTCAGGGGTGCTCAACACCTGGAGTCGCTACGCCGTGCCGGCTTTCACGCCGATCTTGCTGAACCTCAGCATGATAGGTGCCAGCCTCTTCCTGGTGTCGTGGTTCGATGTTCCCATTTACGCGCTCGCCGTAGGGGTCATGGTGGGCGGCATGCTTCAGCTTGCCATGCAGTGGACTGCGCTGGCGCGCATGGGCCTCCTGCCGCGGCCGCGCTCTGGAGTATCGAGAAGTTGGCGCGACCCTGTCGTCCGTCGAATCCTCAGGCAGATGTTGCCGGCTATCCTGGGCGTTTCAGTCGCCCAGATATCCTTGCTCATCAATACCAACATCGCCACATGGCTGCAACCAGGCAGCGTGACCTGGCTGTCGTTCGCCGACCGGCTGATGGAGTTTCCCACGGCACTATTGGGTGTTGCGCTGGGAACCGTGCTGCTGCCGAGTCTGTCGCGCGCCTATGCGCAGGACGATCAGGCCGGCTACAACGCCCTGCTGGATTGGGGACTGAGGCTCATTCTGCTGCTGGGCGTGCCCGCCGCTCTGGGATTGGCGCTCATGTCCGATGCGCTGGTCGCCACTCTGTTCAATTACGGCGCCTTCGGCGCACGAGATGTCGACCAGACGCGCCTGGCGGTCATGGCCTACTCCGTCGGCCTGATCGGCTTGCTCGCCATCAAGATCCTGGCGCCCGCCTTCTACGCCCGCCAGGATATCCGCACACCGGTGAAGATCGCCGCAGTCTGCCTCGTTGTGACTCAACTGCTGAACATTGTCTTGGTGCCGGCCCTGGCCCATGCGGGGCTTGCGCTGTCCATTGGCTTGGGCGCCACCCTCAACGCCGGGCTGCTTGCGGTCACGCTGCGCCGTCGTGGCGTGTACCACCCGGGAAGGGGCTGGGCCGGCTTCTTGTTGCGCGCGCTGCCGGCGCAGATCGTACTGGCGAGCCTGCTGATTGCGGCTGGCCATCATTTCGACTGGCTGGCGCTCGGCGCCCAACCGGCGGTACGCGTCGCCTGGCTTGCCGCACTGCTCTGCGGCGTCGTGGTGGCCTATTTTGCGACGCTTGCACTATGCGGGTTTCGGCTTGGCGACTTTACACGGCGGCCCAGGTAAGCTAGAATGCCTGTCTTTGCCAGACAGACCACTTACTTAAAGAACACGCAACATGGCCAATACCGCCCAAGCCCGTAAGCGCGCCCGCCAGTCGGTCGCACGCAACAAGCACAACGCCAGCCTTCGCTCCATGCTGCGCACGTCGATCAAGCGTGTGCGCCAAGCCATCGCCGCCGGTGACCAGGCTGCCGCCAACGAAGTGTTCCAAAAGACCTCCAGCGTCATCGACCGCGTTGCCGACAAGAACATCATTCACAAGAATAAGGCCGCTCGCCACAAGAGCCGCCTGGCAGCCGCCATCAAGGCGATTGCCTGATTTCGTATGATGGTCTGATCGGCAAAAAGACCCGGGGCACGCCCCGAAATTGAAGATAGGGCGCTTAGGCGCCCTATTTTTTTGCATTGCCGTCTTCGATATTGGCCGACAATTCCATATTCCCTGAACTAACCGCTGATGAAAAAGTCCGGCGGTGAGCACTCAAGACGATTGGAACCCATAGCGGCATGAATCCTTCCACCCTCATCGGCGTCGTTGCCAGCATTCTGCTGCTGGCCATCGTTCTATTCTTCTCCACAGACGATCCCCTGCTGTTCATCGACTTGCCGGGCCTGGGCATCGTGCTGGTGGGTACGGCGGCCGCCACCTTCATCGCCTACCCCCTACGCGAAGTCGTGCGGGTCTTCGGTCTGATTCGCACCATCACGCGCAATGAGCGTCTCTATACAGATAAGGACCTCGAAGACCTCGTCGAGATCTCGCGCATCTGGATGCAGGGAAACATCCGTGCAGTCGAAGAAGCCCTGGAACGGGTCTCCAATCCCTTCCTGCGTAGCGGTGTACAGCTGGTGATCGATCATGTGCCTGAAGAGGATATCCTCGATCTGCTGCAATGGCGCATCGCACGCATGAAGGCCAAGGAGCACGCCGAAGCCCAGCTATTCAGAGTCATGGCAGGCTTCGCTCCAGCCTTTGGCATGCTGGGCACCTTGGTAGGACTGGTGAACCTGCTCTTCCTGTTGGGCGACGGGGATATGACGGCGATCGGCCGTCAGATGGCGTTGGCGCTCATGACGACCTTCTACGGCGTGTTGCTGGCCAACCTCGTGTTCAAGCCCGTCGCCGTCAAGCTGGAGCGCCGGACGGAGCAGCGGCTGGTATTGCTCAACACGATCATGCAGGGAATTTCCATGATGAGTCAGAAGCGCAGCCCCGCCATGCTGCGTGAAACGCTCAACGCCTTTGTCGCCGAAGTGCAAGACGAAATCATCGATCACGGCGTCTCCGCCGCTTCCGATGAGAAAGGCACGAAGAGGTCCCGGAAGCCTTCAGCACGCAAGACTCGGAACGCTCGCGGGGGCGTCGTGTCCGCCGGCACGGCCGCCAACCGCCCCGCTGTAGATTCCGGCAAGGGAGCCGGCCGCCCATGAAGGACGCGCTCAGCGAGCTGCACCCGTCGCGCAACCTGGCG
>JAEWFK010000074.1 GCA_023388835.1 Pseudomonadota bacterium | reverse complement strand
AATATATCGTCGTTCCGCAATCCCAGGCTGTGCCATTGCCCGACACGACCGACTATGCCGCTGGTGCCTGCCTGGGCATTCCGGCGCTCACAGCGTGCCGGGCAGTGCAACTGCTGGGCGACATCCAAGGCAAAACCATCCTCGTCAGCGGCGCCAGTTCCTCTGTAGGGTTCTATGCCACGCAGCTTGCCGCTTTGGCGGGAGCGCGGGTCATCGGTACGGTCGGTTCGCCTGAAAAGGCGGCGCTCGCACAAAAAGCCGGCGCCGCGCACACCATCCTGTACAAGACCGAACCGGTGCTCGACATCGTCAAGGAACACACTGGCGGCCGGGGCGCCGATGCCATGATAGACATGGATTTCTCCGCCACCGCCGGGCTGCTCGGCCAGGGCCTGGTTGGTCCGCACGGCGTGGTGGCGTGTTATGGCGCCAATGTACTGGGCGATATCCCCTTTCCGTTCCGCAGCCTGCTGTTTGCATCGATCAGCCTGCACCTCTTCCTGGTTTATGAACTGCTGCCGGCAGACCGCGCAGCCGCCATTGCACAATTGACCGCCTTGCTGGAGGCAGACAAACTCATGCACGCCATCGGCGCACGCTACTCACTGGAAGAAACCGCAAAGGCGCACGTCGCGGTCGAGCAAGGCCGCACAATGGGCAATATCGTGATCGACATCGACAAAAACATCTGATCGCCGTGCCCCGCTACAGACCCCATCCATTTCCTTGAACCGCAGATAAAAACCATACAGGGACCCTGCAATGAGCCTTTCCCCGTTCCATCTTGCCATCCCCGTCCACGACCTGCCCGCCGCCCGCCGCTTCTATGGCGACGTCTTCGGCCTGGAAGAAGGCCGCTCCAGCGACCAGTGGGTGGACTTCAACTTCTACGGTCACCAACTCGTCATCCATGAGCATCCCAAGACTGATTCGCAGGAACAGGCGGGCACCAACGCCGTGGACGGACACGACGTACCCGTGCCGCACTTCGGCATCGTGCTCGGCTGGGAAGAATGGGAAGCCTTGGCCGAACGACTGAAATCATTCGGCACGAAGTTCGTGATCGAGCCCTATATACGCTTCAAGGGCCAGGTCGGCGAACAGGCCACCATGTTCCTGTATGACCCCTGCGGGAATGCCTTGGAATTCAAGGCATTCAAGGACATGGGGCAACTGTTCGCCAAGTGAAGGCCGCTGCGCTTATACCAGCAGGTTGCGCAGCACGTACTGCATGATGCCCCCATGGCGGTAGTACGCCGCTTCGCTGGGGGTATCAATGCGCACCCGGGCGTCGAAAACAATCTTTCCCGCCCGGACCTTGACCGTTTCAACCACGCCGGCGTCATTCAATTGCGAGACGCCCGTGATATCGAAGGTTTCTTCTCCCGTAAGGCCCAGCGTCTCAGCATTCTCTCCGGTCATGTACTGCAGCGGCAAGACGCCCATGCCCAGCAGGTTGGAACGGTGAATCCGCTCGAACGATTCGGCAATCACCGCCCGTACGCCCAGCAGTACCGTGCCCTTGGCCGCCCAGTCACGCGACGACCCGGAACCGTACTCCTTGCCTGCCAGGATCACCAGTGGCGTGCCTGCATCCCGATAATTCTCGGCCGCATCGTAGATGGTCGAGACCGGCCCACCCGCTTGGGAGAAGTCCCGCGTGTAGCCGCCTTCTGTGCCCGGCGCGAGCTGGTTGCGCAGACGCACGTTGGCGAAGGTGCCGCGTATCATGACTTCGTGGTTGCCCCGGCGCGAACCGTATGAGTTGAAATCCCTGGGTTCGACACCATGCTCGATCAGGTACTGGGCCGCAGGAGAATTGGGCGCAATCGAACCGGCGGGGCTGATGTGGTCGGTCGTGACCGAATCGCCCAGCTTGGCGAGCACGCGTGCGCCCACAATATCGCATACCGGCTGCGGGTGGCGCGGCATGTCGACGAAGTAAGGCGGCTTGCGCACATAAGTGGAGTCATCGTTCCATTGGAACGATGCGCCGGTCGGCGTAGGAAGACTGCGCCACCGTTCGTCGCCCGCGAAGACATCGGCGTAGCCGCTGGTATACATGTCGGAGGCGATCGATTCTTCGACCACAGCGGCGACTTCCGCAGCCGAGGGCCAGATGTCGCGCAGGTAGACCGGGCGCCCCTGCTTGTCGGTACCGAGCGGCTCGTTGAACACGTCGATGTTCATCGTGCCGGCCAAGGCATAGGCCACCACCAGCGGTGGCGACATCAGGTAGTTCATCTTCACTTCGGCATGGATGCGGCCTTCGAAATTGCGGTTCCCCGACAGCACCGAGGCCACAGCCAGGTCGTAATCGGCCACGGCCTGGCTCACTTCCGGAATCAGCGGGCCGGAGTTACCGATACAGGTCGTACACCCATAGCCCACCAGGCTGAAGCCCAGCGCTTCCAGGTAGGGCGTGAGCCCCGCGCGATCATAGTAGTCGGTGACCACCCGCGAGCCCGGCGCCAGGCTGGTCTTGACCCAGGGCTTGCGGTTCAAGCCTTTTTCCACCGCCTTCTTTGCCAGAAGGGCCGCCGCGATCATCACCGCCGGGTTCGATGTGTTCGTGCAGGACGTGATCGCCGCGATGACGACCGAACCATGGTCTATCCGGCATTCCACGCCGTCTTCCAGGCGGATGCGGATAGGTTCGCGCGGCGGCCGCCCCGCCGGGGCATCTTCCAGCGGATCGGCGGGCGCCTCGTCCAGCTGCTCATTCGGCGCGGCGGAGACCGTGTCGGGCTGCTCTGGAGAAGGAGGATCGGAGGCCGGGAAGCTGCCCGCGACGGCCGTATCGTATCCCTTCAGCGGCTGCGGCGCATCGCTGATAAGAGTCGCCACCGCAGACTGAAAGGCCTGCTTCGCGTTGGCCAAAGGAATGCGGTCTTGCGGGCGCTTCGGCCCTGCTATGGAGGGAACGACCGTGGAAAGGTCCAGTTCGAGACTTTCGGTGTAGCGCGGCTGAGCCTGCGGGTCGTGCCACAAGCCCTGCTCCTTGGCATAGGCTTCGACCAGCGCGATCTGCTCGTCTGAGCGGCCGGTGAGTGCCATGTAGCGCAGTGTGACGTCATCGATGGGGAAGATGGCCAGCGTGGAACCGTATTCGGGGCTCATGTTCCCAATGGTGGCACGGTTGGCCAGGGGTACTTCGGCCACGCCGGGGCCGTAAAACTCGACGAACTTGCCGACCACCCGGTGCTGGCGCAGCATTTCAGTGATGGTAAGCACCAGGTCGGTGGCGGTCGACCCTTCGGGCAGCGAACCGGTCAGCTTGAAGCCGACGACTTCCGGAATCAGCATGGAGATGGGCTGCCCCAGCATGGCGGCTTCGGCTTCGATCCCGCCCACGCCCCAGGCGACAATGCCCAGCCCGTTCACCATGGGCGTATGGGAATCCGTGCCCACACAGGAATCAGGATAGGCGGCGGTGATGCCGTTGTCTTTCTGCTGCGTGAAGACCACCCGCGACAGGTGTTCCAGATTGACTTGGTGCACGATGCCGGTGCCCGGCGGCACGACCTTGAAATCGTCAAAAGCGGTTTGGCCCCAACGCAGGAACTGATAGCGCTCGACATTGCGCCCATATTCGATCTCGACGTTCCGCGCGAAGGCGTCCGGGCTGCCGAAGACGTCCACAATGACGGAGTGATCGATGACGAGCTCTACGGGCGCCAGCGGATTGATGCGCCGTGGGTCGCCGCCGAGGTCCTGCATGGCTTCGCGCATGGCGGCGAGGTCGACCACAGCCGGCACGCCGGTGAAGTCCTGGAGCAGCACGCGAGCGGGAGTAAAGGCGATTTCCCGGCTGGCCGTAGCCAATGGGTCCCACCCGGCAAGCGCTTCGATGTCTTCTGCGGTGATGTCGGTGCCGTTCTCCGTTCGCAGCAGGTTTTCCAGCAGGATCTTGAGACTGTAGGGAAGACTCGAAACATCGAAGCCCGCATCGGCGACGGCCTTGAGCCGATGGATTTCGTATGCCTTGCCGGCGACGTCCAATACGCCCCTGGCTTTGAAAGTATCAGTGCTGCTCATGGCGCCCTTCTCCTTCTCGCGTGATGGCCAAATCGTGACCAGATCACTGTATCACGCGGCGTC
>JAEWFK010000011.1 GCA_023388835.1 Pseudomonadota bacterium | reverse complement strand
AGCACTGACGACAGGCTGCCGAAGAGAATCGGAACCTGTCCGCCCAGCACATCCGACATGGCCGGCGCCACGCCGCGGTAGGGCACGTGTTCCATCTTCGAGCCGACTTCGCTGGCGAGCATTTCGGGAATGAGGTGGTTAAGCGTGCCGACGCCGGCGGACGCATAGTGAAGCTCACCCGGCTTTTCTTTGAGCAGCTTCAGGAATTCCGACAGCGTCTTCGCCTCGAAAGACGGGTGGACGGCCAGCACGTAGGGCACGGAGCCCACACCTGCCACGGGGTCAAAATCCTTGATCGGGTCGAAGCCGGCATTCTTCACGACCCACGGCACGATGAGCTGGTTGCTGTTGGCGGTGACAAACAGCGCATAGCCGTCGTTCTTTTCGCGCAGCATGAACTGGTTGCCGATGGCGCCGCCGGCGCCGGGCTTGTTGTTGACGACCATGGGTTGTCCCAGGCCGGCAGCAAGCTTCTCAGCGACGAGTCGCGCAACGATGTCGGTGCCGCCGCCCGCCGCGGTGGGCGTGACGATGGTGACGGGGCCGCTGGGATAGTTGTCGGCGGCGTGGGCGCTCATCAGGCCTGCGCCCAGGCAGGCGGCGAGGGCGCTGCGCGCGAGGGTGTGCAGCAAGGTCTTTTTCATGATTGTCTCCAGGTTGAAAATTCGTTGAGATGTTTCTGTTCGAGAGTCGAGAGGGGTTGAATCGAGTGGAACCGGTCTCATTCCGAGTCAGCCGGCAGCCTGTTGCTGCAGCAGTGTCTCCAGCTGCAAGCCATAAGACAGCACGGTGAAGTCTTGCTTCCAGGGGCCGACAATTTGCACGCCGATAGGAAGTCCTTCCGCGGTGAGGCCGATGGGCACGTGCAGGCAGGGCCAGCCGAGCACCGTCCAGCACTTGTTGAAGGCCGGCAAGCCTGTAAAGCCATGGCCGGCGGGCGCGGGGCCGCTGGCGGAAGGCGTCAGGATGAAGTCGGCGCCGCCGCTCATTGCATCCCAGCGGCTGCGCATGTCGTGCTGGAAGGCACGCATTTCCAGGTAGTGATCGTCCGGCACGTTCTCGCCTTCTTCCACGTTCTTGCGCAGTGATTCCGTAACGAGATCGCCGCGTGCTCGAACCACCGGGCCCAGGTTGCGGGCGAACTCGTACTTCATGATGGCGGTGTGTGCCTGGGTCAGCCGTTCCAATTGGGCGCTGGCGTCAAAGCGCCGGCACTGGGCGCCTGCGCTTTCCAGCATGCGGGCGATACGCTCCAGTGCATCGCGGCCGGTCGCTTCGAGCGCGGTTTCCGATGCATGGTCCACTATGGCGACGCGGGCACCGGCCAGGGTGGGCGCGGCGTCCGTAGCCGTGTTGGGAAGCAGTATCTTCGCCGCCTGGATCAGCCAGTCCATGTCGGCGGCATGCCAGCCAATGGTGTCGAGCGAATCGCTGGTGAGCTGCATGCCGTCACGGCTCAACAGGCTGAACGAAGGCTTGAAGCCGGGCACACCGCAGTAGGCGGCGGGCCGGATAATGGACCCGCCAGTCTGGGTGCTGAGCGCCAGGGGCACCATGCCGGCCGCGACGGCGGCTGCGGACCCGCTCGAGGACCCCCCGGGGGTGTGGGCAAGATTCCAGGGGTTGCGAGTCGGGCCGGGATGCCGGAAGGCGTATTCGGCCGTGACGGTCTTGCCGACCGGAATCGCGCCGGCGCGAATCAGCCGTTCGACACTAGCGGCGTGGAAGGCGGCGGGGCGGTCGTCGCTTGCGGGTGAGCCGCAACGGGTGGCTACGCCCGCTACCGCGATGACGTCCTTCACTCCGAACGGCGCGCCGGCCAGCGGGCCGCTCATCGTTTGGGGGTCGGGCAATGTGTCGGTGTCGGCGACGTGCGCCCATGCCCGCACTTGCGGCTCATGGTCGCGGATGCGAGACAAGGCATGTTCGAGCGCATGGCCGTTGGGCTTACCGTTCAGGGCGGCCCTTGAAGGAAAGCGGCCGGCCGAAGGAGCGGCATCCGCGGGAGTGGCATCCGCAGCGCCTGGCAGCTTGGCGGCATGAAGGACAGACGAGGTTTGCATGATGACAGCCGTTCTATGTTTCGCGTTGGACCCCATGCTAAGCTGGCGGATTGATGCACGTCCAATTCAAATTATGGCTGCTATTAATTCTGTTTCAGAAATAGTGAAGCTGGATGGCGCGCTGTTGCTGGCTTTCTGCACCGTTGCTGAAGAACTCAATTTTGCCCGCGCGGCGGAGCGGCTTTTCATCAGCCAGCCGCCGCTTTCGCGCCGCATCCAGCAGCTTGAAAGCGTGGTGGGAACCGCGCTGTTCGTGCGTACCACCCGTTCAGTGCAGCTCACTCCGGCCGGTGCACTCATGTATGAACACGCCCGGCGCATCACGGGCGATATGGGCCACATGCTTTCCAGCGTGCGAGAACTGGCCCGGGGCGATGGCGGCAGCCTGTCCATCGGCATCACTCCGACGGCCGCTTCCTCGCCCTTGGTCGAATCCTTGCACGCGTTCCGGCGGAACCACCCCGATGTCGCGCTGGACCTACGGGAGATGGACTCGGTGCAGCTGCGCGAGGAACTGAAGTACGCGCGTCTGGATGTCGCGCTCATGCGCCCGGTGCGCACGCACGAGTCGGTCGAAACGGCGGTGGTTCATTCCGAGCCGCTATGCTTTGTGACACGCCGCGAGCACGCGCTGCCGGGCGGCCGAATTGGTCTGCGCCAGCTGATCAAATATCCGCTGATCGGCTACGACGCCGAGCGGTCTCCCTATCTGGCGGGGCTGTTTGATTCGCTCTTGGCGAATGCGCTGAGCGAGGCGAAGGTGGTGCAGCGCAGTCGGCTGCCCTCCATCCTGACCCTGGTCGAGGCCGGCGTGGGTGCGGCGATCGTGCCCAAGTCCCTGGAAAACATGCGGCCTCAGGTGCTGCGGTTTCACACGATCGAGCCGTCTTCGGGGGTGGTGGCGCAATTGGTGGTCGCCCGCCCGCTCAAGGGCAGCAATCCCAATGCGTTGGCCTTCATGGGTGCGCTGTTGGCCAGGGGCCGTTGAGGCGGAAGATCATCCGCGAACACCTCCAGCAGCCGCCCCAATGCCGGGTTGGTATTGTCCCGCCGCCACGCCAGGCCATGCTGGATGCGCCGGGCAGATCGCGGCAAACTGCGAAACACCACGCCCTCGATGTTGAGTGCTTCGATCTCACGCGGTATCAGCCCCACACCGACTCCTGCGGCGATCAGGCATAGCAGCGTCTGCGACGCTTCGGATTCCCGCACCACGCGCGGCACGAAGCCGGCGTCGCGGCAGATTGCCTCCATGGCCAGGCGAAGGTGAAATCCCTGGCCCACGGGGTAGGCCACAAAGGTCTCTTCTCTGAGTGTTCGCAGCGCCAGCCGTTTGGACTGTGCCAGCGGGTGGGCGGCGGGCAGGGCGATGGCGAACTCGCTTTCCGAAGATGCACGGGTGGACAATCCGGGGCCTTCGACTGGCAGGAAACACAGTGCCGCATCCAGTTCGTCTTCGAGCAGCCGAAGGCGCAGGGCACCCGTGGGCAAGGGGCCGTGCAGGTCCAGCATGACGTCGGGGTAGGCCTGCCGCAAGCGGGACAGCAGGCGGGGAAGCTGGGCCTGGCTGGCCCTGCCGGTATACCCCAGCCGCAGTTTGCCGGTTTCCCCCAGTTGGGCGCGCCGACTGGCCTGTACGGCTTCGTCGATCTGGCTCGGCAGCACGCGGATATGGTCGAGAAACACACGGCCGGCGCTAGTGAGTGCGACGCTGCGCGTGCTGCGCTCGAAGAGCCGCACGCCCAGGTGATCTTCCAGTTCGCGGATACGCTGGCTCAGCGGCGGCTGCGCGATATGCAGGCGCCGCGCGGCCCGGGTGAAATTCAGCTCTTCTGCCACGACGATGAAGCTGAGCAGGTGTCGCAGTTCCATGAGGACAATCCTTTGCGGATGGTGGGGCGCGCCAGCTTCTGAATAAGACCCGGCAAGTATAAATGGCGCATCAATTATGTATTAGACATGCATAATGCGCCAGGCCTAGACTGGGTCTTGCCGATGACGGCGTTTGAGTTTCACACGGAGACCACCATGACATTGCTGAAGGGGCGGGTAGCACTCGTCACGGGTTCGACCAGCGGAATCGGGCTGGCGATCGCGCATCGCCTGGCCCGAGACGGAGCGCACTTGGTGCTCAACGGCCTGGCCGACCCATCTGAAGCCGAGGCCTTGAGCGATGCCTTTGAGCACAGTTACGGCGACCGCCCCGGGTTCGCTGCCTGCGACCTGCGCGATTACAAGCAGATCGAATCCATGATGGCCGGGCTGAACGAGCGCCACGGCGCCCTGGATATTCTGGTGAACAACGCCGGCATCCAGCATGTCAGCCCCATCGCCGAGTTTTCGCCGGAAGTCTGGCAGAACATGCTGGCGGTCAATCTGTCCGCCAGCTTCCATACGATCCGTAGCGCCTTGCCTGCGATGCGTGCGCGCAATTGGGGCCGCATCATCAACATGGCTTCCATCAGCGGTTTGCGCGGCCGGGCGAACAAGGTGGGGTACAACGCTACCAAGCACGGGCTGATCGGCCTGACCAAGTCGGTGGCGGTGGAAACCGCGGAATCGGCCATTACCTGCAACGCCATCTGTCCGGGCTGGGTTCATACGCCGCTGGTGCAGAAGCAGATCGACGCCTTGGCCGCCCGCGAAGGCCTGGACAACGACGCCGCGACCATGAAACTGATCGGGCTGCGTCAACCGTCCGGCCGTTTCGTGACTGTGGAACAGATCGCGGAATTGGCGGCGTTTTTCTGCTCTCCCGCTGCCGATGAAGTGCGCGGCGTGGCTTGGGCGATGGACGGAGGCACGACGGCGCTATGAACGGGAACGACCACATGAACGCAGTCGACCATACCCACGATCCGGCGCGGGAGAGCTGGGTGGCGGGCGCCAACGGGCACGCGGAATTCCCTTTGCAGAATCTGCCCTTGGGCGTGCTGGACGAGGGCGGCGGCCGTATTGCCGTAGCCATCGGCGACTATGTCCTGCAGTTGGCGTCCGTGCTGGACGCCGGCCTGCTGCCGCAGCTCAGTGCCGCGGCAAGCGCCGCCTTGCGCGCGCCGACGCTGAACGCCTGGATGGCGCTGCCCCAGCCCGAGCGCCTGGCCATCCGCCATGCCTTGTTTGCGCTCTTGGAAGCCGGGCACACCGATGCGGCGCGCATGCAGGAACTGCTGCGACCCATGGCGGAATGCCGTTTGGCAATGCCTGCGGCGATCGGTGATTACAGCGACTTCTACGCCGGGATTCATCACGCCATGAAGGCGGGCGCCTTGTTCCGTCCGGAATCTCCGCTGCTGCCGAACTACCGCCACTTGCCCATTGCCTATCATGGCCGTGCGTCTTCCATTACGGTCTCCGGCCAGGCAATTCGCCGGCCCTGGGGGCAGGTCGACCACGGCGGCACGCCGGGTCTTCAACCTAGCGAACGGGTGGACTTCGAGCTGGAAATGGCTATCTGGGCGGGCCCCGGCAATACCCTGAGTGAACCGATTCCGATTTCGGCAGCAGCCGGACATATTGCGGGCTATGGTCTCTTCAATGACTGGTCGGCCCGCGATATCCAGGCCTGGGAGTACCGGCCCCTGGGGCCGTTCCAGGGCAAGAATTTTGCGTCCACCATTTCACCGTGGGTCGTCACCGCCGAAGCTTTGGCGCCTTTCCGAGCGCCTGCCATGGCGCGCAATGCGGCCGACCCCTTATTGGCGGATTACCTGGTCGACGAAGCCGACCAATCGCTCGGCGGCCTGGACGTGCACCTTGAAGTCTGGATTTCCACTGAAAGCATGCGCCAGCAAAGTATGCCGGAACACTGCCTGGCCCGTTCGCACGCCGGCCACTTGTACTGGACGCCGGCGCAGATGCTGACTCAGCATACGCTGGGCGGTTGCAATCTGCGCGCGGGGGATCTGCTCGCGTCCGGAACGATTTCCACACCCGACCATACGGGCGACGGCAGCTTGCTCGAACGCACGTCAGGCGGCCAGGAAGCCGTTACCCTGCCCTCCGGCGAGCAGCGAACGTTTCTGCAGGACGGTGACGAAATCACCCTGCGGGCGCGCAGCGGGAATGCGCCCGGCTATTCCATCGGATTCGGCGAATGCCGAGCACGTGTGCTGCCTGCTCACGTGACGCCCTACACGGGCAGCAAGTAACGCGACGATTATTCCAACGAGGAGAACTGAATATGAAAGCCACATGGATCGCAGCACTGGTCGCCACTCTCGGCTTGGCATCGGCTCATGCCCAGGCACAGAGCCAATACCCCAACCAGCCGGTGCGCATGATCGTGCCGTATTCCGCCGGGGGAGTGACTGACCAAGTCGGTCGTGCCTTGGCCGACGAAATGGGGAAGCGTCTGGGGCAGACCGTCGTTGTCGAGAACAAGACGGGCGCGAACGGCACCATGGGTGCCATTCAGATGCTGCAGGCCAAGCCGGACGGCTACAGCATCACCATGGTGCCCATCGGCATCTACCGCATGCCGCACATCTCCGGCGCGCCTTATGACCCGGCCAAGGACTTCACCTATATTTCGCAAGTGGCGGGTTATGACTACTACCTGGCTGTCAAGGGCGACGCGCCCTGGAAGTCTGTGGATGACCTGGTGAAGCATGCCAAGGACAACCCCGATATCGTGTCCTATGGCACCCCCGGCGCGTACAGCAGCCAGCATATTGCCATGGTCCAGCTGGGTGAAGCCGCCGGCGTGCAATGGACGCACATTCCCTTCAAGGGCGAATCCGACGCTCTGGCGGCGGTCATGGGCAATCACGTGCAGACCTTGGTGGGCGCCAGCGGCGTGCTGCCCCAGATTCAAAGCGGCCATGCGCGGGCCCTGGCCACTCTCGGACAGGAGCGTTCGGCTTCCTTGCCGGACGTCCCGACCCTGAAGGAACTGGGCTACGATGTGGTGCATACTTCGGCATTCGGTATTGTCGGCCCCAAGGGCATGCCGGAAGACGTCGTCAACAAGATCGATGCAGCCATTGCCGACACGATGAAGGATGAAGCCTTCCGCAAGCGCCTGATTCAACTTGGCGTATCGCCCTTGTATCTGAATCACAAGGACTACACCCAGGCCGCCATGAAGAGCGTGGTTGAAGAAAAGGAGACCATCGCCAAGCTGGGGAATATCCAGGAAAAGTAAGCAGCCGCCCGTGCCCAAATGAAAGGTTCGCGTGATTCGCTCAAGTCCCTGCGCATTTTCCAGAGCGCCGCCCGCACGCTGAAATTCAGCCGCAAATCGCGCTTGGGCGGTTGGCCCTGTACAGCCCGAATGATGTGCTGGAGGGCTTTGCGAGGCGTTAAGGCCGAGGTATTGACGATTGACGTTATTAACGTGTGCCGTTAATATTTCTTAATGATCCAGTCGTTCAAATGTTCTGTCACCAAGTCACTGTACGACGGTACGCGAATCGCCCGCTTTGTGAACATTGAACGCGTCGCACTGCGCAAACTGCGTCAGCTGGATATCGCGAATAGTCTTAACGACCTTCGTATCCCGCCGCAGAATCGATTGGAAGCCTTGAAGGGTGATCGCAAGGGGCAATACAGCATCCGGATCAACGATCAGTGGCGTGTCTGTTTTACATGGAAGAACAGTGGTGCTCATGACGTAGAGATCGTTGACTACCATTGAAAGGAATAGATCATGGCTCGTGACATCGCTCCGGTAACACCAGGAGAGCTATTGCAGGAAGAGTTTCTCGAACCGCTGGGGATAAGCCAGTACCGGCTGGCGAAGGAAATCGGCGTCTCTGCGCGGCGCATCAACGAGATCATAAAAGGAATGCGCTCCATTACTGCCGATACAGACCTCCGTCTATGTCGGTTCTTTGGTCTTTCGGATGGCTACTGGTTGCGTGCCCAAGTTGCCCACGACACAGAGCTTGCCCGAGATTCCATGGCTGACGTTCTGGCAACGATTCGCCCGCTCGCGCATGCGTAAAGCGCAGCGGGCCGCGCTTTCCACCGTGTTACCCTGAAGTGCAGGCACGTTTCCCGCTGGAACGTGCTTTTTCTTTTCCACCGGACAAAAAGGGGGATGCCGCGTGATTCTACGGCCGGCCTGCACTCACTTTCGTCGTGACGGATTGCCATCCCTCCCGGCAACCGCACTCATTGCCTTCCTTTTCTTTTTCTTTGTGCTTTTTGCTTCGCCGCTGCATGCCCAGGAAGGTGGCGCCACTACCGCTACGCCGCCCGCGGCAGAATCGTCGCAGCCGGCCGACGGCGCCACGCTGGTATCGTATGGCGCTCTGGCCGACACGCTGGAAGACCCCGTGGCCAGAGACAAGCTTGTCGAGCAACTGCGCGCGCTGGCCCAGGCCGAAGGGGCCGAGGCCTCGGCAGCCGGCGACGGGAAAGGCGGCGAGAAGGACACCGCCGGACCGCCTTCCGGTATCGCAGTCATGTCCGACCGACTGGGTGGAGCTCTTCAAGACGTCACGGCCCAGCTGGGTAGCGACATCCAGAACACGCTGGGCGCCATGAGAAAGCTGGGGACCAGCGATGGGGTGACGCAAGGCAAGCTCGCAGCTTGGCTACCGGCTTTGCAATTGCTGGCGCTGGCGATCGCCGCCACGCTGGTCGCCTATGCGCTTCTGCGCGCTGCGGCGGGGTTCGCCTTCGGACGTCTGAATGCATGGATACGCGAGAGGGCGACGGTCGCCGAAGCCCCAGCCGTCGCCACGGCACGAGTCGAAGCGGGTCATGCGGGAGGGGATGCCATCCCGGGCATGTCTCCGGCAGATGAGGCGGCAGCAGCGAGCACGCACCCGGCGGGTCAAACGGCTGTGGAAGGCACATCCGCCGCAAGCAAAACGGCCGCGGCTGCCGAACATGCCGGCGAGGCAGCTTCGACTGCTGCTCCGAGTTCTGCTTCGGCCCATGCTCGCGGCCGTATCCATCGACGTCGCTTCGGTCGACTCACATTGAGCCGTAAGCTGCTGGGTGTGGTGTTGGCGCTGGTGGTGGACTTGGGCGCGACACTGCTCGCCGCTCTGGTTGGCTATGTCGTGGCCGTGGCGCTGTCCGACCATAACGTTTCCAGTGGCGTGTTCGCCTTCCAGTTCTTGACGGCTTTCGTGATGATTGAGGCCGCCAAGTCGGTGTCGAGAGCCGTCTTCGCCACCCGCTACGATCAGCTGCGGCTGCTGCCGATGCAACCCGATACCGCGCGGTTCTGGAATCGCTGGATCACGCTGCTGGTGGCGCTGACCGGCTACTGCCTGCTGGTGGTCGTGCCGGTGGGGCAGGCCGTGTTCGCGCCGTCCATCGGCAGGCTCATCGGGTTGGTCATCATGCTTTGCGTCTACGTGACCGGCGTGCGAGTGGTCTGGAGCCAGAGAAAGGCGGTGCGCGCCGGTCTGATGGAGTACGCCGAAACCGTGCATACGGCGGCGTTCGGTACGCTGCTGCGTGCTTTGGCTCGCGCTTGGCATTGGCTCGCGCTGGTCTACTTCACGGTGTTGCTGGTGGCAAGCCAGACTGAGCAAGCCGACGCGATTTCCTTCATGGTCTCCGCCACGGCCCAGACGATTATCGCCATTGTGGTGGGCGCGCTGCTGTCTTCGGCGCTCACCCATCTGGAGACGCGTCACGTCACGTTGCCGGAAACCTGGAACCGCAGCTTCCCGCTGTTGGAACGGCGGGTCAATAGTTATCTGGACCCGGCCTTGCGCGGCCTGCGGCTGGCGCTGCTGGTCGTCGTGGCCTTGGTCGTATTGGACGGTTGGCGCGCCTTTGACCTGGCGGCATGGCTGGATTCCGACGGGGGCCGGGCTGCGGTAGCGATGGTTCTGCGTGTCGGTGTGGTGCTCGTCTCCGCCGCGTTGGCCTGGACGATACTGGCCAGCCTGATCGAACATCGCCTGGGTGCGACGGAAGGGCGGCGCGCCAGCGAACGCGAAAAGACGCTGCTCATGCTGTTCCGCAATGCCGCCGCCATCGTGATCGCCACCATGACCGTGCTGGTCCTGCTTTCCCAGATCGGCATCGATATTGGTCCGCTGATCGCCGGCGCCGGTGTGGTCGGTCTGGCGATCGGTTTCGGCGCTCAGAAGCTGGTTCAGGACGTGATTACGGGTGTCTTCATCCAGCTGGAAAACGGCATGAATCAGAACGATATCGTGGAGGTGGCGGGTCACTTCGGCACCGTGGAGAAGATCACTGTGCGTTCGGTCGTGGTCCGTACCCTGGATGGCGGCTACCACCTGATCCCGTTCTCCACCATCGATACGGTCAGCAACCATACGCGCGATTTTGGTTATCACTTTGGCGAGTACAACATCGCCCATCGGGAGGATGTCGACCAAGCCATCGCCCAGCTCGAGCTCGCATTCAAGGATCTGATGGCGGATCCCGTGCTGGCCGCCGAAGTACTTGCGGACATCGAGATCCCGGGCGTCACCGCGCTGAACGAACGTGGCTTCACCGTGCGCGTACTGATCAAGACCCGCGCGGGCAGCCAGTGGATGATCCAGCGCGGCTTCAACCGCCTGATGAAGCAACGCTTCGACGCCGCCGGTATTGAGCTGCCTTACCCGCAGACCGTTGTGCATTTCGGTCGCGACGGTAACGGTCATCCCCAGCCGGCGGATGCGCTCGCGGTGGAAACATTGCGCCAGAGTATTTAACAATGCAAAGGGGGACGGGCGCCGCACGCCGTCCCCAAAAAGGACGATGAGGCGCGTCGGCTCAGACTTTCTTCACGAACTCTGTTTTCAGGCTCATGGGGCCGAAGCCATCGATCTTGCAGTCGATATCGTGGTCACTATCGACGAGTCGGATGTTCTTGACCTTCGTGCCGATCTTCACGACTCCGCCCGAGCCCTTGAGTTTGAGGTCCTTGATGACCGTGATCGTGTCGCCGTCCTGCAGGACATTTCCGGCTGAGTCGCGATAAACCCTTACGCTCATGTCGCTTGAGGCTGCATCCTGTCCCGACCACTCATGGGAGCATTCCGGGCACACATACAGAATTCCATCTTCGTAGGTGTACTCGGACTGGCATTTGGGGCACGGGGGCAGTGCGCTCATGAAACCTCCATCGATCATGGCTGGAACGTTCGAAACAAGTGCAGATGACCGCTTCGACAACCGGCCAGTATAGCCCCCGACCAGCCGCGACGCGGGTAGTCCCGCCGCTACGCGCTCTCGGCGGCCGCGGTTTCACCGATGAAGTCGAGCAGCACTGAAACGAAAGCTTCCGGCTGTTCGAAGGGCGCCAGATGGCCGCTGGGGAGTTCGGCATAGCGGGCGCCCGGTATGGCGGCCGCCAGCGCCTGTGCATGGTGGGGCGGCACCATGTGATCGTGCGTACAGCCGATCGAAAGCGTGGGAGCCTGAATCCGCGGCAACAGGGCGCTGACGTCCAGTCGGCCATCCAGATCGATTTGGCGGCGGATGCCGTCCCAGTCATTATTCATATGGATGGCGTCGATCCACCCCTGCAGCTGTTGGTCGGTGAGTGCCGAGACCACTTGCGGACTCAAGCCAGTCAGTACGATCAGCCCCGCAAAGCTGCGGGGGTCGTGTTCGATGAGATCCCGCCAGAGGGCCGACTGCAGGGCGAAGCGTGTGTCGTTGCCGCTTGCGAAGCCGGCCAGCAGGGTCAGCGTGCGCACCCGGTCCGGATGATGGGCGGCGATGTGCATGGCAATGCTGCTGCCTAATGAAAAACCTGCCAGATCGAAGCGTTCAAGGCCGGCCGCGGCAACCGCTGCCATGACCTGACCGGCCAGGCGTTCCACCGTCAACTCGTTGACGGGGTCGCGGGTGCCGCCCGAAGAACCCGCGTAATCCACGCGCAGCACTTGTCGTGTGGCCGACAGCGCCGGCATCAGATGGTCCCAGTTGCTATGAAGATTGCCGCCGGTGCCTGCGATAAGCACCAGCGCGGGGCCGGCGCCGTCCACGCGGTAGGCGACCGTCGCGCCGTCGATCTCGGTTGTGTTCATATTCTTTTGGATAAGTTGGTGAGCAAATGACAGAGAAGAAACGGGGCGCGAAGAACGCGCCCCGTTTCCTTTAGAAGAACCCGAGCGCCTTAGGGCTGTAGCTTACAAGCAGGCATTTGGTCTGCTGGTAGTTCGCAAGTGCCATCTTATGCGTTTCCCGGCCGATCCCCGACTGTTTGTACCCGCCGAAGGCGGCGTGCGCCGGGTACATGTGATAGCAGTTCGTCCAGACGCGGCCTGCTTCCACGCCACGCCCGACGCGGTAGGCGCGCGAGCCGTCTCGGCTCCATACGCCGGCACCCAGGCCGAAGTAGGTGTCGTTGGCGATTGCGATGGCTTCTTCTTCATCCTTGAAGGTCGTGACCGACGCCACCGGTCCGAAGATCTCTTCCTGGAAGATGCGCATGTCGTTCTTGCCCAGCAGCAGCGTGGGGCTGACGTAATAGCCTTCTTCCAGACCGCCCGTCAGCTCGTTGCGACCGCCGCCTGTCAGGCAGGTGGCGCCTTCCTCGCGGCCGATGTCGATATAGCCCAGGATCTTGTCCATCTGCACCTTGGAAACCTGCGCGCCCACCATGGTGTCGGCTGCCAGCGGGTTGCCTGTTTTCATCTTCTGCACGCGCGCGACGGCTTTTTCGATGAAGCGATCGTAAATGGATTCCTGAATGAGGATTCTGGAAGGGCAGGTGCAGACTTCGCCCTGATTGAGCGCGAACAGGCTCAACCCTTCCAGCGCCTTGTCAAGGAACTCATCTTCGTTGTCCATGACATCAGCAAAGAAGATGTTCGGACTCTTGCCGCCGAGTTCCACGGTGGCGGGTATCAGGGTGTCGGCCGCGTTGCGAAGAATCTGCTGGCCCACCGGCGTGGATCCCGTGAACGCGATCTTGGCGATGCGCTTGCTGGTGGCCAGCGCGTTACCCGCTTCCTTGCCGTAGCCGCTCACGATATTGACCACGCCCGGCGGCAATAGATCGCCAATGAGTTCCATGAGAAGCAGGATGGAGGCGGGAGTCTGTTCGGCCGGCTTCATCACCACCGGGCAACCGGCGGCCAGTGCCGGCGCCAGCTTCCATGCGGCCATCAGGATCGGAAAGTTCCACGGGATAATCTGGCCCACCACGCCGATGGGTTCCTGGAAGTGATAAGCGACCGTATCCGGGTCGATGTCGGAAATCGCGCCTTCTTGCGCACGCAAGCAGCCTGCAAAATAGCGGAAGTGATCAATGGCCAGCGGGATATCGGCCGCCTGGGTTTCGCGCAAAGGCTTGCCGTTGTCGATGGTTTCCGCCACGGACAGAAGATGCGCGTTCTGTTCCATGCGGTCGGCAATGCGAAGCAGGATATTCGAGCGTTCCGCGGCGGGTGTGCGACCCCAACTGCTGCGCACCGCATGAGCGGCATCCAGGGCGAGCTCGACATCTTCGGCGCTGGAGCGGGGCACTTGGCAGAACGGCTTGCCCGTGATGGGCGAGAGGTTCTCGAAGTATTCGCCCTTGGTGGGCGGCACCCACTTGCCGCCGATGTAGTTGTCGTACTTGGGTTTGTACGGGAAGGGGATGTCCAGCCCGAACTGCTTGAGGTCTGACAGGTTCATGTCGCGAGTCTCCAATGGATGGTGGGAACGTCTCACTGCCCGCGCGAATTGTGGCCGCGCGTACTGCGTGTTGCGACCCCCGGCCGCGGGCCGGGGCTTCACTGCAATTCCTGAGGGTCCATGGCGCGCAGCAGTGTTGCGCCGCTGCGGCATTTGGCAACGCCCAATGTCGCATGTTTGGGGGTGCAGATGCAACTTGCGTTGCACAATAAAAATTCTGTGCTATAGTTACGCCCCTAAGCACGGAACACGCAACACGCGGTTTCAGGCAA
>JAEWFK010000151.1 GCA_023388835.1 Pseudomonadota bacterium | reverse complement strand
TAGACGATGCCGCTGTCTCCGGCGTGTTCTTCCCGGATGAAGGCGAGCAGCTGGCGTTTGACCTCGTTCTTCTCGACGATGCGGTAAAGAATATTGGGCCGGTCGAAGCTCGAGACAAAATGCGCCGCGCCCTCCAACGACAGGCGGCGGGCGATCTCCTCACGCGTCGTTCCGGTGGCCGTGGCGGTCAGCGCGATACGAGGCACATCGGGCCATTGCTCGTGCAGAATCGACAATCCCAGGTATTCAGGGCGGAAGTCATGACCCCACTGCGATACGCAATGGGCTTCATCGATGGCAAACAACGCGATGCGTGAACGGCTCAGCAGCTCCATGCAGCGGTCGGTAAGCAGACGCTCCGGCGCTACGTAGAGCAGGTCCAATTCGCCGTCAAGCAAGCGGCGCTCGACTTCGCGGGCCTCGCGCCAGTCTTGCGAAGAATTCAGGTAGGCGGCGCTCACCCCCAGCTCGCGCAGCGCGTCCACCTGGTCCTGCATGAGTGCGATCAAAGGCGAGACGACGATGCCGGTGCCCTCGCGCAGCAGGGCGGGAATCTGGTAGCACAGGGACTTGCCGCCGCCGGTGGGCATGAGCACGAGTGCATCGTTGCCGGCCATCAGCGTATCGATGATGGCCTGCTGCTCGCCGCGAAAGGCTTCATAGCCGAAGACGCGCTGCAGGACTTCCAAAGGGGTGGGCATTCGGGATCAGTACAGGGGGAAGGAAAAGCGTAGCCCTATATCATAGTCGCCCGCGACGACTTCGCGCTCTGCATGCAGGCCGACTCTGAGATTCGGGCTGTACCAGAACTGCTGACTCACACCGAAGCGGCGTTGCTGCGGCCCCTCACGGCCACGCAGGCTCTCGTAGCTGCCCGACCACGTTCCCCATCGCCCCACGTCCCACGACGCCGACCATCGTTGGCGACCGCCCGAGACCGGGTTGCCCCCAGCGGCGTAGCGCCGGATATCCGTGAAGCCCTCTGTATAGCGCTCCCCCACCCAGGCCAGCCTCATGTCGGCAGCCAGGTCAAAATCCGCCATGGCCCGATAGCGCCAGCCCTGCCTCATGCCCCGATCAGAACGCGCGATGCCCGAACGCCAACGGCCCCATTGGCCCAGGTCATATTGCCCCGTAATGCCCGACATGAGCAGGTCGGCCGCGACCTCGGTGTGCGATTCCACGCTCAAGCTGGGGCTGTAGTCGTAGCTCACAGCCAGGCTGCCCGCCGTCGGGCCGAACACGAGATCTCCGGAGCGAGTAGGGTCCGACTGATCGACCGCGCCGAATGCGAGCGCATAGTTCCACTGGGAAACATCGTCGCTGCTGGCCAGAAAGCTCTGACTCAGGCTGATGCCTCCGAGCCGCACGCTCTCATTCCACTCCGGCACGGCAATCTCGCTGCTGCCCAGCAAGACCTCAGGTCCCTGGTCGAGGCGCGTCTGCCAGCTGCGTTCGCCAAAATTCCAGCTTTCCATGGCCGGCGTCGGCAGCCAGCGGCTGCGGGGCGTCGTCACACGGGGCTGCTCAAAGCCGCTGAACAGGCCTGGAGAGTGATCGGACACTTCGCGGCGTCTCGCATAGGCCGCGGAACGTAGACGCATTCCGTCTTCCGGCTCCCAGAAGTAGGAATACGGAATGTCCGGCGCCGTCTCGGCACTCGAGTCGTCCTGCCGGATGGATACTTGTACGGCAGAGGGCTCGACGCCTGGCAGCGGCGGAAGCTCGACGGGATCGTTCGAGGGAGACACATAAACCGGAAAGGTTCGCGACTGCCGCTCAGGCTCGTATCCTGAGCCTCGTGCCGCCTGTACCGGACCAGGCGTGTAGCCACCCAACGCCACGGCTAGCGACAGGCCCCCCACCAACGAGACGATTTCAATGCGTTTCCGTATCATGGCTCCCGGAATATGCAAGAGTACACTGCTTCTCCATGGATAATCAGCACGTAAAAGTTCTGGTCGTGGATGACGACCCCGCCCTGCTCCAGCTGCTGGCGGACTACCTGAACCGCCACCAGTACGATACGCTTCTTGCGCCCAATGCAGGCGACCTCGAAGCGCGAATTCAGCGCTATAACCCGGACCTGATCGTCCTGGATCGCAT
The DNA here is from genome assembly GCA_023388835.1 of Pseudomonadota bacterium. GTDB lineage: Bacteria > Pseudomonadota > Gammaproteobacteria > Burkholderiales > Burkholderiaceae_B > Yanghanlia. The sequence continues at coordinate 1,366 of JAEWFK010000151.1, read as the reverse complement.
GATGCCGGACGGCGACGGTGCCGAAGCTTGCCGCCGGCTGCGCCAGCAAGGCGAAGACATACCGATCATCCTGCTCACGGCCAAAGACGAAACCGTCGATCGCGTCATCGGCCTCGAAGCGGGGGCCGACGACTACCTGGGCAAACCTTTTGATCCGCGCGAGTTGCTTGCCCGTATCGAAGCCGTCTTGCGCCGCAAAAAAGGTGCATCCGCCCTTACTAAAGATCGTCCCGTGGCGTTCGGCCCGTTTGTATTCGACCCGATCACCCGGCAACTGCGCCGCGGCGATGCAGTCATCAAGCTCACTGGCGGCGAAGTCAATCTGCTCGAAGCGCTCGTGAGCAACCCCGGCAAGCCGCTCTCCCGGGAACGCCTGCTCGCCCTGGCTCGCGATGACGAAGAAGGCGAACGCAATGATCGCGCCATCGATATCGCCGTGCTTAGGCTGCGCCGGGCGATCGAGGACGACCCCAAGCAGCCGCGCTGGATCCAGACCGTCTGGGGCGTCGGCTATCGCTTCTCGCCTTGAGGGCGGACTCCATGCCGACCTGGCGATCGCTGCTGCCCCGTTCCCTGCGGACACGCATGCTGCTTCTCACCCTGGGCACCATCGTTCTGGTCCAGGCCGCGACCTTCGCCACCGTCAATTACTATCGCAAGCAGTTCACCGAAGAGGTGTCGGTTGAACTGACCGCCACGACCATACGCACGCTGCGGGCCGCCCTGGCCGAGATCCCGGCTGAACTGCGCGCGGATTTCGTACACGATGCTTCCGAGAATCATTGGCGCTTATGGGCCCGCTCGCTGCCGGCGGACGCCAGCCTGGAGCAGCGCCACCGAAGGCGCGCGGAGCGGGAAAACGAACACCGCCCCCCGCCGCCGGACGATGTGCGCCACAGCCTGCGCAGCTTCGTCGAAGCGCTCAACGCCCGACTGGACGACGACACCCGGGTAGCGCTCTCGCGCGGCCCCGAGCCCCGCATGTATATTTCGCTGATCCAGGATCCCGGCATGGACGAAAATCACCGGTATCGGGAATGGTTGGTGATTCCACTGGATCGTATCGCCAGGCCGGTCGCCACGCCTGCGATCGTCGTCTGGCTGAGCGGCATGATTACGTTGCTGCTCATTTCAGCCGCCTTTGCCTGGAACATCACCCGACCGCTCACGCGGCTGGCCAAGGCCGCCGACCAGCTGGCGGCCGGTAAACCTGAGCGCGTGGTCCCCTCGGGGCCGTCCGAAACGCGCAGCCTGGGAGAACGTTTCAACGCCATGCTGGATACGTTGGCCGAAGCCTCCACGGTGCAGCGGACTCTGCTGGCGGGCCTGCCCCATGACCTGAAGGGGCCGCTTTCGCGCATGTGGC
>JAEWFK010000021.1 GCA_023388835.1 Pseudomonadota bacterium | reverse complement strand
AGGCCCAGGCTCGCCACGAGCTGCTGCAGATCCGGGTGCATCGCCGGCCAGAACCATGTCGCCCCCAGATCGAAACGGTCCCGAACCGGCCGGTCTTCCGCGCCCGAGGTAAGCGGGGCCGCGACATAGGAAACCGAGGCGATACGTCCGCCGAAGGCAGTGCGCGCTTCCAGTACGACGTAGTCGTCGATACCGTTTTCTGCAAGCAGAGTAGCGGCATAAAGCCCGCTGAGCCCGCCGCCGACGATGGCAACACGCGCTTCAGGCATTCGCAGACTCTGGCCCGCTGCCAACGTCTGTTCGCCCCGCCTTCATGTAGACGGTCGCGCCTTGCGTACCCGCGATAAGGACGGGGCAGTCGTGGGAAGGCATTCGCAGCCATGTGCCTCGCGGGTACTCTACGGATCCTTCGCGCAAGGCTCCATCCAACACCAGGATTTCCGCCGCGTTCACAGGCATATCAAAAAGCGGTAGGTCAGGATGCACGCGTACCAAGGAGACATGTTCGACGGCGTCGGAAAACAAGAAACAAGCCTCACGCCCCTTCGCCGCCCGCCAGTGCGCAGGATCACGAGTGTCGATTCGCACACTGTGGGTCTCGACTGCGGGCATCTGCCACAACTTCACGAAAATGGTCGTGCCTTCGCGGCTGCACGGTGCATGACCGGACCCTGGAGGATTCCGTAGATATGAACCCGCCGGGTAGTCGCCCTCCTCGTCTGAAAAAGTCCCCGACAGAACAAGGATCTCCTCGCCGCCTGGGTGCTCGTGGCGGGGAAAACGTGAACCGGGCGCATACCGCACAATACTGGTAGCGCGGGCCTTCTCGGCACCGACCCGATCGAGCATGACGCGCTCGACGCCTTGCTGCGGCGACGGGATCCACTGATACTGATGCGGCGCGACGATCGCGCGTCGCGAGAAATCGGCATTAATGAGCATGAGCCGGTCGTTTCATAACGGTGAAGAAAAACTATCCTATTCTCGCCCTCTTCTTCTTTCTGTGGCAAACGAGATAAAGTGTCGATCATGAAAAGAAAATCTATCTCGACATGAAAGGCCCGGTTTATTTGAATGCCTTGCGTGCGTTTGAAACGAGCGCACGCCACCAGAGTTTTTCGGCGGCTGCAGCCGAACTCCACGTCACGCCCGCTGCAGTGGGGCAGCTTGTGCGCGGCCTGGAGGAATCGCTCGGCACGCCCTTATTTCACCGCAGCCGAAAAGGTCGGACCCGGCTCATCCCCACGAACGTCGCCGAGCGTGCCTTGCCGGACATCCGCAGCGGGCTGGATCGGCTTGCGCTGGGCTTTCAGCGTCTTCAGGAAGGTTCGGTTCAACGTGTGTTGACTGTTACTGTCAGCCCCGCCTTTGCCGCCAAATGGTTGTTGGCGCGTATCGACCGCTTCCAGGCAGCTTGCCCCAATATCGATGTTCGAGTCGAAACCAGTCGCAAACCGGTGGACTTTATTACGGATCGCGTCGACATCGGAGTGCGGTATGGAACGGGGCAGTGGCCAGGCTTGTCGGCCGTAAAACTGATGGACGAGGAAATCTATCCCGTCTGCTCGCCCCAGTTGCTGCGCGAATACATGCTTCGCGAGCCTCGCGATCTATCCCGGCACACACTCATCCATGATTTATCGATGGACGGGCATCCGGCCTTTCCAACATGGGAAGCGTGGTTGCGCCATGCCCGCGTGCCCGGTGTCGCTGCAACTCGCGGCATGAGAATCAACAATTCAGCCGGGGTGCTGCAGGCCGCCAGCGAAGGGCATGGCATTGCACTGGCGCGCAGCGTCATGGCGCGCGACGACTTGGCTTCAGGCCGGCTGGTGCGACTGTTCCCCGAAGTAAGTTTTTTATCCACGCTCTCCTACTACGTTATTTTTCGACCGGAATGCGCCGCCCTGCCAGGGCTGGCCGCTTTCAGAGATTGGCTGCAGCAGGAAGCGGCCCCCCTCTCCCGGTCGCAGCAAGCGGCTTCTGCTCTTTAAGGCACTCACCGCGCCATGTCGGTACTGACCTCGAATTTGTCGCTCCCGCCACTATGCCCTGGGCCGCGCATGGGCGAACATATCGGTACTTTGACAAACCATTCAGAAGTATGAAATGAAGAAGCGTGGTCTGCTCGTAGTCGATCTGCAGAACGAGTACCTGCCGACAGGCAAGCTGCCTCTGTTCGGCATCGAAGCGGCTGCGGCGAACGCGGCGCAAGCGATTGCCGACGCCCGGAGAAAGGGCATCCCGGTGTTCCATATCCGCCATGAATTCGTGACGCCCGATGCGCCGGCATTCGTACCCGGCACTGATGGCGTAGAGATTCAGCCGGCCGTATTACCCGTGGACGATGAGCCGGTAATCGTCAAGAACCACATCAATTCATTCCGCGATACAGAGCTCAAGCAACACCTGGACGCCCGCGGCGTCGAGGAGGTCGTAGTGGTGGGAGCGATGAGCCACATGTGCGTCGACGCCGTCGTGCGCGCCGCCGCCGACATGGGTTACCCGGTAACGGTGCTGCATGATGCCTGCGCAACGCTGGATCTTTCCTTCGGTGGCATCACGGTGCCGGCAGCTCAAGTCCATGCGGCAATGATGGCCGCCTTCGAATTCGGCTACGGCACCGTGAAGTCCACGCAGGACTACCTCTCCGCCGCCTGACCGGAGCTCGGTTGCCTTGATTCGCCGACATCCTGCGGCAAGCCGTAGGCGTCGGCGATGAGTTCCGTCGAGCGATAGATGGCCTGAGGCGAATGGCCCAGATTCAGAAGCATCAGTTCATCTGCATGAATACGTTCTTGCCAGGCATTGAGCTGCTTCACCACCTGTTCCCCCGTGCCACTCATGATCTTGGCGTTCCACATGTCCATGATCCGGCGTTCCGTGTCGGAATAGTCATACGCCGCAGCTTCTTCCGCCGTCGGCACTACGAATGAGCGCCGCGTGCTCATGCGCATCATGGCGTGAGAGTAGGCCCAGGCTTCGCGCTGTGCCTGTTCTTCGTTATCCGCCGCCATGACGCCGAAGCTGGCGATCACATAGGGGCGGTCCAGCACAGCCGAGGGCTGGAATTGACGGCGATAGACTTCCAACGCCATCACTACGTTCTGGTCCGCCAAGTGCGCAGCAAAAGCGAAAGGGAATCCCAATTGCGCGGCCAGCCGTGCCGAGTAGTCCGAAGAACCCAGCAGCCAGACCGGCGGGCGCTCGAACGAGCGCGCTACGCCGTTTTCGAGATCCTGCCGCGGTCCTGGAACGGCATACACATCGCTCTTGAAGGGATGGTTATTGGGAAAGTCGTCGTCCAGGAAAGCGAGGAGCTCCATGAGCTGGGCCGGAAAGTCCTCGGCGCCAATCTGTCCTCGCCGCAATGCAGCCGCCGTCACCATGTCCGCGCCCGGCGCGCGGCCGATGCCCAGGTCAATGCGTCCCGGCGCCATCGAGGCCAGCAAACCAAACTGTTCCGCGACGACAAGCGGCGGGAAGTTCGGCAGCATCATGCCGCCAGCACCCAGTCGAATTCGCTTCGTCTCTCCAACTAAACGAGCGAGCAGCATGGCCGGCGAAGAGGTCGTGACACCGGGCATGGAATGGTGCTCGGCAACCCAGTACCTGTTGAAACCACGCCGATCCACCAGTTCAGCGAGCTCGATGCTGGCGTTCAAGGCCTCGCGGGCGGTCAATCCTCTGCCCGCCAGGGCGAAGTCGAGAATGGAAAGAGGAAAAGGCGCCGCGCCGTAGCGCTCGCCCACAATTGCGTCGTTCACTGTCGTTCCTTCATGTTCGTTCATGAGGCCGTCCGCATCGACGGCCAGGGTGTCTCCGACAGTGTGACGGAAGATGCCGATGGCTCACATCGGCCTATTTGCCATTATTCGCAGGTTCTGGGCCATTCATTAGTTTCTCCGCTGCGAATAAAGCGTCCCCTTTTATGCAGTGGCCTGCAAGTTCTTGGAGAAGCTGCGCCGATAGTTCGATGGCGAGGTTCCGAGTTGGCCCGCGAACTGCTGCCGCAGCGATAAGGAAGTACCGAAACCGACCTCCGACGCAATGCATTCTATAGAGCGTTCAGTCGTTTCCAGCAGCTGCTGGGCCCGCGCCACTCGTTCAGCGTTCAACCATTTTGTGACGGTCGTACCGGTGGCCTCCCGGAAGCGGCGAGTAAAGGTACGGCGGCTCATTTTTGCGACGTCGGCAAGCGTGTCCAGCGAAAGCTCCTGAGAGAGATTCGCGCGCGCCCATTCCAGCACGCCGGGCAGGCGATTCTCGCTCGGCAACTGCGCCACCGGTCTTTCGATGTATTGAGCCTGGCCGCCCTGCCGATGGGGGGGCGTGACGAGAAGCCGCGCCATATGATTGACCACTTCGCAACCATGGCGCTCGCGAACGAGATGCAGACAGCAATCAATCGCGGCAACTGTACCGGCCGAGGTCACGATGCCTGCGTCGTCCACATACAGGACATCGGGACGAAACAACACTTCCGGAAAGCGACGAGCAAAGATCTCGCGCGACGCCCAATGCGTTGTCGCTTCTTTTCCATCGAGCAGGCCGGCATCCCCCAGGACGAATGCGCCCAGGCACAGGCCAACGATGAGCTTTCCCTTCTTGTGAGCCTTGCGCAGCGCCTCGGATAGCTCGGCCGGCGCGGCGGCTTCGGGGTCATGCCAAGCCGGAATGATGATGATGTCGGCCTTAGTCAAAGCCTCCAGCCCATCGCTCACTTCAATGAAGATGCCCTGGTCGCTACGCATTCTGCCCGGGGCAAGCGAGAAATAGCGGACGTCGTAGCCCTGCCCGCCTTTCGGTTCGTCGAAGGCGCTTAACACCATACCGGGAACCGAAAGATGGAAGAGGCTGATGCCGTCGAAGGCGAAAACAGCGACGCGGGTAGCAGACATGGAAGCACTTGAAAAAATATCTCGAACGGCCTAAATTTATCGGATATATTGATTCGGGTCAATGGAGATGGCGGCTCCGCGTCAGAGCGCGCCGCTTCCCGCACCCCAAACTTTCTTAAGGCAATACACAGGCATGCAGAAGAGCGGGCCGGTCGAAATCGGCATAGTCCTCTACCAGAACGCACAGATGGCCGCGGTGTTGGGGTTGACCGACCTCTTCGCACTCGCCAACAGAATTGCCGCCCAACATGGCAAAACCGACCTCCCGCCACTGCGGCTCACGCATTGGCAGTGGAAGGAGCCGGGACACGGGCCCACCCGCATTTACGACTCTCAACCTTCCGTCAGCGGTTCCCCTAATGTGTTGATTCTGCCCCCTAGCTTGGAAGAGCCCATCTCACCCGAGGCGGCGGCGCCCTACCTGGGATGGCTGGTGGCCCAGCACCGGAGCGGGGTGACTCTGGCGTCCGTGTGCGCCGGCGCTTTTCTGCTCGGGGAAACCGGCCTGCTGGCCGGTCGCACAATCACCACCCACTGGCTTTACGCGGAAAAGTTCATGGGCCGTTTCCCTGATGTGGAGCTGGACGTCGATCAACTCATCATCGACTCGGACGATGTCCTGACTGCGGGCGGCGCCATGTCATGGACGGATCTTGGCCTGCGGCTGGTGGACCGCTACCTGGACGCAGCGGTGATGATCGACACCGCAAAAATGCTGCTGGTGGATCCGCCTGGGCGCCAGCAACGGTATTACAGCGCCTTCGCGCCGCGGCTGGCGCACGGCGACTCCGCCGTCCTTTCGGTGCAGCAGTGGCTGGACGAGACCGGCGCGAAAGACGTTTCGCTTGCCGACATGGCGCAGCGCGCAGGTATGGAAGAACGTACTTTTCTTCGAAGGTTCCGCAAGGCGACGGGGATGACCACGACCGACTACACCCAACGCCTGCGGGTCGGCCGCGCACGCGAAATGTTGCAAGCCACCGTAGCGCCCATCGACACCATTGCCTGGGAAGTCGGGTACAGCGACCCGAGCGCCTTTCGCAAGGTGTTCGCCCGCATCGTGGGCCTGACACCCGGCGAATACCGCCGCCGATTCAACGCGGGGTAGGCGCCGTCTACCCCGATTTGAGCTTCCACCTGGCCACCTCCGTCCAAGCAAATCGATGTTGGCGGCTGTGTTTCCGGTGGCGTTCCCCCTCGGATTTAAAAGATTGGCCCAAATTAGACGAATATTGGCATATGGGCCACTATTGGCAATCAGCGCCCGCGGCAACAATGGAGGTTCTTCTGAACTTTGCGACACATTGGAGTAGCCGCATGCAAATCAAGACTTTCGTTACCGCACTGGCTCTGGCCCTGAGCTTTTCTGCCACCGGCGCCTATGCCCAGTCCCAAACCACCGCAACTTCCGCAGCGGCCGCCGAAGCGGTCCAGCTGCAGCAGATCCGCAACGCGACGGTGAAGATCACCTTTGCGGGCACGACCTTCCTGATCGACCCCATGCTGTCGAAGAAAGGAAGCTATCCGGGCTTTGAGAAGACCTACCGCAGCGAATTGCGCAATCCCCTGGTAGACCTGCCGATGTCTGTGGAAGACATTCTCGCCGGCGTGGATGCGGTGATCGTCACTCACACCCACCTCGACCATTGGGATGATGCCGCGCAGGAGGCCTTGCCCAAGGATATCCCGCTGTACGCACAGAACCAGGCCGACGCAACACTTATCCGCACTCAAGGCTTCACCAACGTCCGTGTCTTGTCCGACAAGGCCAAATTCGGCGATGTGACCCTCAGCAAGACAGGCGGACAGCACGGGACCGATGAAATGTTCGCCTCGGCCGAAGTGGCGACGTTTCTTGGGGACGCCATGGGAGTCGTGTTCGAAGCACCCGGGCACAAGACGCTATACCTGGTGGGGGACACCATCTGGCGCGACGAAGTCGATCAGGCACTGGAGCAATATGACCCGGAAGTCATCGTGATCAATGCCGGCTACGCCGTCATGAGCGAATATGAAGGCTCCATCATCATGGGCAAGGAAGACGTGCTCAAGGCGTCCAAGGCGGTGCCCGACGCCACCATCGTCGCCACGCATATGGATGCCATCAACCATATGGGCCAGAGCCGTAAGGAACTGCGCAAATATGTGGACGAGAACCGCATCCAGGATCGCGTCGAAATCCCCGAGGACGGCGAGACGGTCAAGTTCTAATCGACCCCGATACGGCGAGGCGACGGTATCATCGGGCTGCGGGCCTTCCCAATTCCGCAGCCCTGCCCATGACTTTCGCCCATGCAAATTGAACTGATCGAAATACGCGACCACCTGAGTCGCCATGCTCCCTTCGAGGACCTGCCCGAAGAAACGCTCGACGAGGTGGCCGGCCGCGTACAGGTCCGTTACTTCAAAGCCGGCGAAGTCATACTGGAGCACGGCGACCCCATTGTTGACCTGCATTACATCCGCAGCGGCGCGGTGGAGATCTTCCTGCGTTCGGGTGAACTGTTCAATCGGCTCGGCGAAGGCGACATCTTCGGCCAGGCCAGTTTGCGCCGGAACAACCGTGTGCGCTTTCCGGCGCGGGCACTCGAGGACACGCTGGTCTACTTCATACCCGGCGCGGTATTCGAGCACTTGAGCAACAGCTGGGACAGTTTTGCCGACTTCGTCGATACCGAAGGCTCGGGTCGCCTGAAATCAGCCACTCCCCAGGGTCGGGCGAGTGAGCTGCTGAACGTCAAGGTCAACAAATTGATCAGCCGCCCCGCCGTCACGGTGGACGTGCAGTGCAGCATCCATCATGCCGCAGCGGTCATGACCGAACAAAGCGTTTCAGCACTGCTGATCACCGAAACCACGAGCGATGATGCGCACCCGAGAGCGGTCGGCATCATTACCGATCGGGATTTCCGCACGCGTGTGGTGTCAGAGGCGCGGCCGCCCGAGACACCGCTGCGTGAAATCATGTCTGCCGACCCGATCACCCTGCAGCACACAGAGTCCGTTCTCGAAGCCATTCTGTGCATGCTCCGGCACAACATCCATCATCTGCCTATCCTGAACCGGCGGCGTCCCATCGGACTGATCAATCTGGCTGACGTACTGCGCTACCAATCGCGCAGCAGCCTCTACCTGGTCAACGATATCTTCAAGCGTCCGACGGTCAGCGCACTGCAAAGTCTGCTGCCCGACGTGCGCGCCACCTTCGTTCGCATGGTCGAAGACAACGCTAATTCACACATGATAGGCAGCGCCATGTCGAGCATCGGCCGCAGTTTCATCCAGAGACTGGTGGATCTGGCGCAAGAATCGCTGGGGCCGCCGCCCATTCCCTTCTGCTTCATGGTAATGGGTTCCATGGCGCGGGATGAGCAGTTGATCGTCACCGACCAGGACAATGCGCTGGTACTCGACGACCGGTTCGATCCGGCCGCTCATGATGACTATTTCCTGCAGCTGGCGAAGTTCGTCACCGACGGCCTGGCCGCCTGCGGCTACACCTACTGCAAGGGCGACATCATGGCGACCAATCCGCGCTGGCGCCAGCCTCTGTCCGTCTGGAAGCGGACCTTCACCGACTGGATCGAACGCCCCAACCCTCAGGCCCTGCTCAACAGCAACATCTTCTTTGATCTGGAAGCCGTGGCCGGACAGGCCGATTTCGTGGAGCAGCTGCGCGAACTGATTTCCACCAAGGCGAGCGCCAATCCGCAGTTTCTGGCCATGATGGCCAGAAACTCACTGAACCGCACACCGCCACTGGGCTTCTTCCGGACTTTCGTCATGGAAAAAGACGGTCAGCAGAAGAATCTCATCAATATCAAGGGCCGGGGAACGGCGCCGCTGACGGATCTCATTCGCGTCCACGCACTCGCTTGCGGCTCGACCGCGCAAAACTCCTTCGACCGGCTCGATGACATTGCCAAGACCCGCCTGATGCCTCCTGAGTCGCTGAAGAAACTGCGCGATGCGCTCGAGTTCCTGAACTTGGCGCGCATCCGGCATCAGGCGCTCGATATCCAGGAAGGGCGCGAACCGAACAACTACATCGAACCGGAGAATGTTTCCCCGGCAGAACGCCACGCGCTGAAGGATTCCTTTCAGATTCTCAGCAATGCGCAGAACTTCCTGCGCTACCGCTATCCTTTGAACGCAGCCGGGTCACCGTCATGAATCGATCTTCCTCGCCCCCGGGCGACTGGCCGCGCTATATGGCGGGCATGGCCGGGACGACGCGCCACGGCGCACTGGCGGACTTCTACCGGTCAGCGTGGCCCGGCGCCGAAACTCCGCTGGGAGAAGTCGAGTTCGTTGCCATGGACGTCGAAACGACCGGGCTGGATCCCCAGCACCATGCCATCGTGAGTATTGGACTGATTCCCATGACGCTCGCGCGCATACGCAGCGATCAGGCATGGCACCAGTTGATACGGCCCCCGGGCGATCTGATTCCCGAATCGATTACCTTTCACCGCATCACCCATTCAGACATTCAGCAGGCGCCCCGCTTCGAGGAAGTCGTGGAGACACTGCTGCGCCAATTGGCGGGAAAGATCGCGCTCGTGCATTACCACCCCATGGAGCGCGGCTTCATCGACCAAGCCGTCCGCCTCAGCTTGGGCGAGCCGCTGCAGTTTCCCCTGGTAGACACCATGCAGATCGAGGCAGGACTGCATCCCGAACGCAGTCCCGGATGGTGGCTGCGACTGCTGGGCCGCCAACCTGTGTCGATCCGGCTGGCCGATAGTCGGGAGCGCTATGGCCTGCCCGCCTATCATGCCCACCACGCGCTGACCGATGCATTGGCGACCGCCGAGCTGTTTCAGGCTCAGGTCGCCACACATTTTTCACCCCAGCAAACCTTGGGTTCCCTCTGGCTGTAGCGGGCCCTTTACCGAGGCTCTAACGCGGTTCGCTCAACAAGCCCTTGACGATGGAAACACACCCCACCAGCAGTACCACGGTGAAGGGCAGTCCGGTCGATACCGCCATGGCCTGCAAGGCCACCAAGCCGCCGCCGAGCAACAAGGCGATGGCCAATACCCCTTCCAACACGGCCCAGAAAACCCGTTGTGACACCGGCGCGTTGATCTTGCCCCCCGCCGTGATGGTGTCGATCACCAGGGAACCGGAATCGGACGATGTGATGAAGAACATGATCACCAGCACGATGCCAATGAAAGAGGTGATCGCGGATAAAGGAAGTTGTCCCAGCATGGTGAACAATTGCAGTTCCAGCGCCGCATCCTGGACGCCGGTGAACTGATCCACCAAGACTTGGTTGATGGCGGTCCCGCCAAACGCCGTCATCCAGAGCACCGACACCAGAGACGGCACCAGCAATACGGCGACCAGGAACTCCCGCACGGACCGGCCCCGGCTGATGCGCGCGATGAACATGCCCACGAAAGGCGACCAGCTTATCCACCAGGCCCAATAGAAAGCGGTCCAGCCTTCCACGAAATTCGCATCATCGCGGCCGACAGGGTTGGACAACGCCGGCAGATAACTGACATAAGCCCCGAGATTTGCGAAGAACCCCTTGAGGATGCCCATGGTGGGTCCGAAGACGATGACGAACAACAACAGCACCAACGCCAGCAACATGTTGAGCTTGGAAAGCTGTTGTACGCCTTTGTCCACGCCCGACACCACCGACCACAACGCAACCGCGGTCACGGCGATGATGAGCAGCACCATGCTCAGTTCAGTGCTGGGGATGCCAAAGAGGACCTCCATGCCGGCGCCTGCCTGTTGCGCGCCCAG
>JAEWFK010000123.1 GCA_023388835.1 Pseudomonadota bacterium | reverse complement strand
TCTTGCGGCGTGCCGGTGCCGGAAGGGCGCGTGGCCGAGTCCGCGCAAGAGGCATGGGATGCCGCGCAGGACATTGGCCTGCCCGTGGTGGTCAAGCCCATAGACGGCAATCACGGGCGCGGCGTCTTTACGCACCTCGCCCGGCGCGGTGAAGTCGAGACGGCCTACGAGGTGGCCGCCGAAGAAGGCAGCGGCGTCCTGGTCGAACAATGCATACAGGGCAATGAGCATCGCCTTCTGGTTGTGGGCTCGCGCATGGTGGCCGCCGCGCGCGGCGACGTCGCGACGGTGGAAGGTGACGGCCTGCACTCCGTACGCGAGCTGATCGAGCTGCAATTGAACACCCACCCGCTGCGGGGCCGGGAAGAAGAACATACGCTCAACCCCGTGCGGGTCGACACCGCGGTGAGCATGGAACTCAGGCGTCAGCACCTGGACCCGGACGATATACCCGCCGCAGGCCGGCAAGTGCTGATCCAGCGCAATGGCAATGTGGCCATCGATGTCACCGAGCAGGTGCATCCGGATGTGGCAAGGGCGGTTGAGCTTGCCGTGCAGGTCGTTGGCCTGGACATCGCGGGCGTGGATCTCGTGGCTCAAGACATTTCGCAGCCGCTGTGTCCGCAACAGGGCGCCATCGTCGAGGTCAACGCCGGTCCGGGTCTGCTGATGCATCTGAAGCCTTCGGCCGGGGAGCCGCGGCCCGTGGGCGACGCCATCGTCGAACACCTGTTTCCTGCCGGCGACACCGGCTACGTGCCCATTGTCGCTGTGAGCGGGAGCCGTGGAAAGACCATGGTGGCCCGTATGGTCGCGCATTTGCTGCAACTGGGCGGCCTGTATGTCGGCCTGGCCTGCAGCGAAGGCTTGTTCCTTGGGCAGCGCCATGTGCAGCGGACCGACTGCAGCAACTGGGAGTCCGGACGGCGGCTGCTGCTGAATCGGGCGGTGCAGGGCGCCGTCATCGAGAGCAGTTTTGATGGCATTTTGCGCGAGGGCTTGCCCTATGACCGCTGCCATGTGGGCGTCATCACGAATATCGATGCGCTTGAGACACACCCTGATTTCGATATTCTGGACATGGAACACCTGCTGAAAGTGGCGCGCACCCCCATCGACGTCGTGCTGCCTGCCGGAACAGCGGTGCTGAATGCGGACGACGCCGCGGTCGTGGAACTTGCCCCGTTGTGCGATGGACAGGTGGTGTTCTTCGGTGTGGACGCTGAATCGGCGATCATGGTGCGGCATTGCGCTGCTGAAGGTCGCGCGGTCTACTTGCGCGACGGCGCGCTCTTTCTGGCCCAGGGGCGCGTGGAAGAGCGCTTGGCGGACGTGGCGGGAATCCCGGTGGCGAAGGGCGGAATGGAAGTCTTTCACTTGCGGAACGTGCTTGCGGCGGTGGCGGCCGCCTGGTCGTTGGGCATCGCCGGAGAACGGATACGCGCGGGGCTGGAAGCGTTCGGCGCGCCGCAGGGTGAATCGCTGCCGGACGGCGCGCAATGGACGGTATGAAAGAAATGGAAGTGTCTGGAATCCGGGTCCTGCGGGGCCCCAATATCTGGTCTCGGCAAACCATCATAGAGGCCGCCGTCAGCTGCGGCAAGGCCTGGCGGCCGCCTGCTGAAAATTCTGGAGCCCGCCCGTCTGGCACGCTTGTCGGCTCGGCGGCGAGCACGGTGGACGAATACGAGATCCGTCTGCGGGCGCGCTTTCCCGACATCGACATACCGCGGATTTCCGGGCTTGAACCGTCGGCTGTGCTGGCCTGTCTTTTCGTATCCGCCGTCTACAGTCTGCAGGCCCGCGCCGGCTGCGTGCTGGCCTTCCATCGCACGGTGCCCACGAATGAGCCGGGCGTTCACCGCGTGGCGGTCGAGTACGCCGAAGAAGAGGTCGGCCTGCTGGCATTCGAGCTCGCCGAGCAATTGTGCTGGGCGGCCTGGCACGATCAGCCCTACGATCTGGAGGCGGCCTTGAGCCGGCTCAAAGCGCTGTACGAGGACGTACGGCTGGGGCCCAGCACGGGCGCCATTGTCCAGGCGGCGATCCGCCGGGGCATTCCCTTTCGTCGCCTGACTCAAGGCAGCCTGGTCCAGTTGGGTTGGGGCTATCGCCGTCGGCGTATCCAGGCGGCGGAGACCGACCGCAGCAGCGCGATCGGTGAATCGATCGCGCAAGACAAAGTGCTCACGAAGTCATTGCTAGCCGCAGCCGGCGTACCCGTTCCGCAAGGTCGCAGCGTCACCAGCGCCGAAGGCGCATGGGAAGCGGCGTGCTCCATCGGTGGACCAGTCGTGATCAAGCCTCGCGACGGCAACCAGGGCAAAGGGGTGGCGGTCAACGTACAGGGTCGAGAGGCAGTGCTGGCGGCCTACGAGGGCGCCCGCGAGCATGGCTATCACGTCATCGTCGAGAAGTACTTCCCAGGTCATGACTTTCGTCTGCTGGTCGTGGGAGACAAACTCGTGGCGGCGGCCCGACGCGATCCTCCACAGGTGATCGGCGACGGCTCGAGTACGGTGGAGCAGCTGGTGGAACGGCTCAACGCCGACCCCTTGCGTGGCGATGGGCATGGCACCGCCCTGACGCGCATCCGACTGGACGACATCGCAGCCGCTACGCTCGCCAAGCAAGGCCACACGTCCGAGTCCGTACTGCAGAAGGGCCATTGCGTCATCCTGCGGAACAATGCCAATCTGAGCACCGGGGGCACGGCGACCGATGTAACCGATCAGGTGCATCCCGAACTGGCGGAATGCGCCGTCGCGGCCGCCCGTATGGTGGGCCTGGATATTTGCGGTCTGGACATGGTCAGCGACAACGTCCATGAGCCCCTGGATAAACAAAGCGGCTGCATCGTCGAGGTCAACGCCGCGCCGGGCTTGCGCATGCACCTGAGCCCTTCATTCGGTCAACCGCGCGATGTCGGCGATGCCATCATCGCGGACATGTTCCACGACGGCGACGATGGCCGAATTCCGGTGGCCGCCGTGGCGGGCACCAACGGCAAGACCACGACGGTGCGCCTGATCGCGCATCTCATGGCGACCAGTGGGCTGAAAGTCGGCATGACCAACACCGACGGCGTCTATGTCGACGGCGAACGCATCGACACCGGCGACTGCAGCGGCCCGCGCAGCGCCCGGAATGTGTTGATGCATCCCCATGTCGAAGCGGCGGTGTTCGAGACCGCGCGGGGCGGCTTGCTGCGTGAAGGCCTGGGCTTCGATCGTTGCGATGTCGCCGTGGTCACCAATGTCGGCACCGGCGATCATCTGGGCATGAACTACATCACCACAGTGGATGACCTCGCTATCGTCAAGCGGGTCATCGTCGAGAACGTCGCGCCGACGGGCATGGCCGTGCTGAATGCGGCGGACCCCCTGGTGGCCGCGATGGCATCCGTATGTCCGGGGACTGTCACGTACTTTGCAGCTGACCGGAACAACCCCGTTCTTTCCATGCACCGCGCGCAAGGAAAGAGAGTCGCCTGCGTTGAGGGCGACGCCATCGTGTTGGCCGAAGGGCGAACCGTCCATCGTTTCCCCATGGCGGAGATTCCGCTCACCGGCAACGGTTTGCTGGGCTTTCAGGTCGAGAACACAATGGCCGCCTTGGCGGCCGCCTGGGCACTGGGAAGAGATGTGGACACCATGCGCCGCGGCCTGGCGTCGTTTGTCAGCGATGCGAGCACAGTGCCCGGACGATTCAACGTGTTCAGCTACCGGGGCGCCCTGCTGGTGGCCGACTATGGCCATAATCCCGACGCCATCCGCGCGCTTGCCGATGCCTTGTGCCACTGGCCGGCTGCCCGCCGTTGCGTCGTGATCAGCGGCGCCGGCGACCGTCGCGACGAAGACATCTACCGCCAGACGGAAATCCTGGGCGATGCCTTCGATGAGGTCATTCTTTATCAGGACATGTGCCAGCGGGGGCGCGCCGACGGCGAAGTGACTGCGCTCCTGCGGCAGGGACTCAACGGGGCCAAACGCAGCTCTTTTATCGAAGAGGTGCAGGGAGAGCTCCTGGCGATCGATACGGCGCTTTCCCGCCTGAAGGCGGGAGACCTATGCCTGATTCTGGTGGATCAGGTGGAAGAATCACTGGCGCATATTGCGGCCCGCGTGGCCGGCGACGGCCCGTAGGACCGGCCGGCCGGTTTGCCGATCAGGGGTAGAGACCGCGCACTTCGCGGGATTCCAGGATGCGCGAGCAAGCCGCGATGAAGGCGGCCGTGCGAAGAGTGACCTTGTGCTGGGCGGCCACGCCGGCGACCGATGCGTATGCGGCGTTCATCATGCGTTCAAGGCGCTCGTTGATTTCGTCTTCAGTCCAGAAGAAGCTGGAGAAGTCCTGCACCCATTCGAAATAGCTGACCGTGACGCCGCCGGCATTGGCCAGGACATCGGGCACGATGAGGATGCCCTTGTCCGTCAGGATATCGTCGGCTTCCGGCGTGGTCGGCCCGTTGGCGCCTTCGATCACGATGCGGGCGCGGATGCGGTCCGCATTGCCTTCATGAATCTGGCCTTCCAGCGCAGCGGGGATCAGGATGTCGGTCTCGAGTTCCCAGAAGGCGTCGGCCGGAATGGATTCCGTCTCGGGAGCGCCGGCAACGCCGCCGGTCTCTTCGACGTGCTTCAGCAGGCTCAGGACGTCGAGCCCGTTCGAATTATGGACGGTGCCGGTGTGATCCTGCACGGCGATGATGCGCGCGCCGGCATCGTGGAACAGGCGGGCGGCGGTGCCGCCCACGTTGCCAAAGCCCTGGACCGAGACACGCGCGCCTTCAATGGGGATGCCATGCTGCTTTGCGGCCGCGCTGCCGACCACGAACACGCCTCGGCCTGTGGCCTCGACCCGCCCCAGGCTGCCGCCCAGCGAGATGGGCTTGCCGGTCACGACGCCGGTGGACGTTGAGCCATGGTTCATGGAGTAGGTGTCCATCATCCAGGCCATGGTCTGCGCGTTGGTGTTGACGTCCGGCGCGGGAATGTCCTTGTGCGGCCCGATGATGACGCCGATTTCGCTGGTGTAGCGGCGCGTGATGCGTTCCAGTTCGGCCTTGGAATAGTTGCGCGGGTCGATGCGCACGCCGCCCTTGGCGCCGCCGAAGGGAAGGTTGACTGCGGCGGCCTTGACGGACATCCAGGCGGCCAGAGCCATGACCTCGGACAAGGTGACGTCCTGGTGGTAGCGCACGCCCCCCTTGCCGGGACCGCGCGATACGTTGTGCTGCACGCGGTACCCTTCGAAGTGGGCAATCGTGCCGTCATCCAGCTCAACCGGTACATCGACAATCAACACGCGCTTGGGACGCTTGAGCGTCTCGACCCACTTGGACAGATGGCCCAGATAAGGTGTCACCCGTTCGACCTGTTCAAGATAGATGCCCCAGGGGCCGACATGGCCCGGGTCCAGGTATGAGGGAAGTGCGTGTTTGATTTGTTCTGACATATCCGGTCTCGCCGTGTGTGAAAGCAGCAGCCCCCCCACCATGGAAGGGTTTACCCGTGAGCTTACTACTTCCCCCGTGCGCTGTGTTCAGCTGCCGTACGAATTCAGACCTTCGAGATCGAGCACGTGGACTGCGCCGTATTCCACTTTGACGAGCTGTGCGCTCTCGAGCGCACGCAGTGCCTGATTGGTGCGCTGGCGAGAAATCCGGGCGAGATAGCCGACCTCTTCCTGCGTGATGTCCAACCGCATCGGCTTGCCGGCGTAGAGCAGCGGATTCACCAGCTCCAGCAGGCATCGGGCCACCCGGGCTTCCGGGTCGAGCAGGCGATCAGACTCGGCCTTGCCCACGAACTGTCCCACCCGTTCGTTCAGCTGATGCAGCAGGTATCGATTGAAAGGAATGCTGCGGTTGAGCAGCCAGTCGAACGTCGCTTCCGGCATGCGCAGCACCGTCGAGGCGCGCAGCGCGACGACGTCGTACTTGCGCTTTTCGCGCTTGAGCAGGGAACCTTCGCCGAACCAGCCCCCGGCGGGCACGCCCATCAACGACGCCAGCTTGCCCTCCTGATTGCCCACTGAAACTTTCACGAGTCCGCTGGAGACCCCCAGCCACGATGTGGCGGGCTCGCCCTTGCGTTCTATCATGGCGCCGGGGGCGTAGGGGGTGCTGTTGACGTCGCGCAGGACGCGTTCGCGTTCGTCTGGTTCCAGCAAGGGAAACCAGGCGGCGGACGTATGTAGCGGATGTTCAAGGCTCATGAGGAATTACCCCTAGGGCGGAATCGAATGTCACACCAGCGACAGTTATACCGGACCCGAGACGATACCTTATCAATGTCGAAGGCATCATTGTCGCACTTCGATACAAATAACGACGGCTTCGCAAAGACGGGGCTGATCTGAAGGAGACAAGGTGGCACATCAATCACCGGCCGATACGTCGGGCCTGCCGGCAACCTTTCCGGCATGGGTGGAACACCACGCCCGGCAGCGGGGGGCACGGCCCGCCATGCGAGAGAAAGATCTCGGAATCTGGCAAACGATCACCTGGAAGGAAGTGGCGGAGCAGGCTGCCCTGCTGGCCAACGGGCTGGCGGCGCTGGGCGTGCGCAAAGGCGCACACGTGGCCATTATCGGCGAGAACCGCCCCCGGCTCTACCTGGCGATGATCGCGGTCCAGTATCTGGGCGGGATCCCTGTTCCGCTTTACCAGGACGCCATTGCAGCTGAAATGCTCTACGTGCTTCAAGATGCGGAGATCGCCGTGGCGATCGTCGAGGATCAGGAGCAGGTCGACAAGATGCTCGAAGCGCGTGAGTCCTGCCCGGTCTTGCATCACATCGTCTATGACGACCCTCGCGGGCTGCGCAACTATCATGAGCAGGGGCTGCTGAGTTTCGATGATCTCGGCGAACGCGGCCAGACATTCCTGAGCGAGCACCCGGACCATGTAAAGCAGGCGGTTGCTGCGGTGGCGGCTGATGAACCCGCAGCCATGTTCTATACCTCGGGCACGACCGGCAAGCCCAAAGGCGTGGTGCTCACTCATCATGCGCTCATCGACCGCGCCGTCGTGATCCAGCAGCTCGAAGGCCTGACCGACGCTGAGGACGTCCTGGCTTACCTGCCGCCTGCTTGGATCGGGCAGAACATGTTCTCGTACACGCAGTTCCTGGTGACTGGCTTCACGGTCAATCATCCCGAATCACCGGAGACCGTGTCGATCGATATGCACGACATCGGCCCGACCTACTATTTTGCGCCGCCACGGGTACTCGAGGGCCTGCTGACTCAGGTGATGATACGCATGGAAGATGCCAGCGCCCTGAAGCGCAAGCTGTTCCATGTCTGCATGGGCTTGGCCCGGCGCGTGGGGACCCGCATTCTGGACAAGGACGGCAGCGTCGGCGCCTGGGACCGCTTCAAGTATGCCGTGGGCGACTTCATGGTCTATGGGCCTTTGCGCAACGCCCTGGGCATGAGCCGTGTGCGTGTCGCCTATACCGCCGGCGAGGCCATCGGGCCGGATCTCTTCGAGTTCTATCGCTCCATCGGCATCAATCTCAAACAGCTGTACGGCTCCACCGAGACATCGGTCTTCGTGTGCGTGCAGTCCGACGGGCAGGTAAGAGCCGACACAGTGGGTCCCCCCGTCGCAGGGGTAGAAATTCGCGTGGCCGACAACGGCGAGATCCAAGTGAAGAGCCCGGGACTCTTCAAGGAATACCACAAGAATCCGGAGGCCACCGCTGAGTCCTTCACGCCGGACGGCTGGTACCACACGGGCGACGCCGGCTATCTGGATACCGACGGCCAACTCAAGATCATCGACCGGGCGAAGGACGTCGGCAAGCTGGCGGACGGCAGCCTGTTTGCGCCCAAGTACATTGAGAACAAGCTGAAGTTCTTCCCCTTCATCAAGGAAGCCGTGGCGTTTGGAGACGGCCGCAACGAAGCCTGCGCCTTCATCAATATCGACCTGGAAGCCGTGGGCAACTGGGCCGAGCGCCGCGGGCTGCCTTATGCGGGTTACACCGACCTGGCCGGCAAGCCTGAAGTCCAGGAATTGGTTCGCGAGTGTGTCGAAAAGGTCAACGCGGACCTCGCGACCGACCCCAAATTGTGCGCCTCTCAGGTGGCCCGCTTCCTGGTGCTCCACAAGGAGCTCGATCCGGACGACGACGAACTGACGCGTACGCGCAAAGTGCGGCGTGGATTCATCGCGCAGAAGTATGGGGTTCTTGTCGACGCCTTGTTCGAAGGCAAGAGCAACCAGTACATCGAGACCGAGGTCAAGTTCGAAGACGGCCGCAAGGGCCGCATCGCGGCGGACCTGCGCATACTGAGCGCCAAGGTCTATCCCGGCAACACCAAGAAGGCTGCGTAACCCATGATTCAGAGTCGCGATCAGCGTATCGGCGAGGTCATTCTCGATCTCAGGAACATCTCGCTGGCTTTCGGCGGGGTGAAGGCCCTCACCGATATCTCCTTTGATGTGCGGGAACACGAGATACGGGCCATCATCGGCCCGAATGGCGCGGGCAAGAGCTCGATGCTCAATGTGATCAACGGGGTCTATACCCCTCAAGAAGGCGTGATCACGCTGGACAGCAAGCAGTTCAGCCGCATGAATCCACGGCGGGCGGCGGAAGCCGGGGTCGCACGGACCTTTCAGAACCTGGCCTTGTTCAAGGGCATGAGCGTGCTGGACAACATCATGGCGGGCCGCAACCTGCGCATGAAGAGCGGCGTCCTGGCCCAGGCTTTCCGGCTGGGTTCCGCCGAACGCGAGGAAATCCGCCATCGCGAGTTCGTCGAGAACATCATCGACTTTCTGGAGATCCAGGCTTACCGCAAGACCCCCGTGGGGCGTCTGCCTTACGGCTTGCAAAAGCGCGTCGACCTGGGGCGTGCGCTGGCCATGGAACCGCGCATCCTGTTGCTGGACGAGCCCATGGCCGGCATGAACATCGAGGAGAAGCAGGACATGAGCCGCTTCATTCTCGATGTAAACGACGAATACGGCACGACCATCGTCCTCATCGAGCACGACATGGGCGTGGTCATGGATATTTCCGATCGAGTGGTGGTCCTGGACTACGGCAAGAAGATCGGCGACGGCACGCCCGACGAGGTGCGCAGTAATCCCGAAGTGATACGCGCCTACCTCGGCGCCAGCGACTGATAGGACGACGGATATGGGATTTTTTCTTGAAACGGTATTCGGTGGCCTGATGTCGGGCATGCTGTACGCGCTGGTCGCCCTGGGCTTCGTGCTGATCTTCAAGGCGTCGGGCGTGTTCAACTTCGCCCAGGGCGCCATGGTACTGGTGGCAGCCCTGGCCATGGCCCGCCTGTCGGTATGGATCCCGTCGTGGCTGGGCATCGAAAGCAAGCTGCTGGGCAACGTGCTGGCTTTCATCGTTTGCGCGGTGTTCATGTGGCTCGTCGCTGTGCTGATCGAACGCTTCGTGCTGCGCTATCTGGTCAATCAGGAAGGCACCACCCTGCTCATGGCCACCATCGGCATCAGCTATTTCCTTGACGGCATCGGCCAGACGCTTTTCGGCAGCAGCGTGTACTCCATCGACGTGGGCATGCCCAAGGACCCGGCATTTCTATTCGAGTCCGTCTTCGAGGGCGGGGTGCTCGTCAGTCTCGAGGATCTGACGGCGGCCGTGGTGGCGGCCGTGCTGGTGGCCGTGTTGGCCTTCTTCTTCCAATACACGTCCGTGGGGCGCGCCTTGCGTGCAGTGGCCGACGATCACCAGGCGGCGCAGTCCATCGGCATTCCGCTGAACCGGATATGGGTGGTGGTATGGACGGTGGCCGGCCTGGTTGCCCTGGTGGCCGGCATCGTGTGGGGATCCAAGTACGGCGTGCAGTTCACGCTGTCGACTGCGGCGCTGCGCGCGCTGCCGGTGGTGATCCTGGGTGGTCTGACCTCCGTACCCGGCGCCATCATCGGCGGCCTCATCATCGGCGTGGGCGAAAAACTTTCCGAAGTCTATCTGGGGCCCTTCGTGGGCGGCGGCATCGAGATCTGGTTCGCCTACGTGCTCGCCCTGGTTTTCCTTCTGTTCCGTCCTCAAGGCCTCTTCGGTGAAAAGATCATCGATCGGGTTTAAAGAACAATACTTGGCAGGTAGATACTATGTATTATCGTGAGAACGGCCAGTTCAAAAGTTCGTACCGGTCCGACCAGCAGATCTTCCCCATCCGTCAGGACCGGGTGATCATCCTTGGTCTGATTGCCGCGGCATTCGTGGTGGTTCCCTTCGCCGCATCGAACTACTTCCTTCAGGCCATACTGATTCCCTTCCTCATCCTGTCCCTGGCGGCGATCGGGCTGAACATCCTGGTGGGGTATTGCGGGCAGATTTCGATCGGTTCCGGGGCCTTCATGGCGGTGGGCGCTTACGCCGCCTGGAATTTCGGCGTGCGCATTCCCGAGCTGCCGCTGCTCTTTCAAATTCTGCTGGGCGGCGTCTTCGCCACGCTGGTTGGCGTGGTGTTCGGCATTCCCAGTCTGCGTATTCGCGGCCTATACCTGGCGGTCACCACGCTGGCGGCGCAGTTCTTCGTCGATTGGGCCTTCCTGCGCATCCCTTACTTCACCAACTACTCGGCGTCGGGGAACGTGTCAGTGCCGCCGCTGAACTTTTTCGGGCTGCCCATTCAGACTCCGGTGCAGCGCTATCTGCTCGTGTTGGGCTTTGTCGTGGTGTTCGCCCTGCTTGCGAAGAACCTGGTGCGTGGCGCGATCGGCCGGCAATGGATGGCCATCCGCGACATGGACGTGGCGGCCGCAGTCATCGGCATTCGTCCGGTGTACGCCAAGCTCACCGCCTTTGCGGTCAGTTCTTTCATCATCGGGGTGGCCGGGGCGCTGTGGGCCTACATTCACCTGGGTTCCTGGGAACCGCTGGCCTTCGATCTGAACCGTTCACTTCAGCTGCTGTTCATCGTGATCATCGGCGGCCTGGGTTCCATAGTGGGCAGCTTCTTCGGCGCCGCCTTCATGGTGCTGGTGCCCGTACTGCTGACCAATATCCCGCCCATGCTGGGCTTGCCCCTGGCCGTGGATACGGCGTCGCACATCGAGCACATGGTGTTCGGCGCACTGATCGTCTTCTTCCTGATCGTCGAACCCCACGGGCTGGCGCGCCTGTGGAGCATAGGCAAGGAAAAGATGCGCATCTGGCCCTTCCCGCACTAAGGGCAGGACTCATCATTGGCAATGCGGTGCCGGCCATCCGGCCGGACCGCGACACAAACGGTGCATAGACACCAGGAGGACTCGGAGATGAAAGCCACATTCAAACTGGCAGCGGCCGCCGCCACCGTCACGGCGGCCATGGTGGGCACTGCCGGCCCTGCCTTCGCAGCTGAAGAGCAGTTCGTACCCCTGCTGACCTACCGCACGGGTTCCTTTGCGCCGCTGGGCATCCCATGGGCGGACGGCAAGCAGGACTATCTCAAGCTCGTGAACGCCCGCGACGGCGGCGTCAACGGCGTCAAGATCGTCTTCGAAGAATGCGAAACGGCTTACGCCACCGATAAGGGCGTGGAGTGCTATGAGCGTCTGAAGGGCGCCAAGGGCGGCGCATCGGGCTTCGATACGCAATCCACCGGCATCACCTTCGCCGTGTCGGACAAGGCCATCGTCGACGGCGTGTCGATCGAGACCGTGGGCTATGGTCTGTCGCAGTCCGCGGACGGCACCGTGTTCAAGTGGAACTTCCCGCTGCTGGGCAACTACTGGACGGCCGCCGACGTCATGATTCAGGACATCGCCAAGAAGGAAGGTGGCGAGGACAAGCTTAAGGGCAAGAAGATCGCCCTGGTCTATCACGACTCCCCGTACGGCAAGGAGCCGATTCCGCTGCTTCAATCCCGTTCCAAGGCCAACGGCTTTGAGCTGCAGCTCTATCCGGTCACCGCGCCCGGCGTGGAGCAGAAGTCCACCTGGCTGCAAATTCGCCAGAAGCGCCCCGACTACGTCCTGCTGTGGAGCGCAGGCATCATGACCCCGACGGCGATTCGCGAGGCGCAGGCAGTCGGCTATCCGCGCGAGAAGATGTATGCGATCTGGTGGGCGGCTTCGGAAACCGACGTCACGGACCTGGGCGCCGTGGCCAAGGGCTATAACGGCATCACCATCCACAACAGCGCCGATGAAGGGCGCGTGCACGAAGACCTGAAGCAGCATGTGTACGATAAGGGTCAGGGCACGAGCCCGAACGGCGCCACCGTCGGTACCATCGCCCACACCCGCGGCATGATCATTTCCATGCTGCAAGTGGAAGCCATCCGCACTGCCCAAGAGAAGTTCGGCAAGGGCCAACACATGAACCAGGAACAGGTGCGCTGGGGTTTTGAGAACCTGAATCTCACCCAGGAGCGCCTGGAAGAGCTGGGCTTCGCCAAGATCCTGCGTCCCGTGCGCACGAGCTGCGAGAACCACATGGGCGACGACTGGGCACGCATCATCCAGTGGGACGGCAGCAAGTTCGACATCGTTTCCGACTGGTACCAGTCCGACAAGAAGTTCGTCGATCCGCTGGTGAAGGAATTCGGTGCGAAGTACGCCGCCGAGAAGAAGATCGAGCCGCGCGACTGCTCCAAAGAGAGCTGATTAGACGGGCATAAGCGCAAGCTCCGTTCACCCCCGGCATGCCGGCCGGGAGGTGGACGGGCTCCGGTTTCCATAAGTAGGTGCAAGCAATGAATACCAATGTCGAGACGCAACAGGACACCGAGGTCCTGCTGAACGTCAACGGGATCGAGGTCATCTACAACCACGTGATCCTGGTTCTGAAGGGCGTGTCGCTGATGGTTCCGGCGGGAAAGATCGTGGCGCTGCTGGGCGCCAACGGCGCGGGCAAGACCACCACGCTCAGGGCGGTGTCGAATCTGCTCAGAGCCGAACGCGGCGACGTCACCAAGGGATCGATCGATTACCGCGGCGAGCGGATCGACCGCCTGACGCCGGCCGACCTGGTCAAGCGCGGCGTGGTGCAGGTGATGGAAGGCCGGCACTGCTTTGCTCACCTGACCGTGGAAGACAACCTGCTCACCGGTGCCTACACGCGCAACCTGGGACGGGCCGACACACATGCGGCGCTGGAGCGGGTCTATCAATATTTCCCCCGGCTCAAGCAACGGCGCAGCAGCCAGGCCGGTTATACGTCGGGCGGCGAACAGCAGATGACTGCCATCGGCAGGGCGCTCATGGCCAACCCCAACATGATCCTGCTGGATGAGCCTTCCATGGGCCTTGCGCCGCAGATCGTCGAGGAAATTTTCGAGATCGTGCGCGACTTGAACCAGCGCGAAAAAGTCAGCTTTCTGCTGGCCGAGCAGAACACCAATATCGCGCTTCGTTATGCCGATTACGGCTATATCCTTGAAAACGGGCGCGTCATGATGGACGGCGAAGCCCGCGATCTAGCCGAGAACGAGGACGTCAAGGAGTTTTACCTGGGCGTGTCGAGCGGCGAACGTAAAAGCTTCAGGGACACCAAGTTCTACAGGCGGCGCAAGCGCTGGCTGGCATAGAGAATCCAACCATGACCACATTCTACGAAGATCGCGAGGCGGCGCCGGCCCCTCAGCGAGAAGGGGAGCTCTTTGCCCGGCTGCCCGAAGCACTGCAGCGCGCCCGGGAGCGGGCGCCCGCAATCGCCCAGCAACTGCAAGGCGTCGAACCCGGCGATATCACTGACCGTGAGTCACTGGCCCGCATACCGGTGATACGCAAGAGCGAACTGTTGCAGGCTCAGCTCGCACAGCGCAGCGGCTCCGACGGTGCCGGATTGACGGTGCAGCAGCGCGTGTTCGGCGGATTCTCGGCTATCGGCTGGGGCGAGGCGGCGCGGGTCTTCGCATCGCCCGGGCCCATCTATGAACCGGAAAGCTACCGCAGCGACTACTGGAAGTTCGCGCGGTCGCTCCATGCCGCGGGTTTCCGTCGCGGCGACCTGGTTTATAACTGCTTTTCCTATCATTTCACGCCTGCGGGCTCCATGATGGAGACGGCCGCGCATGCCTTGGGCTGCACGGTCTTCCCCGGCGGCGTAGGACAGACCGAACAACAGCTTCAGGCCATGCTCGATCTGCAACCGGTCGGCTACACGGGTACCCCCAGTTTTCTGCGCATCATCCTCGAGAAGGCGGAAGAGACGGACGTAACGCTGGGATCACTGAAGCGGGCTCTGTTCTCGGGCGAAGCCTTTCCGCCGTCGCTCAAGGACTGGTTCCTGCAGCGCGGGATTGACGGCTATCAGGCTTACGGCACCGCCGATCTCGGGATGATCGCCTACGAAACGCCGGCCCGCGAAGGCTTGGTCGTGAACGAGGACATCATTCTGGAGATCGTGCGGCCGGGTACGAATCAGCCGGTGCCGGA
>JAEWFK010000116.1 GCA_023388835.1 Pseudomonadota bacterium | reverse complement strand
TCTTCGAGAAATAGCTCAATGGCGGACGCGGATGTCGGCCCGCGCACGAGCTCGGCATGCATCAAGGCGCGGCTCAAGTAGAGATCATAGGCAGCACCCTTGCCGACGGCAATGCGCACGCCATCGGCATCGAGCTGGTTGACACTGCTGTAGGGGCTATCGTTGCGCACGAGATAGGTCCCTTCGATCAATACATAAGGCGACGTAAAGGACACCTGATCGGCGCGCATGGGGTCGATGGCCAAAAAGCCGATATCCCAATTTCCCTGTGCCGCTGCGTCCACCACCTTTCCCGCCGCTTCGAAGGGGATGAACTCGAGTTCGACCTGCAGACGTTCGGCGAAGGCCTTGGCAAGCGCCACCGACACTCCCCTGGGCTCCCCCTGGGGTCCGCGTTGTGCCAGCACGGGGTTCCCATAATTGATGGCGGCCCTGAGCTTCCCTGTGGAAAGCAATTCCGCACGCACGCGGTCGAGATCGAGGTTCATGATTGAGTCCTCTCTGAATGGCCGGTTTGGCTTACAACAGATCGCGGCGCAGTTCGGCGGCCGATCGCGGAGAGAGCAGGCCCGGCGCAATATCGAAGACGCTGCGCGCCCCCGTTTCGCCCGCCTGCTTCAGACGATGCGCAGCACGCGCATAAGCGACGAGCACGCTGGACGTAAAGCCCGGGTTGCTCTCCAGGGACAGGGAATACTCCACCACTTGATTATCGCCGGCGCCGCTTACCCCGCTGCGGATCACGAATCCACCGTGCGGCATGGCGGCATGATCTTGACGCAGCGTGTCTTCAGAAATGAAAGTCACCGTCGTGTCGTAATCGGCAAAATAATCGGGCATGGTGACAATCGCCTGGCTCACCTGCTCGGCGTCGGCGCCGTCTTCCAGCACCACGAAGCATTCGCGTGTGTGCTTCTGGCGGGTCGATAGCGTGGGGCGCACGCCGCTACGCACTTGCTCGATCGCCTCGGGCACGGGGACGGTGTACTGCACGGCGCCGCGCACGCCGGGAATACGGCGGACAGCATCAGAGTGCCCCTGGCTCAAGCCTTTGCCCCAGAATGTGTAGGTATCGCCCTGCGGCAATACGGCTTCGCCGAACACACGATTGATTGAGAACAGGCCCGGGTCCCAACCCACAGAAATGATCGACACGTTGCGGCCGGAGCGCGCCGCCGCATCCACCGCATCGAAGTACTCGGGAATGCGCGCGTGCGTGTCGTAGCTATCCACGGTATTGAACATCGCCGCCAGCTCCGGCCCCTGCTGGGGAAGATCATTTTTGGACCCCCCACACAGGATCAGCACGTCGATGTCATTCTTGCCCGCCGCGATGTCATCCAGCCGGAATACCGGAATGCCCGCATCCAGCGGCTGCACGCTCTCGGGATCGCGCCGCGTGTAGATACCCACCAGCTGCATGTCGGGAGCCTGGGCGATGGCCGCTTCGGTCCCACGGCCCAGGTTGCCGTATCCAGCGATTGCAATGCGAATTTTCTCTGTCATTTCGTCAAGTCTGTCGGAATGGGATGGTCTGTAAGTGTAAGCGATTCGACCTTCATCACTGGTAGCGGAGCGCCCCATTTTGCATGCGCCCACGAGGTTCGAATGCTACACTCGGACCGTCCGGCAAGGACATGCCGACGCGGGCTGTGCTCGTGCCACCCGCCTCAACGAATCAAAAGAAAAGGGGGGACACCCATGCAGTACGTTATTCAGGTTCTTTCAGCCATTCTGATCGGCGTGGCATTGGGCGTCGTGCTGGGGCCCCGCTATCCGGTCCGCTTCATCGGCGCGCTCATCGCGATCGCCCTCGGCGCCATTGCCATCTTCACAAGCAACTGGATCTATGTCGCGGCGGGTACGGCGGTATTCCTGGTAACCCTTGCCACACGCGGCGCCGCGTCGTCATCACGAATCTGAGTCCGGGAATCGCGAACCACCGACCTGAGTTCCTGAACCATGCGCCGGCTCTTGCATCCAATCGTCGGCTCTTGATTCAGGGGCGTTTCCAGGTCAAGACATCCTGAGCCGAACCGCCCTCCTTTATATCCACCCGCTGCGTCTGGGTCTCGCCCATGTAGGTCGCCTCGACGGTATATTGGCCTGGCTTCAGCCGCGCCAAAAAATAGGGTCCGGCGGAAGGTACGTCCATGACGGTTGCGCCCTGCTTGTCCTTGACCACGACATGCACTTCTGCCAAGTACGGGCTCGATCCGCCTTCGTCAGCGCCCGCGAACGTCAGCGCCAGCGGGTACTCGGATTTCGCTGCCTTGAACGCTTCGGACATATCCGAGCCAAATCCCCCCGTGACATACTCGACTCCCCCCGCGTTCTGGCTGGGCGGCAGCTGAGCCTGGGCGACGCTCCATAAAGCCGCCGCGCCCACAAGCAAGACGGCTGTGGAAAGGCGCCACAACATCAGCCTGCTTCCGCGCCGCCGATCTTCTTTCGCAGCGAGTGGACGTGCACGGGGTGCTCTGGATCGACGCGCTGCGTAAATGTCGTTCTTCATCTGATGGCTCCTTGTGATCACAGGACATTGCGCCGGCATGGCACGCATGAATGGAAAACGGCGCACATCCCGGCGGGATACGCCGGGTCCAGCAGTTTTCGAGCCCACTGCCAAGGCGCGTATATAGCGCGGCCGGCGACGCCCCCCCGCAATACGTCTCTGCAGTCACACCTCCGGGCGGCCCGCGCGCACTTCGGGCCGCACAGGAAGCGCTTGCGGAATATAATGAAAATCATTATCGTTTACACCTTCCTGCTAACACTCACTGACCTCTCAATGAAACTGATCAAACCGTTCGCCCTGTTGAGCCTTGGACTTCTTGCTGCAGCGCCCGCCGCGGCGTTCGAGCTGGCTCACAGCGAGGGCTCGCTGTCTCTGGCTGCCGTTCCCCAAAGAATAGTCAGCTTCGACCTTGGCGTGCTCGATTCGCTCACCGCGCTTGACGTCGCCGTGGCCGGCGTGCCCAAGTCCCTGTACGAGGGCCCGCTGGCGCGTTACCAGAACGCAACGGTGGTCGGCACGCTGTTCGAGCCGGATTACAACGTATTGAAGAAAATCGACCCCGATCTGATCATCGCAAGCGGCCGTTCTCAGAAAGCCGTGCCCGAGCTCGAGAAGCTCGCCGCGACTGTCAGCTTTACCAGCGACCCGAACGCCTTTCTGAA
Source organism: Pseudomonadota bacterium (assembly GCA_023388835.1). Lineage (GTDB taxonomy): Bacteria > Pseudomonadota > Gammaproteobacteria > Burkholderiales > Burkholderiaceae_B > Yanghanlia. The sequence continues at coordinate 185 of JAEWFK010000116.1, read as the reverse complement.
GTCATTCCGCGAAACGAATCGCGCCTTGGGCAAGGCCTTTAGCAAAGAAGAACAAGCGGCTGCCGCCCTCGCGAAAATCGACCGCAACATTGAGTCGCTGCACGAAGCGAATCGTGGAAAGACTTCCGCCCTGCTGTTTGTGGTGAAGGGAAACATCATTCCTCATGTTCCCGGTGATCGCTTCG
>JAEWFK010000007.1 GCA_023388835.1 Pseudomonadota bacterium | reverse complement strand
CGACCGCCGGCACGCCGGGTGGCGGGGACAGAACCCGCGATATCCACCTGGGCCATGATCCAGCCGCCGAAGACGTCACCATGCAGGTTGGCATCCTTGGGCAGTGGAATCACGCGCAGCACCGGCTGGCGCACGGAAGTCTGGAGGGAGGGTGTTTCGGTGCTCACGTAGCGGCTCCAGATTGAGTGGCGCCGGCAGGCGGCCACGGATCAGCGCCCACCACCCCCAAGGCGTTTGCCCATGCGGCGGGTGTGCGGCGCCTTCGCATTTTACCGAGTTGTACGATTCGTGCCGTGAAAGTCCTGTGACGGCGCAAAGGCGGTTCAGTGACTGTCAGCAGCTCGGATTGGCGAGCCACTTGCGGGCCAGCTCGACCCAGTATGTCCCGCCCAGCGGGATCAAGGCATCGTTGAAGTCGTAGGAGCCGTTATGCAGCATGCATGGGCCGGCTCCATGGCCCACCGAGCGGTGATCGCCACTGCCGTTGCCGATCCAGACATAGCAGCCGGGTTTATGCTGCAGCATGAAAGCGAAGTCTTCGGCGCCCATGGACGGCGTGATGTTGCGCACCACGTGATCAGCCCCGACGATGTCTTCCATCACTTGTGCGCAGAATTCCGCTTCGGCTGCCGTGTTGATGGTTGGCGGATACTTGCGCTGGAAGTCGAGCTGGGCTTTACAGTCGAGCGCCACTGCGGTCTGTTCGCAAATGGCTCTCATGCGCGACTCAATGAGATCGAGCGTAGCAGTGCTGAAAGTGCGCACGGTGCCGCGAATGTTTGCTTCGGTGGGAATGACGTTGTCCGCCGAGCCCGCATGAATCTGGGTGACGCTGATGACGGCCGGGTCGAGCGGATCGCGGTTGCGGGTGATGATGCTCTGCAGGCTCTGCACGATCTGTACCGCCGCGATGATCGGATCCGCGCCCAGGTTGGGCATGCCGCCGTGTGCACCCTTGCCTTCGACGCGTATGCCGAAGGTATTGCTGGAGGCCATGATGGGGCCCGCCGTCAGGCCGAACGTGCCGGCCGGCATGCCAGGCCAGTTGTGCATGCCGAAGACGGCGTCCATGGGGAATTGCTCGAACAGGCCGTCGTCGATCATGGCCTTGGCGCCGCCATGTCCTTCTTCGGCGGGCTGGAAAATCACGTACACCGTGCCGTCGAAATCGCGGCTCTCGGCCAGGCACCGGGCGGCCGCCAGCAGCATCGCGGTATGGCCGTCGTGCCCGCAAGCGTGCATTTTTCCGGGTTGAGTGCTGGCATGTTCGAAGGTGTTGAGTTCCTGCATCGGCAAGGCGTCCATGTCTGCGCGCAGGCCGATGGCACGCCCGTTATCGCCGCGCCCCTTGATGGTGCCCACCACGCCCGTGACGCCCAGGCCGCGCTTGACCGGAATCCCCCAGGACTCCAGAAGTTTCGCGACGACCTCGGCAGTGCGAACTTCTTCGTACGCAAGTTCGGGATGCCGATGGATGTCTCGGCGGATACGCGCGATCTCGTCCTGCCAGCCAACAATGGGTTCTGCCAAGTTCATGATGAGTTCCGCTCCAGTCGTGATGGTGTGAGGCCCGGGCTTCCGTCGCCCGCTATACGGGGAATGCGCGCCCGCGTACCGGTTTCAGCGTGGTTTCATGTGCGGCTGAATCATGGCGTCGAGCGCTGCGGCCGTGTGTTCATTTCCCGCATAGACGTAGCCGCCTATCGGCCAGGGTTCGGTGTGAAAGATGTCTTCGCAGATGCCGCCGGCTTCGCGCACCAGTACGGTGCCTGCGGCGACGTCCCACGGGGCCAGTCCCATTTCCCAATAGGCATCGTAGCGACCGCAAGCGACCCACGCAAGGTCCAGCGCCGCCGCTCCATGGCGCCGCACGCCACGCGTATGGGTGATGGCGTGGTGCAGGGTCGGCATGTATTCCTCGGCAAAGGAGAAGTCACGGAAAGGGAAACCGGTTCCGACTACGGATTCTGCCAGGCTGGCCGCCCGCGAACATTGAATGCGGCGGCCGTTGAGCCATGCGCCGACGCCATGCAGCCCCGTGAAGAGTTCTTCGCGGTTGGGGTCGTAGACGACGCCGATGACAGGCGTGTCTTTGTCCAGCGGTTCATCGCCATTCACCTTGACGCCGGCATGGGCGATGAGGGCGATGGACACGGCATATTGCGGGATGCCGTGCAGGAAGTTCGTCGTGCCGTCCAGTGGGTCGATATACCAAGTGGCGATATCGGATGCCTTGCCGCCGCTTTCCTCGGCGACGATGCCCAATTGCGGCGTGCGCTCGAGCAGGATCTCGATAATCGCCTGTTCCGCTTCGCGATCCGCCTGGGAGACCAGGTCATTTCGCATCTTGGTGTCGATCACCAGTTCGGCGCGGTTGTGGGCGTACGACTGTAGAATGGCTGCAGCGGCGTGCGCCGCGGTCACTGCGGCATCGAGGCAATCACTCAAGGGAAGACGTAAAGATTGCATGACTTGTTCCTGGTTCATCGGACCCTCTACTGTGGTTATGGTTCATTGTACGTGAGCTCGATGACGGTTTTTTTCAGGGGTGAGATATGAAGCCCGCGCATGCGCCGCTGGAGCCTGCGCCACTGAATTTCGATGCGCAGGGCGTGCCTTCCAGCGCTCAGTATGGCGACGTCTATCATTCGCGGTCGGGTGCGCTCGAGCAGGCGCGTCATGTTTTCATTGACGGCAACGGCCTGCCAGAGCGTTGGGCGGGGCGCGATGCCTTTACCGTCTGCGAGACGGGCTTTGGTCTGGGCAACAATTTCCTGGCGCTGTGGCAGGCGTGGCGCAGTTCGCCGAACCGTCCGGCACGCTTGCATATGCTGTCCTTCGAAGCGCATCCTTTCTCGCGAGAAGACCTCGTGTCCGCCTTGGCGACGCACGAAGGCGACCTGCGGGTCATGGCGGACGCACTGTTGCGCGATTGGCCGCCGCTGTTGCCCGGCCTGCATCGACTGGAGTTCGAGGAAGGCCGCCTGACTCTTACCCTGGCGTTCGGAACGGCCCAGCACATGGCCCGCCAAGTCGAGGCGCGCGTCGATGCCTTCTTTCTTGACGGTTTCTCTCCTGGCCGGAATCCCGCCATGTGGTCGCGCGAGCTCTTTGGGCAGCTCGTTCGCATTGCCGCGCAAGGGGCGACCGCCGCCACCTGGTGCAGCGCCGGGCAAGTCAGGCGCGACCTCGCCGCAGCGGGGTTTCTCGTGACACGGCGTCCCGGTTTTGGCGGAAAACGGGAGATGTCGGTCGCCCAGCTTCGACCCCACCTCGGCAAGCCGGTGTCGGCCCGGCGCCCGGAGCCTGTGATCGTGGTGGGCGGGGGACTGGCGGGGGCGGGTGTGGCGCATTCCCTGGCACTACGCGGCCATGCGGTGACCGTGCTCGACCCGGCTTTTCGGCAGGGATCCGCCGGCAGCCACGAAGGACACCGCAATGCCGCCATGACGCCGGCAATGAGCCGGGATGATAACGCCATGTCGAGGTTGAGCCGCGCCGGCATTCTGCTCGGTCGCTTGCGCTGGAAGGGGCTGCCGCA
>JAEWFK010000005.1 GCA_023388835.1 Pseudomonadota bacterium | reverse complement strand
GATTTTCGTTTCGCTGTAGCGGTCGTCGAAGGCCCGCGGTGTGGATGCACTGGCGGGCCTTTTCTTTTTTGTCGTTGTGGAGCGCGGGAAGTTTGGGTTCTTGGCGGTGCGGGGGTCTGGGTTCTTGAGGGCGCGAACGGAGCATGCGCACAGCGGCGCACGGAGCCGGCCCTTCGGGCTACCCTCGCCTCCAGCATTGGACAGAGCGGCCGCTGAACTCGCCCCTGCGGGGCTCGGACAGCAGCGGCCTTTTCCTCTGTCCGATGCCTGCGGCTCGGCGTCTCCGAATGTCGCTCGCAGCGCCCATGCTCCGCCCGCGCCTCGCGGTGGTAGGCTGCCCTAAACCTCAGGGCCGTGGCGGCTGCTGCGGGGCCGGGCGATTCTGACGGGCCGCGGTCGAGCCGCTGGGCGGGGAACCAGGGCGCAGCTGTTCGAACGCGGCGTTTTCGGACAGCCGGGGGCTGTCTGATCGCGTGAGTTCTGCGCCCGCCCCGCACAGCGCCTCGACAAGGGCAGTCCGGCGCAGCCGGACCCCGGAAACCAGCCCGCGCACCGCAGCAGCCGTTACGGCCGGCTCAAGAACTCAGAGAACAGCCGTACCACATAGCACGGCCGCCCAAGACTCTAACCTTCGAGGCGGTGGCGGCTGCTGCGGGGCCGGGCGATTCTGACGGGCCGCGGGCGAGCCGCCGGGCGGGGAACCCAGGGCGCAGCTGTTCGAACGCGGCGTTTTCGGACAGCCGGCGACATGAAGGGCGGTGAGACACAGACCCCAAAAGCCCCTGGTATTCACGGATGGTTTCATTCTCCCCAGTCATGTAATGTCACGCGTTCGACTCACCGCCAGACGAACACCGCTACACAGGAACAGACCCCATGACGCCACGCCCCTCCAACACCGTGCGAGCCACGCTGCTGCATGCCGCGACGGCGGCCGCTCTGGTCTGCGGAATGATGAGCTCCGCCTTTGCGCAGGACCCGCTCAAGATCGGCTTCATCGGCACGCTTTCGGGCCCGGGCGGTGCGCTGGGGCAAGATCAATACGACGCCTTCATGCTCGCCGTCGAGCAGCGCGGCGGAAAACTTGGCGATGTTCCGGTGACTGTGATCAAGGAAGACGATCAGCTCAAACCTGACGTGGGCGTACAGGCGGCCACCAAGCTGTTGCAAAGCGACAAGGTCGACATCGTCACCGGCGTCACTTTTTCCAATGTGATGATGGCCATCCACAAGCCCATCACTGATGCCGAAGTGTTCCTGATCGGCTCGAACGCCGGCCCGGCGCCCATCGCCGGCAAGGAATGTTCGGCCTTCTACTTCTCCACGTCGTGGGATAACGACATGCTGCATGAAGCCGGTGGCCAGCTTACCAATGACCTCGGCTACAAGAACGTATATCTGATGGCGGCCAACTATCAGGCTGGGCGCGACGCCGTTTCGGGCTTCAAGCGCAACTTCAAGGGCAATGTGATTGACGAGGTCTACACCCAGGTCAACCAGCCGGACTACTCCGCCGAGATCGCGCGGCTTCAGGCCGCCGCCCCGGATGCCGTCTATGTGTTCTACCCCGGCGGCATGGGCATCAACTTCATCAAGCAGTACCGTCAGGCTGGCTTGCTGGGCGACATCCCGATTCTTTCCGCCGCCACGATCGACGGCACGACATTGCCCGCGCTCAAGAACCTGGCCGTAGGCGCGATCACCAGCGCCCCCTACGCCCCGAATATCGACAACGCACAAAACAAGGCTTTCGTGGAAGCCTTCGAAAAGGCCTATAAGCGACCGCCTTCCATGTACGCGGCCCAATCCTACGATGCGGCCAACCTGATTGACTCCGCGCTACGCAAGGTGAAGGGCGACCTCACCGACAAACAGGCGGTCGTCGCCGCACTCAAGGCCGCTGACTTCCGGTCTGTACGAGGCCCGTTCAAGTTCGATGCCAATCACTTTCCCGATGCCGCTTTCTACCGGGTCGACGTGGTGGCGGACGGCGACACAGCAGCTCTAAGGGCCTCTACTCCGGTGAATATCGCCACGCGTGCCAACCTCGGGGCGCAATGCCACCTTAAGTGAAGACAGGCCATGGGCGGCAGGCACCGCCCGCCGCCTGCAGAGTTGTATCGTGAGCTTCAATCTGTTCATCATCCAGGCCCTCAACGGCCTGCAGCTGGGCGTGCTGCTATTCCTCATGGCAGCCGGCCTGACGCTGGTATTCGGCATCATGAATTTCGTGAACCTGGCCCACGGTTCTCTGTACATGATGGGCGCCTTCATTGCCGCCGCCCTCTACAACCATACGGGTTCATTCTGGCTGGCCGCGATACTGCTGGCGCCCATCATGATGCTGCTAGGCATGGTGCTTGATCGTCTGGCGCTCAGCCGGCTGTATGATCGAGACCATCTCGACCAGGTACTGGCCACCTTCGGCCTGATCCTGTTCTTCAACGAAGCGGCACGTATGATCTGGGGGCCTTCCCCCGTCTACATGGAAGTTCCCGAAGCACTGGGCGGAGCTATCCAGCTGTTCGGGATCCGCTATCCCGCCTATCGACTGCTCATCATTGTTGCGGGCCTGACCGTCGCATTCGGCTGCTACCTGCTCGTTCACCACACCCGGCTGGGCATGCTGCTGCGCGCAGGCGCCACCCATCGCGAAATGGTCGGCGCGCTTGGGGTCAACATCCGCCTGCTCAACGCCCTGCTCTTCGGGCTAGGCGCGGTATTGGCGGGCGTCGCCGGCCTGCTGGCCGGTCCCATCATGTCAGTGCAGGTCGGCATGGGGGAGCCCATTCTCATTCTCACTATGGTCGTCATCGTGATCGGCGGCATCGGCTCCATACGCGGGGCCTTCTACGCTTCCTTGATCGTAGGTGTCGTGGACACCTTGGGACGCACACTCCTGCCGGCGGTCTTTCGCGGCATGATGGAACGAAGCAGTGCCGACATCGCGGGGCCCGCCGTCGCGTCCATGATCATCTACATCCTCATGGCCGTGGTGCTGGCCTTGCGCCCGCGCGGCCTGTTTCCGGTGCAGCGAGGCTGAGCCGCCATGTTCTCGGCCTTCACAACACCCATGCCACTCACCCACAGCTTCACCGAACGATGGGTGCCCATCGTGTTCCTTGCCTGCCTCGTGCTGCTGCCCGTATATGCCGGCATGACCGATAACGCCTTCCTGCTCGCGCTCATGAGCCGCATCGTCGTGCTGGCCATCGCGGCCGTCGCACTCAACCTTGTCCTCGGATATGGTGGCATGGTCAGCTTCGGCCACGCCCTGTTCCTTGGCCTGGGCGTCTATAGCGCCGCAATCCCGGCCTTCCATGGCGTGGACAACGGCTTGCTCCATCTGATGATCGCGGTATTCGTATGCGGGCTGACAGGCTTGGTCACCGGCGCCGTTGCGCTGCGGACCCAGGGCATCGCCTTCATCATGATCACGCTGGCATTTGCCCAAATGTTCTACTTCGTATTCGTCAGCCTGAGCCCCTACGGCGGGGACGACGGCCTGCGCCTGGCCATGGGGAGCCGTGTCGCCGGAGTCAGCCTGACCCAGCCGGGCTGGCTCTACGCCGTGTCACTCGCCCTGCTTTTTGCCGCGCTGTACGGGACGCGGCGGCTCGTCCCTTCGCGCTTCGGCATGGTGCTGCGAGGCAGCCGCATCAACGATTCACGCATGCATGCGCTGGGCTTTCCAACTTTCCGATATCGCCTCGCAGCCTATGTCCTCTCCGCCATGCTGTGCGGCGTGGCAGGCGTGCTCTACGCCAACCTTACCCAGTTCGCCGCGCCGTCCTACATGTCGTGGGCCATGTCCGGGGAACTCATCGTCATGGTGGTATTGGGCGGCATGGGATCATTGCTCGGGCCGGTGTACGGTGCGGCGGCAATGCTGCTCACGGAAGAAGCCCTGAAGACCGTAACCGAACACTGGATGATCATTTTCGGCCCGATCATCGTGGCGGTTGCAGTGGCCAGTCGCCGCGGAATCGCAGGGCTCCTGGCGGGCTCGGCCCGGCGCGGAGACAACTGAGCCATGGCCAGTCTGTCCGTCCGCAATTTGGTCAAGCGTTATGGCGGCCTGCTTGCCACTGACGACGTCAGCCTCGAACTGGAAACAGGCCGAATCCATGCGGTGATCGGCCCCAACGGGGCTGGCAAGTCCACCCTGATCGGCCAGCTGTCGGGAGAGGTCTCTCCCGACTCCGGCAGCATAGAATTCGACGGACAGGACATCACCCGGCTGCCGGTCCATACTCGCAGCCTGCGTGGGCTCATGCGTTCCTATCAGATCACGTCCGTGCTTCCTGAATTCTCCGTGCTCGAGAACGTCATGCTCGCCGTTCAGGCGCGACAGGGCCACAGCTTCCGGTTCTGGAAACCTGCCGCAAGCCAGTCTTGCCTGCGCGACCCCGCCATTGCGGCACTTGAAGAAGCCGGCCTGGCTGCACACGCGGATACGGAAGCCGGTCTCCTGGCTCATGGACAGCAGCGTCAGCTGGAGCTGGCCATGGTGCTTGCCGGCGAGCCCAGAATCCTGCTGCTGGATGAGCCGATGGCTGGAATGAGCCAGTCGGAATCTCAGCAGATGATGGACGTCCTCATGCGCTTGCGCAGCCGTTACGGCACACTGCTGGTGGAACACGATATGGACGCGGTCTTCAGCCTGGCCGACGATGTCAGCGTCCTGGTGTATGGCCGATGCATCGCCACAGGCTCACCGGGCGACATCCGCAAGGATCCGGCGGTGCAAAAAGCCTATCTGGGGGAAGAAGATTGAATCCCGATCTGGACGAACGGGCGGCCGTCGGGGCGCATGACGTCAACCACCGGCCTGAGCATGATGCCTTGTTGAGTGTGCGAAAGATCCATGCCGGCTATGGTCGCAGCCAGGTCCTGCGTGGAATCAGCCTGCACGTGGCGGCGGGCGAATTCGTGACCTTGCTCGGCCGCAACGGAATGGGAAAGAGCACGACAGTGAAGTGCATACTGGGCCTGCTCCCGGCACAGGCGGGAAGCTTGCATTTCGGCGGGCGCGACATCACGGGTAGCGCTTCGCACTTGATTGCCCGCGCGGGAGTCGGCCTGGTGCCAGAAGGCAGACAGATCTTCCCCAACTTGAGCGTGGAAGAGAATCTCGTTGCGACCGCAAGACTTCCCTCTCGTCATCCTGGGCTGGTCCGTCGGCATGGCGGAGCCACTGGCCGGACCGGCGACCGCGGTGAGTCCTGGACCTTGGAACGCGTCTATGAGCTTTTTCCGCGTCTCCGCGAGCGGCGTTCCAACCCGGGCACCCGGCTCTCGGGCGGCGAGCAACAAATGCTCGCTATCGGCCGCGCCCTGATGACCAATCCGCGTTTGCTGATTCTGGACGAAGCCACCGAAGGCTTGGCGCCACTGGTGCGGCGGGACATCTGGCAAGCTCTGCGGCGGCTGAAGGATACGGGCCTCTCAATCCTGTGCATCGACAAGAATCTGGCCTCCATGCTGCCCCTGGCCGATCGCCACTACATCGTGGAAAAAGGGCGCGTGGCTTGGCAGGGAACTTCGGACGAATACCTGGAAGCCCGGGAACTGCTGCAGGGGCACCTCGGTATCTAGGCGCAGGTCAACTTCCACCCTGGCCGGCCCTGTCCAGCAATCCATTTAGCGGTTTTCTATCGCCGTCTTTTGTATTATCAATTTCACTTATCATGCGGTGACATCTAGAATGCCTCCATCGCTTTCGGCAACTCAGCGCTCATTGCATTGAGTTGGCCGCTGCAACATTGAAGGAGCACCGCATGAAGAAACTCACCACCGCTGCCGGCGCACCGGTCGTCGACAACCAGAATTCCATGTCCGCCGGCCCTCGGGGCCCATTGCTGCTGCAGGACGTCTGGCTGATCGAAAAGCTCGCCCACTTCGATCGCGAGGTCATTCCCGAGCGACGCATGCACGCCAAGGGCTCCGGTGCATACGGCACGTTCACCGTCACGCACGACATCACGAAATACACCCGCGCCAAGATCTTCTCGGAAGTCGGTAAACAGACGCCCATGTTCGCCCGATTCTCGACTGTGGCCGGCGAGCGCGGAGCGGCCGACGCCGAACGCGATATCCGCGGCATCGCCATGAAGTTCTATACCGAGGAAGGCAACTGGGACCTCGTAGGAAACAACACGCCCGTATTCTTTTTCCGCGATCCGCTCAAATTCCCCGACCTGAATCACGCCGTGAAGCGCGATCCGCGTACGGGCATGCGCAGCGCCCAGAACAACTGGGAGTTCTGGACCGGGCTGCCGGAATCGCTGCACCAAGTCACCATCGTCATGAGCGATCGAGGCATTCCGGCCAGCTTCCGCCACATGCATCTGTTCGGCAGCCATACCTTCAGCTTCATCAACGCTCAGAACGAACGCTACTGGGTGAAATTCCACTTCCGCAGCGAACAGGGCATCAAGAACCTGACCGATGCGACTGCAAAGGAAGTGATCGGCCGCGACCGCGAAAGCTCACAGCGCGACCTGTTCGATTCCATTGAAAGCGGCGACTTCCCGCGCTGGAAGCTGTATGTCCAGATCATGCCCGAGAAGGAAGCAGGCAGCTATCACTTGAACCCCTTCGACCTGACCAAGGTCTGGCCCAAGGGCGACTACCCGCTTATCGAAGTCGGAGTTCTGGAACTGAATCGCAATCCCGATAACTTCTTTGCAGAAGTGGAACAGGCCGCCTTCACGCCGGCCAACGTCGTGCCGGGGATCGGTTTCTCACCGGATCGCATGCTGCAGGCTCGCTTGTTTTCCTACGGAGACGCGCAACGTTATCGCCTGGGCGTGAACCACCATCAGATTCCGGTAAACCAGCCGCGCTGCCCTTTCCATAGTTTCCACCGCGATGGCGCAATGCGAGTCGACGGAAACCATGG
>JAEWFK010000033.1 GCA_023388835.1 Pseudomonadota bacterium | reverse complement strand
GCTAGAATCGACGGCCGAATCGAACACTGTGAAACCATCGGGCGCTTCAACGCCCCCTCACCTTGACGAGACAGTTTGAATAACTCCAAGCACCAAGAATCCTGGGGATTCCTTCACCCTGAATGCCACGGCGGCAACGCCTTGCTTTTTTTCAGCTGGGACCTTGCAAAGACGATAGAACAGCAATTCAAGCTGCATGCTCAGTCCTCGCCAGCCGTTCAGCTAATGGAAGCCCAAAAAGCGGTCGATCGCCTGTTGAACCAGTACGTGCAAATCCAGGCCAACCCCGGCGCCTTCGAGGGCCAGAGCATCGAGCTTCAACTCGAACATGACGAAGAGCACCCCGACACTCCGGTATTGGCGCTCAAGACCACGCCGCACCTGGAAGCCCTCATCCTGGAAGTCCAGGAGCGTGAACAGGCCACACGCAGCATTAATTAATGCATTCCGACTGTTCTTCGCCCGCTCGCTTCGCGCCGTACATCGCCGAATCGGCACGGGCAATCAGGGTAGCCGCGTCGTCACCGTGCGTCGGGTAGACCGCAGCGCCGACACTTGCCGAAATGCGAATCTCCCGGCCTTCAAGTTCGTATGGCCGGGAGATCGCATCGATGATCTTCGCTGTCACCAATTGGCAGTCGCTCTCGCCATTGACCATCGTGAGCACGATGCCGAACTCGTCACCGCCAAACCGCGCCGCCGTGTCTTCATTGCGGACACAGGCTTTCACGCGCTGAGCGACTTGCTGCAAGAGCTGGTCGCCCACCGCATGGCCGAAGCGATCATTGACGGGCTTGAAGTCGTCCAGGTCGATATACAGCACCGCGGCCAGCCTGCCATGCCGGCGCGCAGATTCCAGCACCCGCTCAAGTCGGTCCTGGAAGAGCACCCGATTGGGTAGCCCGGTCAGTGCGTCGTGCATGGCGTCATGCGACAGACGGGCCTCGAGCATCTTTCGCGCGGTGATATCGTGCATGGCCGCCACCAGATACTGCGGCGCCCCGTGAGCATTTCTTACCACGCCCAGCGCCTCGCACACCCAGACAATGGAACCCTGCTTATGCCGATAGGGATTCTCGGCCTCTGATAGTGAACCCTTGGCATGACTCGCGATGCAGCCTGCCACGAATTCTTGTTGCGCCACTCGATGGTCGGGACGAGTCAGCTCGAAAAGATTGCTGTCGCGCAGCTCGCCGATTCGATACCCCAGCATATCGTGGAATTTTTCATTGGCTTCCATGATGCGGCCGTCCGGGGCCACGTGCGCAATGCCTGTTGCGGCTTGGTGAAAAGTTGCGCGATACAGAGCTTCACTGGCCTGCAGAGCCCAGGCGGATCGGCGGCGTCGCTGGAGCAGGACGATGATCAGCCCCAACGCGCTCAACAAGACGATACTTGCAACGCCGGCGGCCAGGAGGTAGTACGAGCGCCGCTGATGCGCCGGCGCCAGTTCATCATCGTAGGCGGTACCCACCGTCACTACCAAAGGATAGTCGGCCAAGCTGCGGTGGCTTACGATGCGCGCCACTCCATCCATCTTGCTGCCATCATCGATACCGCCGACGTCCGTCTCCTTGGGAGCCTGCCGAGTATGGGGTGGTTCGCGGGTAGCAAGCCCATGCACGTCATCCGGACCGATTTGCCGCGCGCGGACGATGCCGTCCAGCCCGGCCAGTTCGAGCAGGCCACGCCGCCCCAGGTTGGCACTGCTGTAAAAATCCGTGAAACTGTCGGGCTCGACGGACAAGACCACCACACCGCCGAAGCTGCCGTCCGGTCGGGTGATGCGCAAAGACATGGGTATGCGCACCGCAGCTGAAACGCGGCCGACCACCGGCGGGCTGACGAACATGTCATCGCCCATGGCGTCGCGGTGAACCCGGAAGAATTCGCGATCGGCATAGTTGACGGGACCGACGCCCTGGCTGCTGGCCAGAACATTGCCCTCTTCATCTACCACACTGATGATGGTGAACATGGTTTCGCGGATGATGCCCTGTTCGACCCATTCGCCAAGCCGGATGCCGGGGCCGGCCTGTAGATACTGTTCGCGAACAATGGCAGCCACCTGCTCGGCCGCCTTCAAGGTGCGATAGACCTGTTGCTCAAAGGCAATCGCGAGATTCGAGTTGGAGGTTGCCGCAGCGGCAATGGCCTGGCTGCGCTCGAAACCGATGCGCTGAAACGTGGTCAGCCAAATGCCGGCGATGGCAAGCATACAGGTTGCCACCATGATGGGGGTCAATTGTTTACCGACACGCTGCAGCCAGGGCGCCATGGATACCATTCCAAACTTCTTGGAAGAGCAGCTTACCCGGAATTCCGCCCGGCGGCCCAAGAATCCACTTTGCTTGAATCCCCATTGAGTCGTGCCGCCCCAGGGCTGTCGCTTAGGGGACACTCGTTTGTCGTTGGAGCCATTCGTGTGCCGCTACGCCCGCCCAGAGTCCCTGCGCCAAGCAGGCGGTCAACAGGTAGCCGCCCGTAGGCGCTTCCCAGTCCAGCATTTCACCCGCCAGAAATACGCCTGGCATGGCCGTCAGCATAAGCCCCGAATCAAGCGCTTCAAAAGGGACGCCTCCTGCCGTGCTGATTGCCTCGACGAGCGGTCGGACCCCGGTGAGCGTGAGAGGCAGTGCCTTGATGTGACGTGCCAGCTTGGCCGTGTCCGAGACCCCCTCCTTGCCGAGCACTTCCCGAAGCAGAGCGGCTTTCGCGCCTTTCAGACCCAGCCGGCTTTGCAGATGACTGGACATGGAGCGGGCGCCACGCGGATACGACACATCGGATAACACTCGCTCTTCGCTGCGTCCGGGAAGAAGATCCACGCTGATCACGGCGCGCCCGTCCCGCTGGATGGATTCGCGGATGTGGCGGGAAAATGCATAGACCAAGCTGCCTTCGATCCCATAGTCGGTGATGATGAATTCACCGTGCCGGGTTTCTTCCTTCCCTGACGCATGGGTGACCGTCATGGCGACAGGCTTGAGCTGGGCGCCGGAGAATTTATCGCGCAGGTGCGCGCTCCAGTCCGCATGGAAGCCGGAGTTGGCACTGCGCAGGGGCGCCACTTCGACACCTTGGGCTTCCAGCCAGGGCACCCAGGCGGCGTCTGAACCGAGCTGCGGCCAGCTGCCGCCCCCCAATGCAAGAATGGTCGCCGACGGACGTATCGCGATTTCCCCCGTCGGAGTCTCCATGCGCAACGCGGCCTCCGCGTTCCACCCTAGCCAGCGATGCCGCATGTGAAAGCGCACCCCTTGGGCGCGAAGCCGCTGTATCCACCCTCGCAGCAAAGGAGCGGCCTTCATCCCGCTGGGAAACACCTTGCCCGATGAGCCGACGAAGGTATCGACGCCGAGCGATGCCGCCCATTCTCGCACTGCTGCAGGCGGAAAGCGGTCCAGCATGGGCTGCAGCGAAGGCTGCCGTTCGCCGAAGCGTGCGCAGAACGCGGCGTAATCTTCATCGTGAGTCAGGTTCAGGCCGCCGATGCCGGCCCGCAGAAACTTGCGTCCCAGGGAAGGCTTGGCCTCGAAGACGGCCACCCCCACGCCGGCCGCCGCGAGCGCTTGCGCCGCCATCAGGCCCGCGGGCCCCCCGCCTATGACGGCGACATGTTCAAAGGCGGCTGCGGGCATATGGGAAATTCCTGTGATGAGCAATGGAAAATCATAGCAGCCGGCATCGATTTCCGTGGGCGTGGATGTCCGGGTATGCTTGGGGCCTTGTTCATTTTTGCCAGCTCGACGACACGACATGACGACTCTGCCCCGCGAACCTGTTCCCCAATCCGACCTCGCCGCCGCTTACCGCGCCGCAACTGAACGAGAGGTTCGGCGCACACAAGAAGGCGTTTCCGTCGTCGGCTACAAGATCGGCTACACCAATATGCGAGTCTGGAACGATCTGGGTATTACCGCGCCGATGTGGGGCGTCATGTACGACGATTCAGTCATCGATGCGGGCGATCACCCTTTCCGGTATGACGCATCCGCCTTGCGCGGCCCCCGCATTGAGCCGGAGATCGTGGTGCACTTCTTCAAATCGCCCGCGATCGGCGCCACCATGGAAGAGCTGCTCGATTGCGTCGACTGGGTGGCACCCGGCTTCGAAATCGTGATTTCGCTACCGGACGGCAAGCCGGCCACAGTCACGCAGGCAATCACCAACGGTGGCATGCACGGCGCCTTGCTGGTCGGCGCACGGCTGCCGGTCGGTGAACTGGGGAGTCAGGCTGTACGCACCCTGGGCGACATTCGGGTGGAACTCCGTTGCGACGGCGAGCTGAAGGAAGCAGGCAGCAGCGCCAATGTGCTGGATCACCCGCTGGCGGCCATTATTCAATTGATGGAGGGACTGCAACGCGAGGGCATGGCCCCGATCAAGGCCGGCGACACCGTCACCACCGGCACCATGACCGCAGCCTACGATGTGATGCCCGGCCAATGCTGGACGGCGACCCTGGCGGGCGCGCCACTGGCCGGATTGAATGTGACCTTCGAATAGTCGGCGCGCGCCCCGGGCGTGCTCAAGCCGCAGCGGGCAGCTCGAGCAGCCCGGAACAGGAAGTCAGGCTGTAACGGACGCACGGGTCTGGTCGACTGCGGCCGCCAGGGTTTCCACGCTGCGGTCGATGTCAGCCCATTTGTCCAGCCCGAAGAGCCCGATGCGGAAGGTCTTGAAATCGGCCGGCTCGCCGCATTGCAGAGGGACGCCTGCGGCTGCTTGTACTCCCGCTTCAGCGAATTTTTTTGCCGACTGGATGCCATCGTCGTCGGTATAGGACACCACCACACCCGGGGCTTCGAAACCGGGGGCAGCGACACTGTTGAAGCCTTTTTCACGCAGCATGGCGCGAACTCTGTCGCCAAGCTCCTGTTGCGCGGCCCGGAGGTTTTCAAAACCACGGGACTCGGCTTCCGCCATGGCGTCGCGCAGGTCGAGCAGAGCGTCGGTTGGCATGGTGGCGTGGTAAGCAAAGCTGCCCTGCTCATAGGATTCCATGATCTGAAGCCACTTTCGCAGGTCGCAGGCGAAGCTGGTGCTCGTGGTGCTGTCGATACGTTTGCGGGCTTCGGCGCTCAGCATCACGAGGGCCGCGCATGCGGGTGCGGACCAGCCCTTTTGAGGAGCGGAGATCAAGACATCCACTCCAGCGGCCTGCATGTCCACCCAGATGGCGCCGGAGGCAATGCTATCCAGTACGAACAGCCCTCCTTCTGCATGGATGGCGTCGGCGACTGCACGCAGGTAGTCGGGTGGCAGCATGATGCCCGACGCCGTTTCAACATGCGCCGCGAACACCAGGTCGGGCTTTTCGTCGCGTATGGCGACCACGACGTCTTCGATGGCGGGAGGCGAGAACGGCGACTGGCCGCCCTGGACCGCCTGCTCTGCGGTCAGGACCGTGGTCTTGGACGGAATGGAGCCCATGTCGAAGATCTGGCTCCAGCGGAAACTGAACCAGCCGTTCCGGATGACCAGGCAATGCCGCCCGGTGGCGAACTGACGGGCCACCGCCTCCATGCCGAAGGTGCCGCTGCCCGGCACGACGATGGCTGAATGGGCGTTGTACACCTGCTTCAGGGTGCGGCTGATGTCTTTCATTGCCCCCTGGAAGCGCTTGGACATATGATTGACCGCGCGGTCGGTGTAGACCACAGAATATTCGAGCAGGCCGTCGGGGTCGACGTCGGGAAGCAAACCGGGCATGTCAGTCTCCAAAGTGGGGCGTTCAATCGTTGATTATTGAACGCTTCACCCGTTTCGGCAATCCAGCGACTTACGCAATTCGATTCTCCGGCTCAGAGCCGGAAAAGAACGCAACCATACCGTCGCATAGCAGACGGCCCATGGCGAGCCGTGTGCTTTCTGTACTGCTGCCGATATGGGGCAGGCCGAAGACATTAGGCAGTTCGCGGTAAGCCGGATGAATATTTGGCTCACCTGTGTAGACATCCAGGCCGGCGGCGGCCACCGAACCGGACTTCAATGCGGCGACCAGCGCTTCGTCGTCGATGATGTCTCCTCTGGCTATGTTGCACACGATGGCAGCGGCGGGAAGCCGCCCGAGAATCTCGGCATTCACCAGACCGCGCGTTCCGGCGTTGGAGGGACAGGCCACACAAAGAAAATCGCTTTGGGCCGCCAGACTGCCGAGGTCTGCATGATGGACCGCGCCGGCTTCCAGTTCAGGACTCAACCGGCTGCGATTGTGGTAGTGGATGATCATGCCGAAGCCCCGGGCACGCCGGGCAATGGCGCGGCCTATGCGGCCCATGCCCAGTATTCCCAGGCGCCGCCCCCAGACATCGACCCCCAGGAGCTGGCGGGGCGTCCAGCCCGTCCATTCCCCGCTGCGCACGAGCGCGTTGCTTTCCACCACCCGGCGGGCGGCGCCCAGCATGAGCAGCAAGGCGACGTCGGCGCAGGATTCGCTCAACACGTCAGGGGTGGCCAGAACAGCGATGCCGCGCGCCTTCAGCGCGTCGATATCCAGATGCTCCATGCCGATCGAATACGTGCAGACCACCTTGATGGTGTCGGGCAATTGCGCCACGAGCGCGTCATCGAGCCGGTCCGTGGCGGTGAGCACCAGAGCGTCCATGCCTTGTACGCCTTCGAGCAGTTCCGCTGGCGTCAGCGTGCGGCCATGGGCATTGCACAGCGCGCCGAAACGTTCGGCGAACAAGGCCTGAACGCTTTCGGGAAGATCGCAGGCGACGAATACGCGTGGGGGATTCTTCATGAGCTTTTCCTAAAGAAGCGCCATCGTAGCCCCGGAAGCGGCCGACATGCTACCGTTAGCGGCTTTTCCGGCTCGCCCGGCGATCATCCACGATCCCCGACTACAGACCCATCATGGCGCTCCGTTCTACTATCTACAAGGCAGAAATCCACATTGCCGACAATGATCGCGGCTATTACGGCAGCCACGCGCTCACCGTGGCCCGCCACCCGTCAGAGACCGATGAACGCATGATGGTGCGGATTCTCGCCTATGCCTTACATGCCAGCGCCGAGGAAGACCTGGCGCTTGCGCGGGGGCTGAGCGACACCGATGAGCCCGACCTCTGGCGCCGCGACTTGACGGGGCATATCGTGCAGTGGGTGGAGACCGGACTGCCCGACGACCGGCGCATCCTTAAGGCCTGCGGGCGAGCGGACGAAGTGATCGTGTTCGCCTACGGACGCAACGTGGACATCTGGTGGCGGGGAGTTCGCGGCAAGCTCTCGCGCGCCGCCAAGCTACGTGCCGTCGCGCTTTCGGTGGACGGCACGACCGAGCTCGCCGCCCTGGCGGAACGCGCCATGACGCTGCACATCAATGTGCAGGACGGCACCGTGTTCGTCTCGAGCGACGCCGGCACCGCGACCATCACCGTCGACGCGCTGACGTAGCGCGTGACAGCACACGCGCCTTGAATCCGCCGTCCACCAATCAGGCCCACATATCCAGGCTCAAAGCAGAGATGGCCCGACCTTCGTTGATGCCGTACAGCAAGTAGTGCTGCAAAGGGTCCAACTGAGCCGCGGCGACGTCCGAGTTCTCGCGCAGATAGGCGGCGGTATCCATCCAGCCTGAAGGCGTGCGCCCTTCCGACCAGCCCCAGTTCTGGTAATGCTGGTAGCCACTGACGATGGCGCCTTGCTCAACGGCGGCCGCCACGTCGTCGTTGCGTGCCAGATACCACTTCTCGTTGAACAAAGCGTTCGGATTGCGCCCTTCTGAGGCGCCCCAGTGCGCATAGTGATCGAACCCGCTGGCGATCCGCCCACCGGCTACGGCGGCGGCCACATCGGGATTCTGATCGAGGTATCCGGTCTCGTCGAATAGACCAGGACCCATGTCGATGGGTTTGTTGGTCAGCACCACTTGATCGGAAAAATGCAGTATCTCGACGTTGGAGACGACATCGCGCACGCCGCCCGCCAGCTCGGCGCTCTGCACCAGAGTGACGTCTTCATGGCGCGCAAAACTGTAATTCGCGAACTCGCCGATGAAACGGGCGACATCCAGACCGGCGCCGCCGTCCACGTGGTTGCTGCCGCGTCCGGCCATGAGAATATTGTCTCCGCCGTTGCCAATCAGGATGTCGTCGCCATCACCGGATACCAGATGGCGGAAGGCGTCCGCATCGGCAAGAGTAATTCCGGTGGAACCGATCCACGACACGCCACTATCCAGGTCGAAGCGCACATCGCCCGTCACCGCGGCCGCGTTCAGCGTGACCCCGTCAGCCGCGTCCAGTGACTTGCGGTCGGCTTGTACCTGAGCAAAGCGGGCGAATTCATCCGTAAAGACCTGAGTGCCGCCGCCGACGCTGCCCGCGGTATAAGCCAGTATGGACCAATCTTTCAATTCTACCGAAGCGCCATCAGCCGCCGCGCTGACGCGCAATGTCCAGTCACCTGCCAGGCCCGACCCCCAGTTCAGCACCGTGTTCGTCGGTACGGTCAGTACCTGCGGGCCCACGCTCTTCTCGTCGAAGTCCGGCTGATCAATAAGCCGGCTGACCATGCCATCCGGCGAAATCAATTCCACGGTGACCTTGTTGAGCTTCTCGGTCTCGAGATGGAGCGTGACGGCGACCTGCTCCACACGGTGATCCGCTGCAAAACTCGCCTTGGCAACGGCCTGCTGGCCGGCGCCTATGGTCAACGAGCCTTGTGCGACATGACCCTGTTCCAGCACGAGATTCGAAACCGTGCTGGTCTTGGCCCAGCTTTCCGCCAATCGCACGGCAGCATGGGCGTCGATATGGCCATAACCGAAATCGTGGCTGGCCAGCAGCGCGCCGCCGTTCCAGTCGCGAGCGCCATTGAAGGCGTGATCGGAGTCGCGATCGAGAAATGTTGCGCGCTTGGCCGAATAGGCCAGGATTTCCTGCACGTCGCGGTAGCCCAGTCTGCTGTTGGCTTCCAGCACCAAGGCCACGACGCCCGCCGCGACCGGGGTGGCGGCCGACGTACCGTCGAAGAAGGACTCGCCGCGATCAGTATAGTTGCCGGCTTCCCCCGCCTGGTCGTTATAGCCGTCCACGCCCTGGCGGTCGGTCGTGACCATGGAACTCGGGTCCGAACCCGGAGCAGTGATCAGGACAGCGGCGCCCGCGGTCGAGTAAGAGGTCACGCCGCCGGCTTGATCGCCGGCAGCAACGAGGGTGACCCAGGGCGAAGTATCCGCCGGGTCATAATTGGTATTGTTTTTCTCCTCCCGCCCATTGCCGGCGGCAAACAGTGTCACGATACCCAGCCCGTCCCGCCCGGCTTCCGCCATCTTGCGGCCTGCGGCATGGTAGGCGGTGAACACCTCCGGCTTCAACGATGGGCCCGGCCCCCAACTGTTTGAAGAAATGGCGGCGCCGTCGGCAATCAGCTTGTCCGCCGCTCGGCCGAACATCATCAGAAGATCATCGTCGGATCGGTCGAAATCGAGACGGTACATCGTGAATTCGGCGCCCCACGCGACCCCCACACCGCCCACGCCGTTGCTGGCGGCTGCAGCCAGGCCGGACACGGAAGTGCCGTGATCGTCGTCATCGTGGCGGCTGGCCGCGCCCGCTGTATTGGTATAGAGATCCCATGCCAGGTCCGACCGGTAATTGGAAATCAGATCGGGATGGGTTTGATCCAGGCCATCGTCCACCACCCCGATCAGCACGCCGCGACCGGTGTAATCGGGCCAGACCGAGATCACATTGATGTCGTATCCGGCCACACTGCCTGGCGTATTGCCCTGGTTGAGTAAATGCCACTGCAGGGGGAAGAGTGGGTCGGACGGAAGATATGTGAGCGCTTTTGCCATCGCTGCCTCGGTGTGTGGAATTGTGAGTCGTGTTCGAGATAGTAACCACATTTTTAAGGCATAAGGCTTGCTTCAGCGACGGCTCCAACACTTTCGCCCATCGGAGCCCCATCATGCCTTCCCCCAACGATCCAAAGCGGGGCGACACGCCCATTGCGGCCGATTCCGGCTACAACAAGACGGACAGCGGCCCAGCCACTCCTCCCGGCCCTCACAACCGGGAGACCGAAGACGTTCAACGGGCGGCGGCCGTTGGAACCATGGCCAGCGGAATGCCGCACAATCCCACCAAGCCGATGGAGTATGGCCACGGGAACGCCTTGAATCCGCAGACGGGCGCCACTTCTCCAGCACCCGCCAGGGAAGCGACGGCCAGCACGCTGTCGGAAAAGAACGAGTCGGAAAAGGTGGGCCACGCCGCCCAGCCGGGCTTCAACGCCGCAGGCGGCTCACTGGATCGGGTCCGCGCCGACTCGGAGGGTCAGATGCTCACCACCAACCAGGGTGTGAGAATCTCCGACAATCAGAATTCCCTGAAGGCAGGACTGCGTGGGCCCGCACTGCTGAAGGACTTCATCCTGCGGGAAAAGCTCACGCATTTCGATCACGAACGCATTCCCGAGCGCGTCGTCCATGCGCGCGGCTCAGGCGCTCACGGCTACTTCGAATGCTATGAAGCTCTGCCGGACCTGACCTGCGCTGCTCCTTTTGCCGAAGCCGGAAAGATCACGCCCGTGTTTGCACGGTTCTCGACCGTTGCGGGCGAGCGTGGCTCGAAAGACACGGCTCGCGATGTGCGCGGCTTTGCCGTCAAGTTCTACACCGATGAAGGAAACTGGGATCTGGTCGGCAACAACATGCCGGTCTTCTTCATTCAGGACGCCATGAAATTCCCTGATCTGGTTCATGCCGTGAAGCCGGAGCAGCACCATGCGATGCCCCAGGCGGCCTCGGCCCACGATACGTACTGGGACTTCGTTTCACTGATGCCCGAGTCGACCCATATGCTGATGTGGCAGATGTCGGACCGGGCGATACCCCGCAGCTATCGGATGATGCAAGGCTTTGGCGTGCACACCTTCCGCTTCGTAACGCGCGACGGCCGCTCCACCTTCATCAAGTTTCACTGGAATCCCAAACTGGGTACCCACTCTCAAGTCTGGGACGAAGCAGTGAAAGTGGCGGGCGCAGACCCCGACTACCATCGCCGCGATTTGTGGGAGGCGATCAACACGGGCGACTACCCGGAATGGGAATTGTGCATCCAGGCGTTTTCCGAGGAGGAAGCGGAATCGTTCAGCTTCGATGTGCTGGACTCCACCAAGATCATCCCCGAAGAACTGGTGCCGCTGCGGCCCATCGGCCGAATGGTGCTGAACAGGAATCCGGACAACTTCTTTGCGGAAACCGAGCAGGTCGCGTTCTGCGCCGCGCACGTGGTACCCGGGATCGACTTTACCAACGACCCGCTGCTGGCAGGGCGTATTCATTCCTATACGGATACCCAGCTACTGCGCCTGGGCGGACCGAACTTCCATGAACTGCCCATCAACGCCCCCGTGGCGCCGGTACACAACAACCAGCGGGAAGGCATGCATAGACAGGCGATACACCGGGGCGCCGTGGCCTACGAGCCGAACTCGCTGGCGGGCGGCTGTCCCTTCCAGGCGGGTAAAGCGGGCTACGTGTCATTTCCCGAACCGGTCCAGCAGGATGAGGTGCGCGGCAAGCCGGAGAAATTCGCGGAACACTACAACCAGGCGGCGCTGTTCTACAACAGCCAGACGCCCGCCGAGCAATTGCACATCGCCGGTGGCTTCCGCTTCGAGCTGAGCAAGGTGACCGTTCCTGCCGTAAGAGAGCGGGTGGTGTCCATGCTGCGCAATGCTTCGGAAGACCTCGCGACGCGCGTGGCACAAGGACTCGGCATGCCGCTGCCTCCCGCCATGCCTCCCGCCCTGAACAACCCGCCGGCGCCCGAAGTTACCGTCTCGCCTGCACTCTCGCTCATGGCCAGGCCCGGCGACGGAGGAATCCGAACACGGATGGTGGCCATCCTGGTCGCGCCCGGCGTCGACGAGACCTCGGTCTGGCTGCTCGCCGGCGCCCTGCAGTCGCAAGGAGCGGTCGTAAGACTGGTGGGCCCGCATATCGGGGCCCACGCCGCTGCCGGGGGCGCCATGATCGATGCCGATGCCTCGCTGGAGAATCACCCCGGCTCGGTTTTCGACGCGGTGGCCGTTCCGCAGGGTCCCGAGGCCATGCTCCGCCTGGCCGCGGATCCGAAGGCGCGCGAATTTCTGCAGGACCAGTTCATGCATTGCAAGACCATCCTGGCCTCCCGCGACGCAGAACCCCTGCTTCGGAAGGCGGGCATCACCGCCGAAGACGAAGGCATGGCAGGCGTTCTGGTGCGCGACACGCTGGACGATGAAGCGGCGCAAGCCTTCATTTTCGGGATTGCCCGCCATCGCCACTTCGAACGCGAACAGCCGGTGAACTGAAGCGCCGGTCTCTGACCGGAAGGAATGACGGATGGATCGAAGGGTCGGCGCCGGCTCACCGGCCGGGCTGCAGCATGATGACGGCCATGCCGGTCAGAGCC
>JAEWFK010000023.1 GCA_023388835.1 Pseudomonadota bacterium | reverse complement strand
ACTTCTGGACGAGTTGCTGCGCAGCATGGATTACGAGCGCCATCTCTATGATCTGTTCGACGAAAAGCCAGCGCAGACGCGCTGGCAGAACGTTCTTGAACTGATCGGATGGCTCAAGCGCAAGGCGCAGGAAGACGAGTTGGATCTAATGGAGCTCGTACAGCATGTATCGCTGGTCACCATGCTGGAGCGCAGCGACGACGAAGAGCCGGACGCGGTCAAATTGTCGACCTTGCACGCGGCGAAGGGATTGGAATACCCCCATGTCTACTTGGTCGGAGTGGAAGAGGGTCTGCTCCCACACCTGGGACGCGAAGACGAGGATGTCTCAGCTGCCGACGCGGCCGATGTACTGGCTCAACGCATCCAGGAGGAGCGGCGACTCATGTATGTCGGCATTACGCGTGCTCAGCGCAGTCTGCACTTGAGTTGGTGCAAGCGGCGGCGGCGTGCTCGCGAGGACGTCGTTCGGGAACGATCCCGGTTTATCGAGGAAATGGGCTTCAGCGTAAAGGCGCCTGCTGATCCCGCGGCGGGGATGAATCCGAAACAGCGGCTTGATATGCTGAAGTCACTGCTGGCGGGCAGTTGACCGCAGCTCGCCCTGCCGCTGCATCCAATTAAAAAGGCCCATCATTGAACAATGATGGGCCTTCGTGGACGACTGACTGGCTGTGCCGCACCGGGCACCGTACTGCTTACCACTGGCTTCCCGAGAAACGGGCATCGCGAGCGCGTGCTTCGTTCAGGGCTTCTGCGACTTGGACGAGATAGCGACCGAAAGCCGAGGCACCGCGACCGATGGCGCTGGAGACCATGGCGAGACCGTCTAGCACCGAATAGGCTTGATGACCGTTCTGTGCGGCTTGAAGCAGATCGCGCTCAAGTGAATCGCTGAGTCGGGTGTACGAATTGATGGATGTCGCTGACATTGATTGTTTCCCCTTGCTTGCTGTTGGACGATGATTAGATTATAGGGTAAACCCTAGGATATGTCTAGGGTTTACCCTAGGTTCGTCCTGAGTGTTGCCTGAGAGCGCGGAAATAGTGGTTCGACCGCGACTATCGTTCTCGCGGCGACAGCTTGAAGTTGTTGGGGCAAAATGAGGGGTTTCCCCCCGGCGGTCAGCTTTCTGCCTTGCAGGGAGCGGTAAATTCGGTCATACAAAAACAGCAAGGAGTACACAGCATGAAGGACATCGATATTGTCGGTGTGATAGGCGCAGGCGCCATGGGACGAGGGATCGCCCAGATTGCCGCTCAGGCGGGAATCACCGTCCGTCTATTCGACGTCCATGCTCATGCGGTGACCGCCGCTCGGGAGAGTCTGGAGACGATCTGGGCAACGCTGGTCGCAAAAGGGCGCATGTCGGACGCGGATGCGGCGGCTGCGCTGGAACGGGTCATCCCTTGCCTCACGCTTGACGATGTGGCGGACGCCGGGCTGGTGGTTGAGGCCATTGTCGAGCAGCTCGACGTCAAGCGGGAGTTGTTAAGCAAACTAGAGACGATCGTCGCCCCCGACTGCGTGTTGGCGTCGAACACGTCTTCGCTTTCCATCACCGCCATTGCAGCCGGCTGTGCGAATCCCGAGCGCGTGCTCGGCTATCACTTCTTTAACCCCGTGCCGCTCATGAAGGTCGTCGAAGTGATCGACGGCGCGAGAAGTGATGCACGGTATGGCGATGCGCTGGTGGCATTGGCGCGCCGTATGGGGCACACGCCCGTGCGGGCGAAGGACATGCCAGGCTTCATCGTGAACCACGGCGGGCGAGGCATGAATATCGAAGGCCTGAAGGCGGCGCAAGAATGCGTGGCGCCTTTCCATGTCGTCGATGCCATCATGCGTGAGCAAGCCGGCTTCCGTATGGGTCCCTTTGAACTGATGGACCTCACCGGGCTGGATGTCTCGCATCCCGTCATGGAATCCATCTACGAACAGTTCTACGATGAGCCGCGTTTTCGCCCGTCGCCCATCACTTCGGTACGTCTCGCGGGGGGGCTGCACGGCCGGAAGACCGGCGAAGGCTTCTATTGCTATCAGGACGGTAAGAAAATCGAACCCGCCCAAGGATCGACCCCGGTCTATCCAGAGGGACTGAACGTATGGGTCGCGCCTTACCACTCCACTGGCCATCGGCGAGCAGCCGCCTTGCTACGGTCGCTTGGCGTCGAACCCGTTACCTCGGAACAAGCGCCCCGCGACGCGCTGATCATCGTGACTCCCTACGGTGAAGACGCCGCTACCGTTGTTGCCGACTATCAGCTGGATGGCAGCCGAACAGTCGCCCTGGACACTTTCTTTGGGCTTGAGGCAGGTAAGCGCCGGGTAATCATGTGCTCGGCCGCCACCACGCCGGCCTGGCGCGATGCCGCGCATGCCTTGTTCGCTCGCGACGGCACGCCAGTTAGCGTCGTGGCCGATTCGGCAGGTTTCATCGGTCAGCGTATCGTGGCGACCATTGTCAATATTGCATGCGATATTGCGCAGCAAGGGATCGCAACACCCGAAGACATCGATCTGGCCATTTCGCTGGGCCTCGGTTATCCCGCCGGAGGACCGCTGTCTCTGGGCGAGTCTCTAGGCAGGGCGCATGTACTGGATGTCCTGCGAGGCATGCAGCGCACCACCGGCGACATGCGCTATCGAGCCAGCCTGTGGTTGCAACGCCGGGTCCAGCTCGGTATGTCCTTGCGCGCGGCGGCTGCAGCTTAGCGCGTTGACCTAGGCGCCCGCCATGTCCTGATACGCGGGCCATGAAGCGGGCAAAAAAAGGGCCGCAAGTCTGCGGCCTTGATCATTTGCACTGAGGCTTTGCACCCGCTGGGGCATTCGACCGCGCTAATGTGCCCGGGCCAGTTACTTAGCTGCGGTTACTTAGCGGCGTTGACCATATAGTGCACGGCGGCGGTAAGCTCTTCATCGCTGCCGGTGTACCCGCCGCGCGGCGGCATGGCGCCCTTTCCGTGGAAAGCGATCTTCAGCATTTCATCCATGCCGGATGCAATGAGCGGTGCCCATGCTGCCTTGTCGCCCAATTTGGGGGCGCCCGAAACGCCAAAACCGTGGCAGGCAAAGCACACACTCTTGTAGACTTTCTCGCCGGCGGCAAGATCAATGTCGCCGCCTCCGGCGGCCTGGGCAGGCGCGGCGCCGGCCGCGGCGGGCTGAGCGGATTCCTGTGCTGCAGGAGCCGGGGCCTGCTCAGCGGCGGCCGGTGCCTCTGCCGCTGCAGAGGTTTCAGCGGCCGGTGCTGCAGCGGCTGGCGCCTGAGCGTTGGCTGTCGCGGCGGCACCTGCGTCACTGCCAGCGGCCGCAGCGGCAGCAGGCGCGGCGGCTGCACCGCCGGCTGCAGGAGCCGAGGCGGCCGCATCGGCGGGGGGAGCCTGTTCGGCAGGCGCTGCGGCGCCATCGCCGGACGCTTCCGGTTCGGGGAAGTTTCCGCCGGACTGGTTGGCCATATGGACGACCGCGCGGCCGACTTCGAGATCGGACAACGCGGGGTTGCCGCCGCGCGGAGGCATGGCATTCACGCCGTGGATAGCATTCTTCAGCAGTTCGTCGTAGCCCTTGGCGACGAGTGGCGCCCAGGCCCCTGTGTCGCCAAGTTTGGGTGCGCCGGCGACACCGGTCCCGTGACAGGCCGCACAGGTGGAGGAATAGACTTGCTCGCCCGTTCTTTCTTCGGTAGCGCCACCGGCCGAGACGAGTGCAAAACCGGCCACGGGTTGAATGCGCCGCGCCACGGCTTCTTGAGACTGGGCGTCGGAGCCTACGCCGAGCGGCGAGCTTGCCGTCACCAACCTGATGAGCAGCAGGATGACCACGATGGGGACAATAAAGGCCAGCACGATCGTGGTGATGAGTTGCTTGGGGGTCTTGATGAGGCCTTCGTGCTCAGCCGTCTGTTCGACGTTTTGTTCCGGGGTATTCATATCGAATGCGAGTTCCTGTCAGAGGGCCATTGGCCTGTTCTTCATTATGTGCGTTCCCGCACACGGCTGCTTGCTGATGATAACCGGTCTTGGTCGGCGCCCGAAGCCGCGATTATACCTTTTTCGCCAAACGCGCTACAATGGCGGGCTATTGGCGCCCGTAGTTCAATGGATAGAATAAGAGTTTCCGAAGCTCTCGATACAGGTTCGATTCCTGTCGGGCGCGCCAAAGATTTCAACAGCAGATTTCAGCAGTACCGAATTCAGCAGTACCGAATTCAGCCGCACCGATTTCGGCAGCAAGTTTCAGCAGCACCGGATTCGGCGGCACCTCAGCGGCAGTATTTCAGCAGCAGCATTTCAGCGGCGTTCGTTCTGCCGAAAATCCCTCATCAATTCTTCGATCAGCTCGTCTAGCGTCAGCTTGTCGTCATTGTTCGCATCGGCTGCCTGGAACTGAGCCGGTGTCAGCAGTCGATTTACTTCTTCCATCGTCAGGCTGCCATTGCCGTCGGCATCCAGTCTGTTGAAGACGCCTTCCATGAATCGCATGTACTCGACTTCGCTGATGATGCCATCGTTGTTGACGTCGGCCTGTTCAAAATTTTCGGCCGTGATGCCTACAGGCATGTCGCGCGGGCCAGCTTTGGCACCCGCAGCGGCGGTAGTGGCCGCCACGGCGACGGAGCTGGACACTGAAAGGGCGGCCAAGAGGGCGAGAAGTCTCTTCAATTTCGGATCACTCATAGATGATGGCCGCCTGCGGCCGCGCGCCCGCGGCTCGGGGCAAGGCTGAAAAAGGTGAAATGGGATGGCCTCATGCCAGCCTTATAGAGCCGGCAATCACCCGGACAGCGGTGCCGGCCACGTGTGCGGAGGCCAGGCGGCCGCCTTCAACCACGCCTCTCACGTCCATGAGGCTGGGTCGACCCATATGATCGCCCTGGCGGACTTGCCAGCGGTGTTCTCCATCGGAGAGGGACTGCCGGCCGAGCAGCATCGCAGTGAGCGCGACGGCGGCGCTTCCCGTGGCGGGATCTTCGGCTATGCCTACTGAAGGACCAAACATTCTGGCATGCACCGTGCTGCCGGCTTGCCAGTCGTCCATGTGCACAATGAACAGTTTTGGGGCTTCGGTGGAAGCGAGCTCGGCCGCCCATGCCGCGGTATCGAGCGAGGCGCGCGCGAGCGCTTCCTGACTGGCAACCGGAATGATCGTGAACGGATTTCCGGCGTCGCACACCTGGGGCGCGAACGGTATGTCGCCGACACTGAGCGAGATAGCGGCCGCGCAGGCCTCGCTCGAGGGCGCAGGGCGGCAGACGGGCGCCTGTGGCGAAGTGATCTCGGCCAGCGTCAGCTCGCCGTCTGCCCGGCTGATGGCGGCGACTACGTCGCCGACCTGGGTGCGCAGGGTTAATTGGGCGCCGTTCCCCAGGCCGGCTTCTTCGGCCAGGTAGATGGCCGCCCCGACAGTGGGATGCCCGGCAAAGGGGAGTTCCGCCTTGGGGGTGAAGATGCGCAGCCGGGGAATCTCTTCATCGGGATGCCGGTGCACGAAAACTGTCTCGCTCAAGTTGAGCTCGGCCGCGATACGCTGCATTGCTGTGTCGTCCAGCCCTTTGGCGTCGGGCAGGATCGCCAGCGGGTTGCCGCCGAACCGCCGGTCGGTGAAGACATCGAGGGTGATGAGGCTGCGTTCTTCTATGATCATGGGGTCCTGAGCGCGGCATGGAACCGAGCGACATATTCATCAAAGGTTTCTGTGTCGGCCGCCTCGATCGCACGCTGTTCGTCGATGGAAGCGGCCGCTTCATCGGCATAGCGCTGAAGGAGCTCGGGCTCCATCGGGCCTCCGGCAAGCGTGCTGTGGTGTTCGGCGCTCAGCTGCAGCATATGATCGTGCAGGCCGAGATGGTTGCTCCGCATGGAGTGCAAAACCCGCGCGGAAGGCGTCATTTCTGTATCGCGAATCTTCTGCCTCTGCTGTTCCAGCGCCCCGGCATGCCGCTTGTGGCCCGCTGCTTCATCCAGTATGTCGGCATAGGGCTGGAGTCGATCCATCAGCTCTTCGCCCCAGTCGCGCAGCGACACCTGCTTGCCATCACGTTGCAGGACTAGACCGGGCTTGCGCCCTTCGCGTACCACCACGCTGAAGTTGCCTTTGCTGACGGGGCAATGGCCGCTTTCGGGAAAGAAGGGGCTGTCTTCCGATGCGCAGAACAGCAAGAAGGTGTCCATGAATCGACAGGTCTCCGCACGAATACCCACGGGCGACCAGGGATCGATATCCAGGCAGCGGACTTCGATGTATTCGACCCCGCGCTCGGCGAGCGCCGTGGCGGGACGTTCGCCCCGGTTGGTTCCCCGCTTGGGGCGTATGCTGGAGTAGTACTCGTTCTCGATCTGCAGGACGTTGGTATTCAGTTGAATCCATTCGCCATTCTGATGCGTGCCCAGGCGCTCGTAAGCGGGCCAGGGAGTCGTGACCGCGGCATACATGCGCTGCAGAAAAGTTTCCAGATCGTTGTAGCAAAGCTGGAGGTCGGACTGGGCCTTGTTCTGGTAACCCAGGTCGCCCATGCGCAGGCTGGTTGCCCACGGAAGGTAAAGGGTTTGAGCGTCGAATTTTTGTAGCTCATGGGGCATATTGCTCACGAACTCGCGGGAAACGGCGGGCGACGCACCGAAGAGGTACATCAGCAACCACGAATAGCGTGTGAAATTGCGGATCAGCGCCAGATAACCTTTGGTGCGCTGGTGCTCCAGGGATATGCCTTCGATGCCGATGTGGTCCCACAAGCGGTCGGGCACCGAAAAGTTGTAGTGCACCCCCGCGATGCATTGCATGCGCTTCCCGTAGCGATATGCCAGTCCGCGCCGATACACATGCTTGAGCATGCCGGAATTCGACGTACCGTACCAGCCAATGGGAATATCTTCTTCAGGGGGCAGCAAAGCCGGCATGGACTGGTTCCACATGAGCTCGCCCTGAAGGCTGCGAGCGACGTAGCGGTGGGTCTCTTCCAATTCCTGCAGGAGCGATTCCACGCTGGTATGGGTGCCGGTAATCAGTTCCAGCAAGGCTTCGGAATAGTCCGTTGTGATACGGGAATTCGTCAGTGCCGAACCCAGGACGGGCGGATGAGGTGTGAGCGAGAGTCTGCCCTGCGTATCGACGCGTAAGCCTTCCTTTTCTATGCCGCGCTGTATGGAGTTGAGGAGGTCGAGATCCTGGCGGATTCGAGCGGGGCGAGGGGGGGGTGAGCTCATGCGCGACTTTTGATGGTGTCCAAATAGCGCGATTTTACCCGAGGGGATTGCACAAGGGCCGGGTGCTCAGGAAGAGCGATGCTTTTTGGCTGCCCGGCCTGGCTTTGGCTGCCGGGCCCTTATGCGTTCAGCTCGTTGGTCAACGAGCAGCGGCGGTGATCTGTACAGAGCGGACGGTCGGCCCAATGGAAGGCATGGCGACTTGTCGCTCTACTTCGTCATCGAAAGAGAGCAGACCGGTGCGCATGGCAGCAGTAATGGCCGCCTGGCGCCCATGGACACCCAGTTTGCGGCATGCGTTCTGGATATGGAAATTGATCGTGCGTTCAGCCAGCCCGAGGATGCGACCGGTTTCCCAACTCGTTTTGCCGATTGCCACCCATTGCAGGCAGGTCAGTTCTCGTTCAGTGAGAGGTTTCATTGAGGCTGTCTCCGGATTCATCGGTACCATGGGGACCGGTTGCTTCACGGGCCCCCGGGCCTGTACTACAAGGCAATATCAATTGTATCCAAATGACACTATCCGGCTGCGGGGGTTATCCCGGACATCCGGGGGCTGATGCTACAATTCCCGCAACATTCTCCTTGGCGCCGATTTGCTCGATCCGCTTGCGGGCGCCTCATAAATACCGCTAAAGAGGTCCTGAATGGCCATCTCGACTCCTGTCGGCGCTGCGGGCGCCGCTTCAAATTCCTCTACAGATTCCATACCGGCGGGTTCCGTCGGCTACGTCACGCCGCAGCTGATCCGGTTCGATGAGCCGTTGCAGCTTACCAGCGGGCAAGTCCTTCCGCAGTACGAGCTTGCGGTGGAAACCTATGGCGAACTCAACGCGCAGCGCAGCAATGCCGTGCTCATTTGCCATGCCTTGAACGCATCGCATCATGTGGCCGGCATGTCGGCCGATGACCCGCGCGATGTCGGCTGGTGGGACAACATGGTCGGGCCGGGCAAGGCCGTCGACACCGACCGCTACTTCGTCATCGGCGTCAACAATATCGGTTCCTGCTTCGGGTCTACGGGCCCGGCCAGCATCAATCCCGCCACCGGCAAGCCATGGGGGGCAGCCTTTCCGGTGCTGACCGTTGAAGACTGGGTGCGAGCGCAGGCACGGCTTGCCGACCATTTCGGCATCGAGTGTTTTGCCGCCGTCATGGGCGGGTCCCTGGGCGGCATGCAAGCGCTCAGCTGGGCGATTACCTGTCCCGACAGGCTGCGCCATTGCATCGTCATTGCGAGCACACCACGTCTGTCCGCGCAAAACATCGGCTTCAACGAAGTTGCACGCCGCTCAATCATCGATGACCCGGATTTTCATGGCGGCGACTACTACGAACGAGGCGTGGTGCCGGCGCATGGATTGTCGGTCGCTCGCATGGTGGGGCATATCACTTACCTGTCCGATGAGACCATGGCCCAGCGCTTCGGTCGGCAGCAGCGCGCGCCGGGGCAGGGGGGTGAATTCCATTACGGCTACGATGTCGAGTTCGAAGTCGAGTCCTATCTGCGGTACCAGGGCGAGAAGTTCTCCCGGTACTTCGATGCGAATACTTATCTGTTGATCACGCGTGCGCTCGACTACTTCGACCCTTCGCGCAGTTACGGCGGCGACCTGGCCCGGGCGCTGGAACCCGCCAAGGCGGATTTTCTTCTTGTGTCTTTCACCACCGATTGGCGTTTTCCTCCCGAGCGTTCCCGCGAGATCGTGAAGTCGCTGCTCAACAATAAGCGGCCCGTCACCTACGCCGAAATCGCGGCACCTCACGGACACGATGCCTTCCTTCTCGATGACGCGCGCTACCACGCGGTGGTTCAAGGGTATTTCGACCGCGTAGCCGGCAGCCTGGGCCTGCCTGAGCGACGCCGCAGCGCGGGGGTGCTCGCATGAATCAGATCAGTGCCAAAGCTCCCGCCCATGTGCGGGCCGACCTCAGGCGCATCGCCAGCTGGGTCTCCCCCGAAACCCGGGTGCTTGACCTGGGTTGCGGCGACGGCACTTTGCTGGCTCATCTTCAGAATGACAAACGCTGCACCACGGTGGGCGTCGAACTGAGCGACGAGCAGGTGATCGCCTGCGTGCGTCGCGGTGTGCGGGTGATCCAGCAGAACCTTGAAGAGGGGCTCGCGCTATTCGACGATCACCAGTTCGACACCGTGGTGCTGTCCCGCACACTGCAGTCCATGCACAACACTGAGCGCATTCTGAAAGAGATGGCCCGGGTTGCACGCTATGGCATTGTGTCCTTCCCCAATTTCGGTTACTGGCCCCATGGCTGGTCGATCCTGCGCGGGCGCATGCCGGTCACCGGCGAAATGCCCTATCAATGGTATGACACGCCGAACATCCACCTGTGCACCTTGCGCGACTTCGAAGATCTCGCTGCGTCGGTGGGACTGCGCATTACGCATGTCGCGACGTTCAAGGGGGACAAAGAGGTTAAACTTTTGCCTGGCTGGCGCAGCACGCTGGCTGTCTATCGGTTCGAGTCCAGCTGCTGAACGGGGTTGCCATCACTGCCACAACGCGCGTCTATACCAGTCCTCGGGTCCTGCCTCTGCTGGTTCTGGGCTTCGCAAGCGGCCTACCCCTCGCCTTGACCGGTGGCACGCTTCAGGCATGGGCAACACTCGATGGCGTGGCCTTGCAAAGCATCGGCTTTCTGACCCTGATCGGTTCCGCCTACACGCTCAAATTCCTGTGGGCGCCAGTCATTGACCGCTATTCCTTCCCATTCCTGGGGCGTCGCCGCAGCTGGATCCTGTTGACCCAGCTGGGGCTGGCGGCAACCATCGCCGCAATGGGGCTCTATTCCCCTTCCAGTAGTCTGCTGCCTTTGGCGATGTTGGCGGTGCTTGTCGCCTTCTTGTCGGCGACCCAGGACATCGCCTTCGATGCTTACAGCACCGATGTGTTGCGCGGTGAAGAGCGCGCCGCCGGCGCCGCGGTCAAGGTGCTGGGCTACCGTCTGGCCATGATCGTCTCGGGCGGACTGGCGCTGGTGTTGGCCGACCAATGGCTGGGCTGGCAGAACACTTACTTCGTCATGGGCAGCTTCATGGCGCTGTGCGCACTGGCGACCCTGCTTGCGCCGGAGCCGGAAGTGGTGGCAGCCGCCCCCCGCTCGCTGGCCATCGCCGTCATCGAGCCGCTGGCCGAATTCTTTCGGCGGCCTGGGGCGCTGACCATATTGCTGCTTATCGTGCTCTACAAGCTGGGCGACGCCTTCGCGGGTGCGTTGTCCACCACTTTTCTTCTGCGCGGGGCAGGATTCACCGGTACGGAAGTCGGGGCCGTAAACAAAGTGTTCGGCCTTGCTGCGACCATCCTGGGCGCGCTGGCTGGGGGCGGCATCATGGCCCGCATGGGTCTTTACCACTCGCTGATGCTCTTCGGGCTATTGCAGGCAGCCTCGAACTTCGGCTATTGGGTGCTGGCGGTCACGCCGCCCCATCTTTATTCCATGGCGGCAATCATCGTGCTGGAAAACCTCTGCGGGGGCCTGGGCACGGCTGCCTTCGTGGCGCTACTGATGGCGCTATGCAAGCAAGAGTTCTCCGCCACCCAGTTCGCGTTGCTTTCTGCGCTATCGGCGGTCGGACGCACCTACCTGGCGGGCCCGCTCACTCCGCCGCTCGTTGAATGGTTGGGGTGGTCGGGTTTCTTTGTGATGACGGTACTGATCGCGGTGCCCGGCCTGGTGTTGCTACGCCTCAGACGCCACGAGATCAGAGCGCTGGATTCATCACGGTAGCCGCCGGCGTTTCCGGATTCCAGGACACTTCCCATAGGTGACCGTCCGGGTCCTTGAAAATGCCGGCATGACCCCCCAGCAGGGTATCGTGGGCAGGCTTCACGATCTGGCCACCGGCCTGCGCCGCTTGCTGCAGCGTCTCTTCCACCTGGGTTTTGTCGTCGACACTGTGGCTCAACATCAGTTCGGTCATGGCAGGCGGCTGGACCTCCAGGCCGGCTTCATGTGCCAGACTTTCCCGCGGCCACAGGGCTAGGCATAGGCCAGGCTGTAGATCAAAGAAGGCGGTGGCGCCGTAGTCATAGTCAGCGCCCACGATGCCGCGGGTTTTCCAGCCCATGCCGTCGCGGTAGAACCGTACGGCCTTCTCGAGATTTCCAACTGCCAAGGTGATGATCGAGACTTCCGGTTTCATGGCTACCCCATTCAGAACGCGTATTCGTAATCGATGGTCAGCGGAGCGTGGTCGCTGAAGCGCTGTTCTTTATAGATGGCTGCATGTCTCGCCGTAGCGCCAATATCGGGAGTGGCGATCTGGTAATCGATGCGCCAGCCG
This sequence comes from Pseudomonadota bacterium, assembly GCA_023388835.1. Taxonomy (GTDB): domain Bacteria; phylum Pseudomonadota; class Gammaproteobacteria; order Burkholderiales; family Burkholderiaceae_B; genus Yanghanlia. The sequence goes on along the minus strand of JAEWFK010000023.1, from coordinate 11,315 downwards.
ACGTTCTTGGCCCAAGCCTGTCCCCGGTTGCTCCACCATGTGTAGCCTTCGCCGGTGGCCTCGGGGTGCAGGCGCCGGTAGACGTCCACCCAACGCTGTTCATCGAAGACGCGGGTCAGCCAGCTTCGCTCCTCTGGAAGGAAACCGCTGTTCTTCATATTGCCTTTCCAGTTCTTCAAGTCGATTTCCTGGTGAGCAATGTTCCAGTCGCCACAGAGTACGACTTCACGCCCGCAGCGGGCCAGCTGCTCCAGGTGCGTGAAGAATCTTTCCATGAAGACGAATTTGGCGGCTTGTCGGTGATCGCCGCTGGAACCCGACGGCAGGTAGACAGAAATAATCGATAGCCCATCGTAGACGAGTTCCAGGTAGCGCCCCTCGGCGTCGATTTCCGGAACGCCCAGGCCTACTATGACTTGCTTGGGCTCTTTGCGGGCATAGACGCCGACGCCGCTATAGCCCTTTTTCAAGGCATAGTGGAAGTAGCCCCGGTAACCCGAGGGGGCCAGCATGGCGTCCGTCATGTTGGCGGCCTGAGCCTTCAGCTCTTGCAGGCAGACGAAGTCGGCGTCTTGTTCGGGTAACCATTCGAGGAAACCTTTGGTGACGGCGGAACGGATGCCGTTCAGATTGGCGGTGATGATGCGCATGGAGTCCTGCATACGTGAATCGATAGCAGGACTTTAACGCATGGAGGGTGCCCGGTCTCGCAATGCCGGAATATGTCGGATAATGACGGTTTTTCCTGAATCAGGCAGGCAGCATGGCAACGGCAAGCAATCGCGGCGACTTCGTCCGCTTCGCGCTCGAACAGGGTGTGCTTCGCTTCGGCGAATTCAAGGTCAAATCGGGCCGGCTGAGTCCCTATTTCTTCAATGCCGGGCTTTTCAACAGCGGCCGATCTGTCGGTGCGCTGGCCGACTTTTACGCGCAGGCGCTGCTGGATTCCGGTATCAAGTTCGACATGCTCTTCGGGCCTGCCTACAAGGGCATCCCCTTGTCCACGGCGACCGCCATTTCGCTGGTGCGGCATCCCGGGCAGGGCGGTCGCGACGTGCCTTTTGCCTTCAATCGCAAGGAGGCCAAAGATCACGGCGAGGGCGGTGTGCTGGTGGGTGCGCCCCTGCAGGGCAAGGTCGTGATCATTGACGACGTCATCACTGCCGGCACCTCGGTACGTGAATCCGTGCAGATCATCCGCCAGGCAGGCGCCGAGCCGGCCGCGGTGCTGATCGCGCTTGATCGCATGGAACGCGCGGGCCCGGACGACGCCTTGTCAGCGCATTCCGCCGTGCAGGACGTTGAAAAGACTTACGGAATTCCCGTGGTCAGCATCGCTTCGCTGGCGGACATCATGGCGCTGATCGAGGGCGATGCCGGCCTGGCCGCGCATGGCGCGGCGGTCCAGGCTTATCGATCACGCTACGGCGTCTAGGATTCCAGCTTCTGCTTGAGCAGGTCGTTGACCTGTTGCGGGTTGGCCTTGCCCTTGGCGGCCTTCATGACCTGACCCACCAGGGAGTTGAAGGCCTTCTGCTTCCCGGCGCGGTATTCCTCGACAATGGCCGGATGCGCCGCAAGCACCTCATCGATCATGGCACCGATGGCGCCGGTGTCGCTGATCTGCTTCAGACCGCGGGCTTCGATGATCGCGTCAGGCTTACCATCATGTTCGCCCGACCACATGGCGGCGAAGACATCGCGAGCGATCTTGTTGGAAATGGTGCCGTCTGCAATCCGGCTCAGCAAAGCGGCCAGCTGTTCGGGCGCGAGCGGGCTGTCGGCCAGCTCGAGTTCTTCGCGATTCAAGGCGGCGGCCAGTTCGCCCAGTACCCAGTTCGCAGCCAGCTTGGCCTGGCCGTGGGGCAGCGCCGCGGCCAGTTTCTCGAAGTAATCCGAAGTGCCGCGATCCATGGTGAGTTGCGCAGCGTCGTAGGCAGTCAGGCCCAGTTCGCTCTCGAAACGCGTTCGTTTCTGTGAGGGAAGTTCCGGCATGGCGGCGCGGACCCGTTCCACCCATTCGGGCTCGACGACCAACGGAGGCAGATCCGGATCCGGGAAATAGCGGTAGTCGTTCGCGTCTTCCTTGCTGCGCATGCTGCGGGTTTCGTCGCGGTCGGCGTCATAGAGCCGGGTCTCTTGGGTGACCTTGCCGCCGTCTTCGATCAACTCGATCTGGCGCCGGACTTCGTACTGAATGGCGCGTTCGAGGAAACGGAAGGAGTTGACGTTCTTGATCTCGCAGCGGGTGCCGAGTTCCTGCTGGCCGCGGGGCCGTACCGAGACGTTGGCATCAACGCGGAAGGAGCCCTCCTGCATATTGCCGTCGCAGACGCCCAGCCAGACTACCAGCCCATGCAGCGTGCGCGCGTAGGCCACGGCTTCTGCCGCTGACCGCATCTCGGGTTCGGTGACGATTTCCAGCAGGGGAGTGCCCGCCCGGTTCAGGTCGATACCGGTGGAGGACTCGCCATGCGGACCCGTGAAGTTTTCATGCAGTGATTTGCCGGCGTCTTCTTCGAGGTGGGCGCGGGTCAGGTTGACCGTCTTTTCTTCGTCGCCGACGAAGAAGCGGATGGCCCCGCCCTGCACGATGGGAACTTCGAGCTGGCTGATCTGGTAGTTCTTGGGCAGGTCGGGGTAGAAGTAATTCTTGCGCTCGAAATGCGAGCGGGGAGCGATCGTTGCGCCGACGGACAAGCCGAACACGATCGCGCGCTCAACCGCGCCACGGTTCATTGCGGGCAGTGCGCCCGGCAGCGCCATGTCACGGAAATCGGCCTGCGTGTTCGGTGCCGCGCCGAAGCGGGTGCTGCTGTCAGAAAAGATCTTGGATGCGGTGGAAAGCTGGACGTGCGTTTCCAGGCCGATGACGATTTCCCAATCCATTAGTGCTGTCCCGGAGTGCGTTGATGCCAGTCGGTTGCCTGTTGGTAGCAATCGGCCACCGCGAGCAGCCGGCCTTCTGCGAAGTAATTGCCGATGATCTGCAGGCCGATCGGCAGCGGGCGTTCGACGCCGAAGCCGCAAGGCACGGACATGGCGGGCAGACCGGCCAGGCTGACGCCTAGCGTATAGATGTCGGAGAACCAGTCGGCAATGGGGTCTTCGCGATTGTCACCGATCGGCTTGGCGACGGAAGGCGTGACCGGCCCCATGATGACGTCGCAGTGTTGCGCGAAGGCTTGCTGGAAATCGTTGGTCACCATGCGACGGACGCGCTGCGCCTGCAGATAGTAGGCGTCGTAGTAGCCATGGCATAGCACGTAGGTGCCGGCCAGTATGCGACGGCGGACCTCGGGCCCAAAGCCTTCGAAGCGCGAGCGGCTGGTCATGTCTTCGAGATCGCCATAGCGATCAGCGCGGTGCCCGTAGCGGACACCATCGTAGCGCGACAGGTTGGAAGAAGCTTCCGCCGGAGCGATGACGTAATAGGCGGGGATGGAAAGCTCGGTGCGCGGCAGGCTGATCTCCACGCGGATGGCGCCCAGGTCCTCGAAGGTCTTCAGCGCGGCTTCGACGGCCTGCGCGACCTCCGGGGCCAAGCCCGCGCCGAAGTATTCGCGCGGTACGCCGATGCGTAAGCCTTCGAGCGGACGGCTGCCATTTTTCTGCTGCTGAGCGACGGCCGCATCGAAGCTGCGGCGGATGCGCCCGGCGGCGTTCGGCTCGCCGTCGCAATGTTCGAGGCTCGTGGAATCCAACGGGTCGAACCCGGTCATGGGCTCCAGAATTTCGAGCAGATCTTGCGCGTGACGCGCAATAGGGCCGGCCTGGTCAAGGCTGGAACCGTAAGCGATCATGCCCAGGCGGGAGACCGTGCCGTAGGTCGGCTTGATTCCGGAAACGCCGCAAAGCGCGGCCGGCTGGCGGATGGAGCCGCCGGTGTCCGTACCGGTGGCGGCCACAATGAGCCCGGCGGCCACGGCGGCTGCCGAGCCGCCCGAGGAGCCCCCCGGTACGGCATTGTGGTCCCAGGGATTGAGCACAGGGCCGAATGCCGAGGTCTCGTTCCCCGAGCCCATGGCGAATTCGTCGCAGTTCAGCTTGCCCAGCGACACTGCGCCGGCCTCGGACAGACGACTCACGACGCTCGCGTCGAAGGGGCTGGTGTATTGGGCCAGCATGCGGCTGGCGGCGGTGCTGCGCCAGCCCCGCGTGACGAAGACGTCTTTGTGAGCGAGGGTCACGCCCGCCAAGGAAGCGGCGTTGCCGGCTTTCAGGGCTTGGTCCGCCGCCATGGCCTGCTCCAGGGTCAGACTGGCGTCCACATGCAAAAAGGCGTTGAGCGACGCATGGGCCTCGACCGACTCCAGCGCGCTGCGCGCGAGTTCGGTGGCGCTCAGGGCGCGGGAGTCCAGCGCGGCGCGCAACGCGCGGATGCTGGGAAACTGGGTGTGCAGAGGAAGTTTTGCCATGCGTTTTACTCGATGACCGTGGGCACGAGGAAGAGGCCATCGGCCTGAGCGGGCGCGTTCGACATCAGTGAGCTGCGCTGCTCTTCCGTTTGGGCGGACGCGGCGGTATCGTCCCGCAGCCGCAGCCGGATGTCCTGATGCGCAGACAGGGGATGCGCCATGGGTTCAACGCCCTGGGTATCGACCGCTTGCAGGCGAGCCATCAGATCGAGGATTCTGCTGAGATCCTGTTGAGTCCGGGCCGTCTCTTCGGCCGAAAGCTCTATACGCGCGAGCCGGGCGATGCGGGTCACGTCTTTCTCGGAAATTGCCATGGGTATCTTGACTGAAGGATGGGCCGGCTTGGAAATGAATCGTCACGCAAGGGGTTAAGGAAGGCCGTTGTTCTATCCTAACGACCGGCAATTATAAGTTATCATTCTTCGTTTGATCGGATGGTCCGGCATTCTCTCGGATGCAGCGCTTTTTCAGCGCTCCCATGCCCGGCCGCGCCGAATTCTCCACATTAGACCCACTGGCCCCCATGTTCGGATTCCTCCGCAGTTATTTCTCCAGCGATATGGCGATCGATCTCGGTACCGCCAACACTTTGATTTACGTTCGCGGGAAAGGCATCGTGCTCGATGAGCCCTCGGTCGTGGCCATCCGGCAGGAAGGCGGTCCCGGCGGCAAGCAGATCATTCAGGCGGTGGGGCGCGAGGCCAAACAGATGCTGGGTCGTGTGCCCGGCAACATCGAAGCCATTCGGCCCATGAAAGACGGCGTGATCGCCGACTTCACCGTCACCGAGCAGATGCTCAAGCAGTTCATCCGCATGGTGCATCCCCGCAGCATGTTCGCCCCCAGCCCGCGCATCATCATCTGCGTGCCTTGTGGTTCAACCCAGGTCGAGCGCCGCGCCATCCGCGAATCGGCGCTTGGGGCCGGCGCCAGCCAGGTCTACCTCATTGAAGAGCCCATGGCGGCGGCCATCGGCGCGGGGCTCGCGGTGTCCGATGCCAGCGGTTCCATGGTCGTGGATATTGGCGGCGGCACCACCGAAGTGGCGATCATCTCGCTGGGCGGAATGGTCTATAAAGGTTCGGTGCGCGTGGGCGGCGACAAGTTCGACGAATCCATCATCAATTACATCCGTCGCAACTACGGCATGCTGATCGGCGAACCCACCGCGGAACTGATCAAGAAGGAAATCGGCTCGGCCTTCCCCGGCTCCGAGATCAAGGAACTGGAAGTCAAGGGGCGCAATCTCTCCGAAGGCGTGCCGCGCAGCTTCACAGTCTCTTCCAACGAGATTCTGGAATCCCTCACCGACCCGCTCAACCAGATCGTATCCGCCGTCAAGACAGGTCTTGAACAGACGCCGCCCGAACTGGGTGCCGATATCACCGACAAGGGTATCGCCCTGACCGGTGGCGGCGCGCTGCTGCGCGATCTGGACCGTCTGCTGCAAGAAGAAACCGGGCTGCCGGTGGTGGTCGCCGAAGACCCGCTCACCTGCGTGGTACGCGGGTGCGGCGAAGCGCTCGAGCACCTCGAGAAATTGGGCAGCGTCTTCATTTACGATTGATCGCGGCATTGCATAGCCACGTACGCCACTGGTCACGGTGGCAGGTTCTACAGACTCATGCAGGAAAACGGCTCGCTGAAGTTGTTCAAGCACGGTCCGACAGTCGAGCTGCGGCTGTTCGCCCTGGCCTTTCTTGCGCTCGCATTATTACTGGTTGATGCCCGCTGGAACACCCTGGAGCCTGTGCGGCAGGGTGTTTCCGTGCTGCTTTATCCCTTTCAGCGCATCATGCTCGCGCCGCGCGACGGCGTGGAACGCGTCAAAGGCTGGATCGACGCAGCCAACGAAAAGCACATCGAGAAAGAAGGGCTGCAGCGTCAGCGCATAGAGCTGGCGCAAATGGCCACCCATGCCGCGCAGCTCGCGGCCGAAAACGAACAGTTGCGACGGCTGCTCAACGTTCCGGATACCGTCACTCAGCCTTCCATCGCGGTCGAAGTGCTCTTCGAACCCACCAGTGCCTACAATCATCACCTCGTCTTCAACAAGGGCAGCAACAGTGGCATACAGCCGGGCATGCCCGTGATCGATGAAGGCGGCGTGGTCGGACAGATCGTTCGGGTGACACCCTTCACCGCCGAGGCGGCGCTCATCACTGACGACAAGCTCTCCATTCCTGTGCAGATCCTGCGTAACGGACTGAGGCTGATCGCTTTCGGCGGCGGGGCCGACGGGCGCATGGAAGTGCGCTATCTCACCGCCGCGGCGGATATAGAGCCCGGCGATGAACTCGTTACCAGCGGGATTGGCGGCCTCTTTCCCGCAGGGCTGTCCGTTGCACAGGTGGACAGCGTGCATCGCGACTCGGCTACGGGATTCGCCATGGCCGTCGCTTCGCCTCTGGCGCATCCCGAGCGGCATCGGCATTTTCTCGTTCTCCAGGTAGATGTCGACGTGGCGCGCCGGCATGAAGAAGCGCTGGATAGCTTGGGCAAGGGGGCACAGTAATGGCGGCGCGTCGTGTCCGGGTCGAGATCACCCGCAAGGGGGCGGGCCTGTCGTCGCTTGAGCCGATCGACAGCAAGCCCTTCCGCCTCGCTGCCAGTTCCGGCTTCATCTGGCTCACCATCATTCTCGTATGGCTGTTCTCCCTGTTGCCATGGCGGGTCTGGGAGCCGGCGCCGGACTTGTTATTGCTCGTCATCGCCTACTGGTGTCTGAACGAGCCGCAACGCATCGGCATGGCGTCCGCATTTCTCTTCGGCTTGCTGATGGACGTGCAGGACGGAAGCCTGTTGGGCGCTCATGCGCTCACTTATACGCTGGCCGCGTATGGCACGCTGGTCCTTTCGCGCCGCCTGCAACGATTCAACTCCGTGGTCCAGTGCATTCACATGTTGCCTATCTTCGTGGTGGCGAAATCCGCCAGCCGCCTCATCGAAGGCTGGCTGGCGGGCGAATGGCTGGGCTGGGGCTGGCTGTGGTCCGCAATCCTCATGGCCCTGTTGTGGCCGTTGGTCGATGTGCTGTTGCAAATGCCGCAGCGCCGACATGAGGAAGGCGACGGCAGCGCCGTCTGAGCGCGGGCGCACGGCATGTTTGAATTCAAGAAGACCAACCAGCTGCAGCGCAAGCGTATGACGCTGCGCGTGTGGGTTGCCGGTATTTTCGCGCTTCTGTGCTTCTGTATATTGGGGGCGCGCCTCTGGCACCTGCAGGTCGTGCGCTACGACTGGCTGTCGGCGCGCGCCGATCAGAACCGGATCACCGTTGTTCCGATTCCGCCGCGGCGCGGCGAGATTGTCGATCGCAACGGGATCGTGCTCGCCAGCAATCTCCGGGACTATACGCTTTCGGTCGTGCCCGCCAAAGTGGATCGCTCGCTCGATGTCTTGCTGGACGACGTCTCAGCGTTGGTCGATGTCAGCCCGCGGGATCGGCGTCGGTTCCTTCAGAACGTGAACCAGAACGGGCGTTACAGCACCATATTGCTGCGCAATAATCTTAACGACGACGAGGCATCGTGGTTCGCCGCTCATGCCTGGCGCTTTCCTGGTGTGGAGCTCAGCGCCCGCTGGGTGCGCGAGTATCCCCACGGCGAAACCGCCGCCCACGTTCTCGGCTATGTGGGCAGAATTTCTGAGGCCGATCTCCAGACGCTGGAAGAAAAAGGCAATATCGGCAACTATCGCGGCACACAGGTCATCGGGAAGCAGGGGATAGAAAAGACCTGGGAAGAAGTGCTCCACGGGCGCACGGGCGTGGAGGAGGTCGAGGTCACGGCATCGGGACGGCCTGTCAGGACCCTCAGCCGGATAGACCCTGTGCCGGGAGCCAATCTGCGCCTCTCACTGGATATTCATTTGCAGAAGGCGATAGAGCAGGAGTTCGAAGGACGACGGGGTGCGCTGGTGGCGATCCATCCGCCAACCGGCGAAGTGCTGGCCTTCGTGTCGGCGCCGTCCTTCGACCCGAATCTCTTCATCGACGGCATCGACGTCGAGAACTGGAAACGGCTCAATGAATCACCCGATCATCCCTTGGTGAATCGGCCGCTGACGGGCACCTACCCCATTGGGTCCACTTATAAGCCTTTCGTAGGCCTCGCAGCCCTCGAGCTGGGCAAGCGCAACGCGACCGATCGCATTCAAGACCCGGGCTACTTCGAGTTCGGCGGCCAGCGCTTCCGCAATGCCGGCGGCGCGGCCTACGGCCCGACCGACATGCACAGAGCGATAGTCGTGTCGTCGGACACCTATTTTTTCTCGCTGGGCCCGGAGATCGGCGTGAATGCCCTGCACGACTTCGCCAAGCAGTTCGGTTTCGGCCAGCGCACCGGCATTGATCTTGACGGGGAGCGGCGGGGGGTGCTGCCCTCCACCGAATGGAAGCGTAACGCCTACAAGAAACCGGCCCAGCAGCGCTGGTATGCGGGCGAGACCGTTTCCGTGGCAGTGGGGCAGGGCTACAACTCCTTTACCTTGCTGCAGCTTGCGCAAGCCACGGCGGTGCTGGCCAACGATGGCGTTTATATGCGTCCCCATCTGGTGGATCTGGTCCATTGGCCTCGTAGCGACGAGACGATCAAGACCGTCACCGAGCCGTCCCATACCATTCCTCTGAAGCCCGAGAACCTGGCGGTCATCCGCGACGCCATGGTCGACGTCATCCGCAAGGGCACCGCGCGCCGCGTATTCCAGGGCGCGTCGTATCAAGCGGCCGGCAAGACAGGGACGGCTCAGGTCTACAGTCTGCGCGGTGCCCGCTACGATGCCGCGGCGGTCGATGAACGCCTGCGTGACCACTCGCTCTTCATGGCGTACGCTCCCATGGAAGACCCGCAAATCGCGGTGGCGCTCATTGTCGAGAACGGAGGCTGGGGCACCACGGCGGCGGCGCCCATAGCACGCAAGGTCTTTGACTTCTGGCTCGCCCCCGAGCGTGTCGAGGCGCGCCGAACTCGGGGGATGACGGTGGCGCACCAGCCGGCAATCACGATGGAACCGGGCGAAGAAGGCGTGGGTGGGGAGTCCCCTGACGCGGTTGTCGCTCCCGCCGACCTGCCCCCCGTCGAACCGGTGTCGAATGACCCTTCGACCGTCGTTCCGGCGGTCCCGCCTCAACCGGCCTTGCGCATACAGCTCAGGAGTGGGAATTGAAAAGAGCTCTGCAACGGGGGGTGAGGGTGCTTACGGCTTTCGATTGGCCGTTGCTCGCCTTGCTCGTCATCATGGCGGTGCTCGGGCTCACCATCATGCATTCCGCTGTGGGGGGCACGGATTGGCGCTTCGCAGACCAGGCCCGCAATTTCTTGATCGCTTTCGTGGCAATGTGGATAGCTGCGGCGTTGCCGCCGCCCCTGCTGATCCGGCTGTCTCCCTATGTATATGTCCTGGGGGTCGTCTTGTTGCTTGGGGTGGAATTCTTTGGCGAGACGAGCAAGGGCGCGACACGCTGGCTCGATCTGGGCTTCGTGCGCATCCAGCCTTCCGAGATGCTGAAGATCTCAGTTCCCATGATGCTGGCCTGGTACTTTCACAAGAACCAGGGCAATCTGCGCATCCGCGACTTCCTGCTGGCTGCGCTGCTGCTGGCCGTTCCCTTTGTGCTCATTGTGCGTCAACCGGATCTGGGCACAGCTCTGCTCGTGTTTGCCACCGGATTTTTCGTGATCTATTTCGGTGGTCTGTCCTTCCGTCTGCTGCTGCCGATTTTTATCGCAGGGGCGCTGGGCATCGGCTCGTTGCTCTACTACGAAGAGCAGCTCTGCCGGCCGGGCGTCGACTGGGTAGTGCTGCACGAATACCAGAAGTACCGTGTGTGTACGCTGCTGGACCCTACCGTCGATCCGCTTGGTAAGGGGTTTCACACCATACAGTCGATGATCGCCATTGGCTCCGGCGGCGTCTATGGTAAGGGCTACATGATGGGCACCCAGTCTCATCTGGACTTCATCCCCGAGCGCACGACCGACTTCATCTTTGCCGTGTTCGCGGAAGAATTCGGCCTTTACGGCGGCATCATGATTCTGGTGCTTTACGGCCTGTTGATCGTGCGCGGGCTGCACATCGCTCAGCAGGCCCGCACGCAGTATGGCCGCTTGCTGGCGGGCGCCATGTCCATGATGTTTTTCGTCTACGTGTCCGTGAATATCGGGATGGTCACCGGCATTCTGCCCGTCGTCGGCGTACCCCTGCCTTTCATGAGTTACGGAGGGACCGCACTGCTGACCTTGGGGGTGGCGGGCGGAATACTCATGAGCATCAGCCGATATCGCCCCGGGCGCAACTAGGCCTGAGTCAGCGTATCGAGCAGGCCGCGCACCGGCGCAGGAACGGCGGTGTCCGCAAGCCGTTCGAAGGCGATCCAGTCTCGCGGAGAGTCGGGCTCGGCACAGAAATATGATGTTTCCAGCCGCCACGGTTCGATGTGCAGGCGGAAATGCGTGAAGGTATGCACGAAGCCGGCCATACGGCCGTTTTCGGTCGCATTTACGCCCATGGTCCTGCAGGCTTCCACCAGTTCTTCCGAGCTATCGTATCGCGGCAAGCTCCAGAGGCCGCCCCACAGGCCATGGTCCGGCTGTTTCTCGAGCAGGACGTGGCCTTCGGCATGCAGGATCAGCATGGCGCAGCGCCGCTCGGGCGTCGCACGGCGCGGCCGTCGTTCCGGAAGCGACGGTTGCAAGCCGTGCTGGTTCGCCACGCAGTCGGCCGCCAGGGGGCATTGGGCGCATTGCGGCTTGCTTCGGGTGCAGACTTGCGAACCGAGATCCATGAGGCCTTGCGTATAGGCGGCCATGTCCAGGTCGGGCGCTGCATGGCCCAGTGCTTCTTCCGCCAAGGTCCAGAGCCGCTGTTCTACCGCTCGCAAGCCCGGGTAGCCACGTA
>JAEWFK010000008.1 GCA_023388835.1 Pseudomonadota bacterium | reverse complement strand
CCCTGGGCATGAAGCAGTGCCGTCAGAACCCCTGGGAAGAGTTCTCGATCAACTTCAAGCGTGGCGACAAGGTCCACGGCGCCATCAAGTCGATCACCGACTTCGGCGTGTTCGTCGGTCTGCCTGGTGGCATCGACGGCCTGGTCCACCTGTCCGACCTCTCCTGGAGCGAGTCCGGCGAAGAAGCCGTACGCAACTTCAAGAAGGGCGACGAGATCGACGCCGTTGTGCTGGCAATCGACACCGACAAGGAGCGCATCTCCCTTGGCGTCAAGCAACTGGAAGGCGACCCCTTCAACAACTACGTTGCCACGTACGATAAGGGCAATGTGGTCCAGGGCATCGTCAAGTCGGTTGAGCCCAAGGGTGCTGTCGTGACCCTGTCGGTTGATGTCGAAGGCTATCTGCGTGCCTCCGAAATGGCTGTTGGCCGCGTCGAAGACGCCACGACGGTCCTGAAGGCCGGCGACGAAATCGAAGCCATGATCCTCAACGTCGACCGCAAGTCGCGTTCGATCCAGCTGTCGATCAAGGCCCGCGAGAGCGCTGAGACCGCAACGACGATCCAGCGCATGTCCGAAGCCAGTGCCTCTTCCGGCACCACCAACCTGGGTGCGCTGCTGAAGGCCAAGCTGGACCAGGCCCGCGACGACGGTTGATCGCGTGACGAAGTCCGAGTTGATTGCGATACTCGCCGGCCGCTATCCGCAGCTGGCGGTTCGCGACACCGATATCGCGGTCAAGACCATGCTCGAGGCCATGACCCAGGCCCTGGCCTCGGGTCAGCGCATCGAGATTCGTGGTTTTGGCAGTTTCTCGCTGTCGGCGCGCTCTCCACGCATTGGCCGCAATCCCAAGTCCGGCGAGAAAGTGATGGTCCCTGGCAAACAGGTGCCTCACTTCAAGGCGGGCAAGGAACTGCGCGAACGCGTGGATTCCGCGTCGGGCGACGATCCGGCCAACGAGGCCAGCTTCGCTCCTGCTGACCTCGACCGTCACATCATCAACTGCTGACGTTCGCAGGCAGGGTAAGCTCCCGTAGATGAACCGTTACGCCTCGGCGGCACAGTTCGGAAACGGGAGCTTTCTTTTTTTATGCGCTCCTGCCTGGCGCCGGCAATGTGCAGGTGCGCCGCTGTTTCCCCGTACAATTGAATGATTCTGCATCCCTGGAGTGTCGTATGCGGTATCTGGTCTGGATTCTGCGGCTCGTCGTGTTTGTCGTCGTTCTGTTGTTTGCCCTGAAGAACACGGGGCCGGTCGACGTCAGCTTCTTTGCCGATCACGTCATCTCCGACGTCCCGCTGATCGTCGTCATGCTGGCGACGTTCGTGCTGGGCGCGATCTTTGGGCTGTTGATCACAGCGCCCGCCATCGTCCGCCGCCGGCGCGAAGCCGCGCGACTGCGCCGGGACCTTGCGCGTTTGGAAGAGAAACACCGGCAGCCGGTCACGCCGCAAGAAGCCGCCGTCGCCCCCGAAACGGTCGCGCCGCTCGCACCGCTATAAGCTTCCGCTGCAAGACAAAGGACCAACGTGGATTTTCAAACGTGGTGGCTCATTTTTGTGCCCCTTCTGTTCGCGCTGGGCTGGATTGCCGCCCGTGTCGACTTCCGGCAGATGCTGTCTGAAACGCGCTCTCTGCCCAATTCCTACTTCAAGGGACTGAATTTTCTTTTAAACGAAGAGCCTGATCGCGCCATCGACGCCTTCGTCGAGGTCGCCAAGCTCGACCCTGAAACTACCGAGCTGCATTTTGCGCTCGGCAACCTGTTCCGTCGCCGCGGCGAAATGGAACGGGCGATCCGTGTGCATCAGAGCTTGCTGTCCCGATCTGACCTTCCGCAGGCTGATCGCGAAGCCGCACAACACGAGCTGGCCCAGGATTTCCTGAAGGCGGGTATGTTGGATCGCGCCGAACTGGCCTTTGAAGCCGTGCTCGACACCCGTTATGCCGTGCCTGCGGTGCGGGCGCTGATTCGTATCTATGAGTCGGAGCATGACTGGCCGCGCGCGATCGAGGCAGTCAAGCGCTTGCGTGCGCTCGTAGACGAGCCCGTACCCCAGTTGGTCCATTACCACTGCGAGATGGCGCTGGCAGCCATGTCCGGAAAAAACCTTGACGCCCGCGCGGCTGAAGCCGCCCTCGACGCCGCCGACAACGCGGCGCGCGAACTGCGCAAGGACAAGGGAAGCACGGCATCGCAGGTGCGTATCGCCATTCTTCGGGCCCGGCTGGCCGCCATGCAGGATAACGCCGAGGGCGAGCGCCAGTATCTCACCTCGATTCTGGACATTGCCCCGGCATATGCGAGCCTCGTTGCGGCCGATATCCTCGAATCCTACCGGAAACTCGGCCAAGCCCCCGAGGGTCTGCAACTTTTGCGTGACCATTACGCCCGTCATCCCTCCCTCGATGTGTTCAACGTGCTGTTCCGTGAGATTCGAAGCCAGCACGGTCATCGTCCGGCATGGGCTTTCGCGCGTGACGCTCTGCGTTCGCAGCCTTCCATGCTGGGGCTTGATCGTCTCCTTGAAGTCGAGCTTGCGTCCGGTGAAACCCGTCCACTGGACTACTCTCAGCCGGCACAGGGCACAGCTGGCACGGCCACCGATCAACCCGCCCCGTCTGCCGTCCTTGAAATCGCGGCCGGCGCCGACTTCAGCCTGCTGCGCTCCATCATCCACCGCCATACTCAGCGGCTGGACCGTTATGCATGCCAGACTTGCGGCTTCGAGGCGCGGAACTTCTATTGGCAGTGCCCCGGCTGCAACGGGTGGGAGACTTATCAACCTAGACGCCTGGAAGAGATCAAATGAAGGCATTCCCCGCAGAACGAGCGCGCGGAACGAAGATATTGGTGATCGGCGACGTGATGCTGGATCGCTATTGGTTTGGCGAGGTCGAGCGAATCTCGCCGGAAGCGCCTGTGCCGGTCGTGCGGGTCGCCCGCCGGGAAGACCGTCTGGGCGGAGCGGCCAACGTGGCGCGGAACATCGTCGCACTGGGTGCTCAAGCTGCGCTGATGGGTTTGATAGGCAACGATGAAGCGGGTGAGACGATCGGCGCCCTGGCTCGCCAAGAAGGGATACAGGCGCAGTTGGTGGCTGATGCAACCATGCCGACCACCTTGAAGCTGCGGGTGCTGGGGCGTCAGCAGCAGCTGCTGCGTGTCGACTTCGAGGAACCGCCCAATGACGGCGGGCTGAACGCCTTGATGCGCAGCGCGGGCCAAGCGATGGCATGCCGCGATGTAGTCGTGCTGTCCGACTATGCCAAGGGCAGCCTCTCTCGAGTGCAGGAGCTCATCGGCCTATGCCGCGAAGCGGCGCTGCCGGTCCTCGTGGACCCCAAGGGACATGACTATGAGCGTTATCGCGGCGCAACGATCATTACGCCGAATCGTCTGGAAATGTCGCAGGCGGTGGGGGCCTGGAAAGATGAAGCCGACCTCGAACAGCGGGCGCAGGATCTGCGCGTAGATCTGCAGCTGGAAGCCATTCTCATCACGCGTTCGGAACAGGGCATGACGCTCTTCACGGCGGCCGGGCGGCATCATATCGACGCCCAGGCACACGAAGTGTTCGACGTGTCCGGCGCGGGAGACACGGTGCTGGCGACACTGGCCGTGGCGCGGGCCGCCGGGTTGAGCTGGGAAGAGGCGGTTGGATGGGCCAACCGGGCAGGCGGCATTGTTGTGGGCAAGCTGGGCACTTCAGTCGTTACAGCAGGAGAACTATCATGATCGTAGTGACCGGTGGCGCCGGTTTCATCGGCAGCAACATCGTCCGAGGCCTGAACCGCCGCGGCCATACCGATATCCTGGTCGTGGACGACCTAACTGAAGGCGACAAATTCCGCAATTTGGTCGGCTGCGAAATCGCTGATTATCAGCACAAGGACGACTTTCGCCTGAGGGTCAGGCAAGGTGATTTGTCCGGTGTGGATGCCGTCCTGCACCAAGGTGCGTGTTCGGACACCACTGAGCGCGACGGGCGCTATATGCTGGACAATAACTACCGGGTCACGCTCGAGCTCTTCGAGTTATGCCAGAACCGACGTATCCCCTTTGTATATGCCTCCTCGGCCGCCGTGTATGGTGCCGGACCGGTGTACGCCGAAGACCCTGCCCACGAGGCGCCACTGAACGTCTACGGATACTCAAAGTATCTTTTTGACCAGGTCCTGCGGCGCCGCATGCGTGATCTTGCCGCGCCGGTTGTGGGTCTGCGCTACTTCAACGTCTATGGTCCTCATGAGCAGCACAAGGGCCGTATGGCGTCGGTCGCCTTTCACAATTTCAATGAATTCATGCAAGGCGGCCACGTACGCTTGTTCGGAGGATGGGACGGTTATGCCGACGGGGGCCAGATGCGCGACTTCATTCACGTAGACGATGTCGTCGACGTGAATCTCCACTTCATCGATCATCCTGAAGTCTCTGGTGTCTTCAATTGCGGCACGGGCCGGGCGCAACCGTTCAACGATGTCGCTTCCAGTGTGGTCAACCGCATACGGCGCTCACGAGGCGAGGCCGAGTTGTCCCTGGAAGATCAAGTGACGCAAGGGTTGCTGCGCTACATTCCATTTCCTGACGACCTCAAGGGCCGTTATCAGAGCCACACCCAGGCCGATCTGACCCAGTTGCGCGCTGCAGGCTATGACAGGCCCTTCCGCGATGTGCAGGCCGGCGTCGGGCAATACGTCGACCGGCTTCTGGGGCAGGGAGCCTCTCGTCACGCGTAGAAACCGGCGCGTGACTCTACCGATGGACGCGACCGGGC
>JAEWFK010000003.1 GCA_023388835.1 Pseudomonadota bacterium | reverse complement strand
GCCGTCGCTTGAGGCAGTCGGTCCTTGCCGCAACGCTGGGGCTCGTACTGGCGACTGCAGCACTCCCTCACGCGGTTGCATTGCAGTTCGATGCCGCTCGGGTTCAGCAGCATGCTTCCCAGCGCTTTGGCTCCAGTGGGGCTGCCGCCCTCTCACAGTGGCTGAATATGCTCGCTACGGCGGCTCCAGAAGCCGAGAGCCGCAAGCTGCGGCAGGTCAACGATTTCTGGAATACTGCGGTGCGTGGTGGGGAAGACAGCAATATCTGGGGCCAGACTGATTACTGGGCCACGCCGCTGGAAACCCTGGGAAAGCGGTGGGGTGATTGCGAAGATTTTGTCATCGGCAAGTATTTTTCGCTGGTCCATCTTGGGGTACCGGCGGACAAACTGCGGCTTGTCTACGTACGGGCACGCCTGGGTGGAATGGGCAGCAATCAGAGTATTGCCCACATGGTGCTGGGCTACTACGAAACCCCCAATTCCGACCCTTTAGTGCTGGACAACCTCGTAGGCAGCGTTGTCCCGGCCAGCCAGCGCCGTGACCTGACGCCGGTATTCAGCTTCAATGCGCAGGGGATTTACGTGGCCGGCGCCGCGCCCGCATCGGTTGAGCGCATCAGCCGGTGGCGCGGCTTGTTGGCGCGCATGCAGGAAGAAGGCTTTCAGCCGTAGTGCGACCGGCGTTGTGTTCGGATTATTGGTTCTTTATCTTTAGGCAAAAGAAGAAAATGTCTTTACTCAAGCAGCTTCTCCTCAGCGTGACAGTCGCGATTCTTTGCATTCTGGTGGGTACGCTGATGTTCAGTATTGACGGGGCGCGGGACTATCTGAATGCCCAACTGCAGTCGCAAAGCGAAAATGCTGCATCGTCGTTGGCACTGTCGCTCTCGCAACCTGACAATCAGGATCCGGTCACGCGCGAACTGCTTATGTCGGCGCTGTTCGACAGCGGACAGTTTCTCAACATTCGTCTGACGGGACCCGAAGGCGAAGTGCTGTTTGAGCGAAATGCGCCGGCTTCGAACGCGGCGGGGGTGCCCACCTGGTTTGGCAATTGGCTGCCTCTCGAAACACCGGTCGCGCAGCGCGCCATCAGCGACGGCTGGACACAGGTTGGCGACCTTGCCGTTACAACGAACGATCTTTATGCACGGCTGTCCCTGTGGAGCAGCAGCCTGCGAGTCTTTCTGTTGGTCGTGGGCGCCGGCATTCTGTGGGCCATCTTCGCGGTCTTCCTGATTCGTTGGCTGAAGCGTGCCCTCAAGCTTGAAATTTCTGAACAGGTCCGAGCCATCGCGGAAGGCACGCCTGATATTGGCACGCGGGCGCCGTCCACAGGGATACGGATGAAGGAATTGGCCCAGACGCGCTCCATCATCGAATCCGTCCGCGAACGCGTACGGGCCACGTCAGACGAACAGAGCCGCCAGATCGAAACGCTGCAAGTCGAACTGAATTCCGATGACGTGACCGGTGTCGCGAATCGAAAGTATTTCATCAACGAGTTGCGGCGTAATTTGCAGGCCGATGCCAACGTAAGCGGTAACTCCAGCCCCTACGCCAACGCCGAAGAAACCAACGCCGTCGCCTACGGCCATGTCCTCATATTCCGGCAGCGCGATCTGTCCGCCATCAACGCGCTCCATGACCGGCGCGAGGCCGACGCCTGGCTGCGCCAGGTCGGAGATACGGTCACCCGCGTGCTGGCGACCGGCCGCGATCCCGATCGCCCCGCGCCTCAACTGGCCCGGTTGAATGGTTCGGATTTCGTCGTGCTGCTGGCTGGCTACGATGGTCCCGACACCACTGACCTGATTCAGGCGTTGCGCCAGGTGCTGGATTCTTTGCGGGTGCGTACGGCCGACGACCGTCTCTGTCGTTGGAGCTACGCCCTCACTGATTACGCGCCGGGCTGTGATGTCGGGAAGGTGCTTGCCCGCCTGGACCATGGGCTGATGCGGGCTGAGAACGCCGGTCACGACGAGGTCGAGTATCTGGCTTCCAGCAGTTACCGGTCTTCGCCGACCGGCGGCGCTACCGGTGAAACCGCGTGGAAGAAGCTGATTGAAGACGCTCTGCGGGATGACCGCCTGGAACTGTCGGTCGAAGAAGCGCGCTATCGCGATGACGACACGCGTGATCGTCACGAGGCCCTGCTCATGCTGCGCGATGCCGAAGACGGCGGCGCGGCGATCTCGGGCTATCTCTTCATGCCGCCCGCCGTTCGACTGGGTCTGTCCGGCGCCTGCGACTTGCGCGCGGTCGAGTTGGGACTGCAGTGGGTGGCCCATCATCCCGGCAATCTGGCGCTGCGTATATCCCTCGCTTCACTGGTGCAGGCAGACTTCCTGTCGGATATTGAGCGCGTCCTTGTCCTGAGCAAGGCGACGCCTGCTCAGATGCAGCGACTGGTGTTCGAGATCGATGCGCATGGTTTCGTCGCTTACCCGGACGAACTCGATGCCTTCTCGGCACTTGCGGCCCGGGCCGGCGTTGGCGTGGGTGTGCGGCGCCTTGCCGAGCAGCCCGCCGCCTTGCTGCGCCTGCACAAGGTGGTTATCCGCTATATCAAGCTGGGAGGCGACCTGATCTCCGGTCTGCTCGAAAGCCCGGGCGCCACGCAGCTCATTGTCGCGATCACCGAAGCGGCCATCGGACAGGGCGTTAAGATCTACGCGCACGACGTACCCAACGCTGCGACGGCCGCCCTTCTGTTGGAATACGGTGTGCTGTTGCCCCAGAGCGAACGCTTCGAGTCTCCGGCCGAAGAAACCGAGGGCGACTTCGTCGACAGCTGATTGGTCAAGCATCAGCGGTGGCCGGCTTGCAACGCCTCTTCAAAATTTCGGCTTTCACCCCTTGCTTGCAAATGCCGGACACGTTATTATTGTCGTCTTGCTTTTTTAAGTTTTCGCCCGGGCTACGGGTCGCTAAAACTTGCAAGGCAACCAGCAGCAAGGCAGTTATTGCGGGTTCATGTGCCGGCTTTCTTTTTCAGTAAACCGGTCGTAAACCAGGCAAGATTTCAACCCAGGCTTTTGCCGGGCCGGGCTTTTGGGCTCGGCAGGCAAACTGACGGGACCAAGACTGGCTGCGTGGCGTCATCAATGGTGGTGGCGCATCGCGACTAAGTTGGAACAGGAAAAATCATGATCCAAATGCAGACCACGCTCGACGTGGCCGACAACACGGGTGCACGTTCCATCATGTGCATCAAGGTGTTGGGCGGCTCGAAGCGCCGTTATGCCGCTATCGGTGACATCATCAAGGTGAGCATCAAGGAAGCGGCCCCCCGCGGGCGCGTCAAGAAAGGCGAAATCTACAACGCAGTAGTGGTTCGTACCGCTAAGGGCGTTCGCCGCAAGGACGGCTCACTGATCAAGTTCGGTGGCAATGCCGCCGTTCTGCTCAACGCCAAACTGGAACCCATCGGCACTCGTATCTTCGGACCGGTCACGCGCGAATTGCGTACCGAAAAGTTCATGAAGATCGTGTCCTTGGCTCCAGAAGTGCTGTAAGGAGCGCAACATGGAAAAAATCCGTAAAGGCGACGAAGTCATCGTTCTGACCGGGCGCGATAAAAAGCGTCGCGGCACGGTGCTGAGCCGCGTCGATGCCGACCACGTGCTGGTCGAAGGCATCAACGTCGTCAAGAAGCACGTCAAGGGCAACCCCATGGCGGGCACCCAAGGCGGCATCATCGACAAGACCATGCCCATCCACATCTCCAACGTCGCGCTGTTCAACCCGGAAACGGGCAAGGGCGATCGCGTCGGCGTTCAGGTGGTCGATGGCAAGAAGGTCCGTGTATTCCGCTCCAACGGCGCTGTCGTTGGCGCGAAGGCGTAAGGGGCGATAGAACATGGCTCGTTTACAAGAGTTTTACCGTAGCAAGGTCGTTGCCGACCTGCAGGCCAAGTTTGGCTACAAGAGCGTGATGGAAGTGCCCCGCATTACGAAGATCACCCTGAACATGGGTGTGTCTGAAGCGGTTGCCGACAAGAAGGTCATCGAACATGCTGTCGCCGATCTGACCAAGATCTCCGGCCAGAAGCCTGTCGTCACGAAGACCAAGAAGGCGATCGCGGGCTTCAAAATCCGCGAGAACTATCCGATCGGTTGCATGGTCACGCTGCGTGGTCAGCGCATGTACGAATTCCTGGATCGCCTGGTCGCCGTTGCCCTGCCGCGCGTGCGTGACTTCCGCGGTATTTCCGGTCGTGCATTCGACGGCCGTGGCAACTACAACATCGGTGTCAAGGAACAGATCATTTTCCCTGAAATCGAGTACGACAAGATCGACGCTGTCCGTGGTATGAACATCAGCATCACCACCAGCGCCAAGACCGACGAGGAAGCCAAGGCACTGCTGTCCGCCTTCAGTTTCCCGTTCCGCAACTAAGGGGCGATGACGTGGCAAAACTTTCCCTCATCAATCGCGATATCAAGCGCGCCAAGCTGGCTGAAAAGTACGCTCCCAAGCGTGCGGCCCTCAAGGCGATCATCGACGATCAGTCCAAATCTGACGAAGAGCGCTACCAGGCCCGCCTGGAGCTGCAACAGCTGCCGCGCAATTCCAACCCGACCCGCCAGCGCAACCGCTGCGTTGTCACCGGCCGTCCGCGCGGCGTTTTCAGCAAGTTCGGTTTGACCCGTCACAAGCTGCGTGAAATGGCAATGCGTGGCGAAGTTCCCGGCATGACCAAGGCCAGCTGGTAGGAGATACATACATGAGCATGAGCGATCCCATCGCCGACATGTTGACCCGCGTGCGCAACGCGCAGCAAGTCAACAAGACGTCGGTCACCATGCCCTCCTCCAAGCTGAAGGCGGCCATTGCCGCTGTGCTGAAGGACGAAGGCTACATCGAAGACTTCAAGGTCAACGGCGAGCAGGCCAAGCCCGAACTCGAAATTACCCTGAAGTATTACGCCGGCCGCCCTGTGATCGAGCGCATCGACCGCGTCTCGCGTCCCGGTCTGCGTATCTACAAGGGTGCCAAGGCCATCCCGCAAGTCATGAACGGTCTGGGCGTGGCCATCGTGTCCACTCCCCGTGGCGTCATGACTGATCGCAAGGCCCGCGCCACTGGCGTCGGCGGCGAAGTGCTGTGCTACGTGGCATAAGGAGATTCATCACATGTCCCGCATAGCCAAGTATCCCGTCGAGCTGCCTCAGGGCGTCGAAGCCACGATCAGCGCTGGTCAGATCGTGGTGAAGGGTCCTTTGGGCACTCTCACCCAAGAACTCACTGGCGACGTCCACGTCCGCCAGGAAGACAATCAACTGACGTTTGCTGTCGCGAACGATTCCCGTCACGCCAAGGCGATGTCGGGCACCGTGCGCGCACTGGTCAATAATATGGTGACCGGTGTCAGCAAGGGTTTCGAACGCCGTCTCAACCTGGTTGGCGTGGGCTTCCGTGCCCAGGTCCAGGGCGACGCGCTGAAGCTGCAACTCGGTTTCTCTCACGACATCCTGCACACCCTTCCGCAAGGCGTGAAGGCGGAATGCCCCAGCCAGACGGAAATCGTCATCAAGGGTTCCGACAAGCAGATGGTCGGCGAGGTCGCCGCGAAAGTCCGCGCTTACCGCAAGCCTGAGCCCTACAAGGGCAAGGGTGTGCGTTACGCTGACGAACGCGTCATCCTCAAAGAAACCAAGAAGAAGTAAGCGCGCAGGCAAGGACGAATTATGGACAAGAAAATTTCCCGTTTGCGTCGTGCGGTTGCTACTCGCCGGAAGATCTCCGAACTGCGCGTACATCGCCTGTCGGTTCACCGGTCCAACACGCACATCTACGCAAGCATCATTTCGCCGGAAGGCGACCGAGTGCTCATCAGTGCCTCCACGCTGGAGCCCGAAGTGCGCAAGGAACTGGCAAGCCAGAAGGCCGCAGGCAGCAACATCGCCGCCGCCGGTCTGATTGGCAAGCGCGTGGCTGAGAAAGCCAAGGCTGCCGGCATCGAGCAGGTCGCTTTCGACCGTTCCGGCTTCCGTTATCACGGCCGTGTCAAGGCGCTGGCCGAGGCCGCGCGTGAAGCCGGTCTGAAATTCTAAGCAAGGAATCGTCAAATGGCTAAAGCACAAGGTAGGCACGCCGCCGAGAAAGAAGACGACGGCTTCCGCGAAAAGATGATCGGTGTCAACCGCGTCAGCAAGGTGGTCAAGGGTGGTCGCACCATGAGCTTTGCTGCGCTGTCCGTGGTCGGTGATGGCGATGGCCGCATCGGCATGGGCAAGGGCAAGGCGCGTGAAGTGCCGGTCGCGGTTCAGAAGGCAATGGAACAGGCCCGTCGCGGTCTGATCAAGGTGCCCCTGAAGAACGGTACGCTGCATCACACGGTAGTGGGCAAGCACGGCGCCTCCACGGTACTGATGTCGCCCGCCGCTGAAGGTACCGGCGTGATCGCCGGCGGCCCGATGCGCGCCATCTTCGAAGTGATGGGCGTTCGCAACGTCGTTGCAAAGAGCCTGGGCTCCAGCAATCCCTACAACCTGGTCCGCGCTACGCTCAATGGTCTGCGCGCGTGCTCCACTCCCGCTGAAATTGCCGCCAAGCGTGGCAAGTCGGTGGAAGACATTCTGGGGTAAGTCATGGCACAGAAGCAAATCAAGATTACGCTCGTGCGTTCCGTCATCGGCACCCGCAAAGACCATCGCGCCACCGTGCGTGGTCTGGGCCTGGGCCGTCTGAACAGCAGCCGCGTATTGGTCGATACACCCGAGGTGCGCGGCATGATCCGCAAGGTGGACTATCTCGTCACCGTCTCGGAAGCCTAAAGGAATCGGCATGTCTGAAACACTACTCAATACGCTGAAGCCGGCAGAGGGCGCAAAACACGCCCGCCGCCGCGTCGGCCGCGGTATCGGCTCCGGTCTGGGCAAGACCGGCGGTCGGGGTCACAAGGGTCAGAAATCGCGTTCCGGCGGTTTCCACAAGGTCGGTTTTGAAGGCGGTCAAATGCCGCTGCAACGCCGCCTTCCCAAGCGTGGCTTCACATCCCTCGGAAAGCATCTCTACGCAGAAGTACGTCTGTCCGATCTTGAGCGCCTGCCCGTCGACGAAATCGACGTCCAGGTCCTGAAGCAGGCAGGCATCGTTGGCCAGGCCGTCCGTTACGCCAAGGTCATCAAGTCCGGTGAGCTCTCGCGCAAGGTCGCCCTCAAGGGCGTCTCGGCTACGGCCGGCGCACGCGCCGCCATCGAGGCTGCCGGCGGCTCGCTGGCTTGAATCGAGGGGCGACGGTGGCTAAAGCACAGGCACAGAGTAAATCAGGACCCCGTTACGGCGATCTGAAGCGCCGTATCGTGTTCCTGATTCTCGCCCTGGTGGTCTATCGCATGGGCACCCATATTCCGGTGCCGGGGATCAATCCCGATGCGCTTTCCGATCTGTTCCAACAGAACCAGGGCGGTATCCTGGGCCTGTTCAACATGTTCTCGGGCGGCGCGCTGGAGCGGTTCTCGGTCCTGGCGTTGGGAATCATGCCCTACATTTCCGCGTCCATCATCATGCAGTTGATGGCGGTCGTGGTACCGACCCTCGAGGCAATCAAGAAGGAAGGTGAATCGGGTCGTCGCAAGATCACCCAGTACACGCGGTATTTCACAGTGTTGCTGGCGCTTGTACAGGCCGTGGGTATTTCGGTGGCGCTTGAATCGCAACCGGGCCTGGTGATCGATCCGGGGCTGCTGTTCCGCTTTACCACCATCGTCTCGCTGGTAACCGGCACGATGTTCCTCATGTGGCTGGGTGAGCAGATCACCGAGCGGGGGCTGGGCAATGGAATCTCCATTCTCATCTTCGCCGGGATCGTGGCTGGCTTGCCCAGTGCGTTGGGAGGCATGCTGGATCTGGTTCGCACCGATTCCATGTCCGTGCTGTCGGCGCTGTTCGTGCTGATCCTTGTCGTGGGCGTCACCTATCTGGTGGTGTTCGTCGAACGTGGCCAGCGCCGTATTACGGTGAACTACGCCAAGCGTCAGGTTGGCAACAAGATCTACGGCGGGCAATCGTCCCACCTGCCGTTGAAGCTGAACATGTCCGGCGTGATCCCGCCGATCTTCGCTTCGTCGATCATTCTGTTGCCCGCAACCGTGACGAGCTGGTTTTCCAGCAACCCCAGCATGCGCTGGATGAGCGATCTGGCTGCAGCGCTCGCGCCGCAACAGCCGCTCTACATCACGTTGTTTTCGGCCCTGATCATTTTCTTCTGCTTTTTCTATACGGCTCTCGTGTTCAACAGCCGCGAGACCGCAGACAATCTGAAGAAAAGTGGTGCCTTCGTTCCCGGCATTCGTCCGGGTGAGCAGACTGCGCGTTATATCGACAAGATCCTGATGCGCCTGACGCTGGCTGGCGCCATCTACATTACGCTCGTGTGCCTGATGCCCGAGCTCATGCAGATGCGCTGGAACGTACCGTTTTATTTCGGCGGCACTTCCCTATTGATCATCGTGGTGGTGACCATGGATTTCATGGCGCAGGCTCAGGCCTACATGATGTCCCATCAATACGATTCCCTGCTCAAGAAGGCAAACTTCAAGGGCGCGGGCCTGCCAATGCGGTAGACGACAAATGGCAAAAGACGACGTCATCCAGATGCAGGGCGAGGTACTGGAAAACCTCCCTAACGCAACTTTCCGCGTCAAGCTGGAAAATGGCCACATAGTACTGGGCCACATTTCAGGCAAGATGCGCATGCATTACATCCGGATTCTGCCGGGCGACAAGGTCACTGTAGAGCTCACGCCCTATGACCTCTCGCGGGCCAGAATTGTTTTCCGCTCTAAATAGCGGCCGGTTACAGGAAACTAGGAGTCAACCATGAAGGTAATGGCATCGGTAAAGCGGATCTGCCGCAACTGCAAGATCATCAAACGTCACGGCGTGGTGCGTGTCATCTGCACCGACCCCCGCCACAAGCAGCGTCAAGGCTAACCACCGGAACGCAACGGATTTAACAAGGAACAGTCATGGCACGTATTGCTGGCATCAACATTCCGCCGCATCAACACGCCGAAATCGGACTTACCGCGATTTTTGGCGTTGGTCGGACCCGCGCGCGCAAGATCTGCGAAGCAGCCGGTATCGAATATTCCAAGAAAGTGAAAGACCTGACCGACGCCGAACTCGAGCGCATTCGTGAGCAGGTCGGCAGCTTCACGGTCGAAGGCGACCTGCGTCGCGAAGTGCAACTGTCGATCAAGCGTCTGATCGATCTCGGTACTTACCGCGGCATGCGCCACAAGCGTGGCCTGCCCGTTCGTGGACAGCGCACCCGCACCAACGCCCGTACCCGCAAGGGCCCGCGTCGTGCCGCCGCTTCCCTGAAGAAATAATCGAGGACTAGAAGATGGCAAAAGCTTCCACCAGCGGCGCCTCGCGCGCTCGCAAGAAAGTCAAGAAGAGCGTATCGGACGGCATCGCGCACGTCCACGCTTCATTCAACAACACTATCATCACCATCACCGACCGCCAGGGCAACACCCTGTCGTGGGCGACGGCTGGCGGAGCAGGCTTCAAGGGCTCGCGCAAATCGACCCCGTTCGCCGCACAGGTTGCTGCCGAACAGGCAGGCCGCCAGGCAATGGAATACGGTATCAAGACGCTCGACGTGCGTGTCAAGGGCCCCGGCCCCGGCCGCGAATCCTCGATTCGCTCGCTGAACGCATTGGGCATCAAGATCACCAGCATCTCGGACGTCACGCCTGTGCCGCATAACGGCTGCCGTCCGCCCAAGCGTCGTCGCATTTAAGGGGAAGCATCTTGGCACGTTATATTGGACCTAAGTGCAAGCTCTCGCGTCGCGAGGGTACTGATCTGTTTCTGAAGAGCGCACGCCGTTCGCTGGATTCCAAGTGCAAATTTGAATCCAAGCCCGGCCAGCACGGCCGTACTTCCGGCTCCCGCACTTCGGATTTCGGCCTGCAGCTGCGCGAAAAGCAAAAGCTCAAGCGCATGTACGGTGTGCTGGAAAAGCAATTCCGCAAGTACTTCGCTGAAGCCGACCGTCGTCGTGGCAACACGGGTGAAACCCTCATCCAGCTGCTCGAATCCCGTCTGGACAACGTCGTTTACCGCATGGGCTTCGGCTCTACGCGCGCTGAAGCACGCCAGCTGGTGAACCACCGCGCCATCGAAGTGAACGGCCGCACCGCCGACATCGCTTCCATGCTGCTGAAGTCCGGCGACGTCGTTTCCGTCCGCGAGAAGTCCAAGGGTCAGGCTCGCATCAAGGAATCGCTCGATCTGGCCTCCGGCCAAGGTCTGCCCCAGTGGGTGGAAGTCGACACCAGCAAGCTGGTCGGTACGTTCAAGCAGGCTCCCGACCGCGCCGATGTCGCCCGCGACGTCAACGAGTCGATGGTCGTCGAACTGTACTCGCGTTGATTCTGAAGGAACGCAGGCCTTTCAACGAAGGGCCTGGTTCTTTTGCTTTCGGGCCACCCATACGCTTCGGCAACGGGTGGGCTTTGCCGAACATCAGCCTTATCGGTGTAACGAGCCGAGGGTATTGATAAAGGAACATACATGTCTCAGGGTTTTCTGAAGCCTCGCTCCATCGAAGTCGAACCGGTGGGCAAGAACCACGCGAAGGTGGTCATGGAGCCGTTTGAACGCGGCTACGGCCATACGCTGGGCAACGCCTTGCGTCGCATTCTCCTGTCTTCCATGACCGGCTATGCGCCCACCGAAGTCCAGATCACCGGGGTCGTTCATGAATACTCGACACTGCCGGGTGTTCGCGAAGACGTAGTCGATGTCCTGCTAAACCTGAAGGGCGTGGTCTTCAAGCTTCATAACCGTGAAGAAGTCACCCTGACCCTGCGCCGCCAGGGCACCGGTGTGGTCACCGCTGCCGATATCGATCTGCCGCACGACGTCGAGATCGTCAACCCCGATCACGTCATCGCCACGCTGACCGAAGCCGGCAAGCTGGAAATGCAGATCAAGGTCGAGCAAGGCCGCGGCTATGTGCCTGGCAACGTGCGAGCCCTGGTCGATGATCGCGCTCACACGATCGGCCGCATCGTTCTCGATGCTTCCTACAGCCCCGTGCGTCGCGTGAGCTACGCCGTGGAAAGCGCCCGTGTCGAACAGCGTACCGACCTGGACAAGCTTGTGCTCGATATCGAGACTGATGGTGTGATCTCTCCTGAAGAAGCCGTCCGCCAGTCGGCCCGCATCCTCATGGATCAGCTGTCGGTCTTCGCCGCCCTGGAAGGCGCGGACGAGACCTACGAGACGCCCAGCGGCATCAAGCCCCAGATCGACCCCGTGCTTCTGCGCCCGGTGGACGACCTCGAGCTCACGGTCCGTTCGGCCAACTGCCTCAAGGCGGAAAACATCTACTACATCGGCGATCTCATCCAGCGTACCGAGAACGAGTTGCTCAAGACCCCCAACCTGGGTCGCAAGTCGCTCAACGAGATCAAGGAAGTCCTCGCCGCACGTGGTCTCACCTTGGGCATGAAGCTCGAGAACTGGCCGCCCCTCGGCCTCGAGCGCCCGTAAGCAGTAAGCAGCAAATCCACCGTTGGGGTCAGGCCGCGATCTCCACATCGTGTAGATCGTGGTCCGGCGCCAACGGCAGGCGAGAATCGTGGTCTGACCCCGACAAAGCCTGTGCTAGAATTTCACCCCTTAAATTTCATCAGTCATCGGCCCGCAGCATGTGCTGATAGAAGAGCCGGAAACCGGCGGATAACCGCCCCAAGATTCAAAGGAAATCATCATGCGTCACCGTAGCGGTTTGCGTAAACTCAACCGTACCAGCAGCCACCGTCTGGCCATGTTCCGCAACATGGCCGTATCGCTGCTCACTCACGAAGCGATCAAGACCACGCTGCCCAAGGCCAAGGAACTGCGCCGCGTCATCGAGCCGCTGATCACGCTCGGCAAGGAACCCACGCTCGCCAACCGTCGTCTGGCTTTTGCCCGTCTGCGCGATCGCGATGCCGTGACCAAGCTGTTCGAAGAAATCGGCCCCCGCTACCAGGCACGCAACGGTGGTTACACCCGCGTCCTGAAGATGGGCTTTCGTCAGGGCGACAACGCTCCCATGGCTTACATGGAACTGGTCGACCGCCCCGAAGTGGAAGAAGCTGCAGCTGAATAAACCCAGCTGTCGCTGAAAGCGGGCCCCGACGGGCCGCCGCTTCCGCAGAGAGCCTGCCCGGGAAACCGAGCAGGCTTTTTTCTTTCCAGTGCGGCGCCGCCCCTTGCGATTCGCATTTTGCAGACTTGCCTGGTGTGGCGCTGTACGAAAAGAACGTCTGATTCGGTTTCAGTGCTCGTTCCAGAAAAAGGCAATCTTCCTCGACGGGCTAGAATGTCAGCCAGGACAAGCACTTGCGACTTCATTATGGCGAATACCTTCCTTTCCCAGGCATCCGACGGCGCAGCTGACGACGTGGTGGTGGTGCTCAGCAACGCACCCGACATTCAGCTGGCCAAGCGCATTGCCCACATGCTGGTCGAGGAATACCTGGCCGCCTGCGTGAACCTTGGCACGCCCAGCCTGTCCATGTACATGTGGGAAGGCAAGCTCGAAGGCGCCGACGAGGTCCCGATGACCATGAAAACCACGCGGGGCCAGTTGCCGGCGCTGATCGAGCGACTCAAGCAGCTGCATCCCTACGATGTGCCCGAGGTCCTGATCCTGCCTGTGCTCGGGGGGCTGCAAAGTTATATGGAGTGGGTCCGCGCCCAGGCGCGGCATCAGCAATAGGCAACAGCAACAATGTATGGTTCCCGTATTTCGCGGCGCGTGAAAGCGCAGCCGCCTCGAGGCGCGTGTGCGCCGTATTACCGCAGCGACACGACGGGTGGCATGGCCCGCGCAACGACATTCTGGTTGACCCTGCTGCTGCTCGTTTTCGGCGTGCTGCTGAATGTGGCGCGGGCTGAAGAAGAGTTCCTGGACCCTCAGGAAGCATTCAAGTTCTCGGCCGCCATGGCCGCGCCCGATACTCTGGACCTGCACTACGTCATTGCGCCGGCCTACTACATGTACCGCGAACGCTTCGAGCTGACGATACCCGAAGGCATGGCGGCCGAAGCTTCCTACCCGCCGGGTCTGGTCAAGTATGACCCGACCTTCGAGAAGGACATGGAGGTCTATTACGGTCAGGTCACTGTGCGCATTCGTCTGCCGCAGTCTGATGCGCCGATGCAGCCGCCTGCGGGCACGCCGCTTACCCTGGGCATCACCAGCCAGGGCTGCGCGGATGCCGGCCTGTGCTATCCCCCTGATACTCGCGAGCTGCAGCTGTCCAGGGCGGCGGACGGGAATTGGTCGGTGGCGGGCGCGGGCACCGTCTCCAGCGTTCCACAGCCCTTGAGCGTGGCGCTCGGCAACGATGGTAAGCCGCTGCCTACGCTGTCGGGGGACGCTGCGGGCCGCGGAGAAGCAGCAGCTGCTGGGCTGAATCCGTTCGACTTCGGCGACACGGGGCTGGCCGCCTGGCTCGAAGGCGCCGGCTGGTTCCAGGTCGTGGGCCTGAGCCTGCTGCTAGGGCTGCTGCTGGCGTTCACGCCCTGCGTGTTGCCCATGGTGCCGATTCTGATGGCCGTTATTGCGGGCGACGCCGGCAAGGCGAAATCGCTCTCTCGCACTCGGGGGCTGTCGCTTGCCGCGGTCTTCGTGCTTGGCATGTCCATCATCTACACCATTTTGGGCGTTTTCGCCGGGGTGCTGGGCTCAGGCCTCATGATCTGGCTGCAGACGCCTTGGGTCCTGGCCACCTTCGCGGTGTTGCTCACCGTGCTGGCGCTGGCGAACTTTGATGTCTTCACCCTGCAGGCGCCGGCTGCGATGCAGACGGCATTGAACGAACGCATGAACCGGATCCCGGGCGGGCGCTTTGGCGGTGTCTTCCTGATGGGGATGCTCTCCGCCCTGATCGTCGGTCCCTGCGTGGCCGCACCGCTCGCGGGCGTGCTGCTCTTCATCTCGCAAACGGGCGATGTCGCGCTGGGCGGGACCGCGCTGTTTGCGCTTGCCTGGGGATCAGGGATTCCGCTCTTGCTGCTGGGCGCGTCGTCCGGCGCGCTGCTGCCCAGGGCAGGCGCATGGATGCAGGGCGTGAAGTGGGCCTTTGGCATACTGCTGCTGGCGACGGCCTGGTGGATGGTGTCTTCTCTGCTGCCGGACTGGCTGCTGCTGTTGGGCTGGGTGGCGCTTGCCGTATGCAGCGCCGTCATGATGGGCGCCTTCGAGGCGCTGCCTGTGGGTGCAGGGCCCGGGCGGCATCTGATCAAGGCCTTGGGCCTCGTTCTGGCGGCCTGGGCGCTGCTCATGCTCGTTGGCATGGCGGGCGGTGGCCGCGATCCCTTCCGCCCCTTGTCGCCTTATGTTGCTCCTGCGGGCGGGCAGGGCGCGTCGCCGGCCGTGAGCGGCGCCGATGTCGCGCAGGCGGTCAAGCGCCGCTTCGTTCAAGTGGCGTCCATCGAGGAGCTCGACCAGATACTGGAGCAGGCCGGGCAGCCGGTGATGCTGGATTTCTACGCCGACTGGTGTGTGTCCTGCATCGAGATGGAGCGCTTCACTTTCAGCGATGTGGACGTCGCCCGCAAGCTCGACGGCATGGTGCTCGTTCAGGCGGACGTCACCCGCAACGATGCCGAACATCGGGCGCTGCTCAAACGCTTCCGTCTGTTCGGCCCGCCGGGCATCATCTTCTTCGATGCGCAGGGTCGGGAAATGGAGCAGCGTGTGGTGGGTTTCCAGAACGCCGAACGCTTTGGCAAGGTGCTCGATGAGGTATTGGCGGCTGCCGCCGGATCGCCGCAGGCGGCTCCGGCGGATAGCGTGGCACTTTCCGGCCCGACGCACGCTGGCGTGGGCGTGGACCGGATGACTGCGTTGCGGGCTGAGTCAGCGCTGTTGTCGCAGCAGCTGCGCCGCTTCGATGGCAAAGTAGGTCAGAATGCCGTCGCCGCCGGCGCGCTTGAACGCCAGCAGTGATTCCAGCACGACTTTGTCATGGTCCAGCCAGCCGTTGGCGGCAGCGGCCTTCAGCATGGCGTACTCGCCGCTGACCTGGTAGGCGAAGGTGGGCATGCCGAAAGTCTGTTTCACATCGCGCAGGACATCGAGATACGGCATACCGGGCTTGACCATGACCATGTCCGCGCCTTCGCGGATATCGGCGGCCACTTCGCGCAGGGCCTCTGCACGGTTGGCCGGGTCCATTTGATAGGTCGCCTTGTTCGACTTGCCCAGGTTCGATGCCGAACCGACGGCATCGCGGAAGGGGCCATAGAAGGCGCTGGCATACTTTGCCGAATAGGCCATGATGCGGGTGTGGATGTGGTCCGCGTCTTCCAGAGCCCGGCGCAGCGCGCCGACCCGCCCGTCCATCATGTCGCTGGGGGCCACGATGTCAACGCCCGCTTCGGCCTGCACCAGTGACTGGCGTACCAGGATTTCGACCGTCGGCTCGTTCAATACATAGCCGTTGTCGTCGATCACGCCGTCTTGCCCGTGGCTGGTGTACGGGTCCAGCGCCACGTCGGTCAGTACGCCCAGCTCGGGAAAGCGCGATTTCAGTTCTCGCACGGCGCGGGGCACCAGGCCGTCGGCGTTGGCGGCTTCGCTGCCGTCCGGTGTCTTGAGCGAGCTGTCGATCACCGGGAACAAGGCGATCACCGGGATGCCGAGCTCAACACATTGTTCCGCCACAGGCAGCAAGGTGTCGATGGAATAGCGATCGACGCCAGGCATTGAAGGCACCGCCTGTTTCAGACCCTGGCCTTCAGCGATGAAGACCGGGTAGATGAAGTCATCGACGGTCAGGGAATGCTCGCGCACCAACCGGCGGGTGAAGTGATCGCGGCGGTTGCGCCGCGGCCGCGAGGCGGGAAAATCGGCTTGCGGAATGAATGCAGTCATTGTTGCTCCAGGTAACCCGGGGTGGCCCCGGGGAACGGTCAGGGTACGACCCTGGGGGAAATCCAGTTCTCGATATGGGCCGTCGCCTCTTCCAGGCCGATGCGTTCGGTGGACGAGAACGCCACGGCGCGCAGTGTGCCCAGATCGGCCAGTTCTTTCTTGACGGCGGCAATGGCGCGCACGCGCTGCCCGTACGGAAGTTTGTCGGCTTTGGTCAATAGCGCGAGCACCGGGATTCCCCGAGGCGCCAGCCAGTCCGCCAGCCGGCGGTCGAGCGGCGTGACACCCCGGCGGATATCGACCAGAAGGACAACGCCGGCCAGCGAAGACCGATCACGCAGGTAGCTGCCCAGCACGTCGGCCCATTCTTCACGGGCCGATTGCGCAACGGACGCGTAACCGTAGCCGGGCAGGTCGACCAAATAACCCAACACCCCTTCCGGGTCGAGCGGGTCGGGAATGCCGAACATGTTGATGAGGCGAGTGCGTCCGGGCGTCTTGCTGGAGAAGGCAAGCCTGCGCTGGTTCGTCAATACATTGATGGCGGAGGACTTACCCGAATTGGAGCGCCCGACAAAACAGACTTCCGGCCCTGTGGGCGGGGGAAGCTGGTCGAGACGCGCGGCCGAAGTGGTGAAGCGGGCGCGGTGCAGAATGGACACGGGCTATCCTGTGACAGTGAATTTCAAACCCTATTGTATAATCGCAGGTTTGAAAACTCATGATTCAGCGGTTCCGAGCGTATCGGGCCTGCCGGGTCACGAGCCACCAGCAATCGCGGCGCCGCCGGTGCCGGGTCGAATTCGCGATCGTCGAGGTCTTCATGAAGCGTATGCTTTCCAGAATGGTTGTTGCCAGCGGTGTGCTGCTCGGCACCTGTGTTGTCTCCGTCAGCCATGCCGCCGAGGCCGTCGCCAAGCCAGATCTGGCCAAAGGCGAACAACTTTATGTGAACGGCGACATGGCCCGCGGTGTGATCGCCTGTGCGAGCTGCCACGGCGAAGCAGGTAACAGCATCATCCCGATCAACCCGAACGTTGCGGCTCAACCGTACGAGTATCTGGTCAAGCAATTGCTGGACTTCAAGCCCAAGGGCGATCACCCGCCGGTGCGCAACGGTCCGAACGGCGCGCCGTCCGTCATGGCACCCATGGCCGCCCCCCTGACCGAAGACGACATCCGCAACATCTCGTTTTATCTGTCCACTCAGGCCATCAACCTTGACACGGCGCCCGCAGCCAGCAACGAAGACACCATGGAACGCGGCCTGTCGATCTGGCGCGGCGGTATTGCAGCGCGTGGCGTGCCGGCCTGTGCAGGCTGCCACTCCCCCAACGGCGCAGGCGTTCCGGGCAAGTACCCCCGGGTCGGCGGTCAGCATCCCGACTACATTGCCGAGCAGCTTCGCCTGTTCCGCAGTGGCGACCGCGCCAACAGCACCGAAATGTTCGAGATCGCCGACCGCATGTCCGACCGCGATATCGCGGCGGTTGCCGATTACGCTGCCGGCTTGCGCTGATTCAGCCGGTTCAAGGCTCGGCGTGCGCGGGCAGGGCCAATGAATGCCAAAGGTTTGAGCTTAAACAAACCTGAACGACGACGAAGGGGGCCGCCCGGCCTCCCAACGAACTAGAATAGGGGGTATGCCGTTGCATGGCATTCCCCTTTTTTTATGAAGTGCGACCTGTGACATCCAAGTCTTCTCCGCGCCGGCTCAATGCCGATATATTCGAGCTGCTGGGCTCCATGCGGTTTGCGGTCAGTTTGCTGATGTTCATCTGCGTGGCCAGCGTCATTGGCACGGTGCTCATGCAGAACCAGTCGTCAAACGATTACTTCGACCAGTTCGGTCCCTTCTGGTACGAAGTTTTCGACAAGTTCGCGATCTGGCACGTCTACAACAGCTGGTGGTTCCTGCTGATCATGGCCTTTCTTGTGGTGTCCACCACACTGTGCGTCATCCGCAACACGCCACGATTCATCAAGGATGCCCGCTCGTTTCGTGAACACGTTCGCGGCAGCAGTCTGCGTGCCTTCCATCATCGTGCCGAAGCGTCCGTGGCTGAACCGCCCGCTCAGGCCCTTGCGCGCGTGCAGCCCTGGCTGCGAAAGAACGGCTACGCCTGGAAGCTGCGCCAAGATGGCGACAGCATCATGCTGGCCGCCAAGAAGGGAAGCGCGAACCGGCTGGGATACATCTTCGCGCACGTCGCCATTGTGGTGATCTGCATAGGCGGCCTGCTGGACAGCGAACTGCCCGTACGGCTGCAGGTCTGGCTGTTCGACAAGCAGCCCGTGACCGAAAACATGCTGATCTCTCAGGTCCCGGAAACCGGCAAACTATCGGCTGCCAACCCCAGCTTCCGCGCCAATATGCTGATTCCCGAAGGCGCGACAGGCTCCAACGGGCTGATCGCCGTGGGCAACGGTGTGCTCGTGCAACCATTGCCCTTCAGCATGACTTTGAAGGACTTCGTCGTCGACTACTACTCCACCGGCATGCCCAGCGATTTTCGCAGTGTGGTGGAAGTCATCGACCCGGAAACCGGCGATCGCTTCGAACGGGATATCCTGGTGAATGAACCCCTGCGCTATAAGGGTGTCACGGTGTACCAGTCCAGTTTTGATGACGGCGGCAGCACGCTCGAACTGAAGGGTTATCCGCTCGTCGGCGCAGTGAACCAGCCTTTCGAAGTCAGCGGGGTCGTGGGGAGCCGCAGCCAGATCTCCGTAAACGAAGGCGATCGCGAAATTCCGCTTACCGTCGAATTCACGGCGCTGCGGGTCATCAACGTAGAAGACCTGAGTGGCGGCGAGCCCCCCCAGCCGAAAGCCGTGATCGAGCACGTGGCGGCAGTCAGCGGCAGCGCCGCCGCGGCGAACAACGAGCATCTGCGCAACGTCGGCCCCAGCGTGCAGTACCGCATCATTGGCGCGGACGGCCAGTCCTTCGAATACACGAATTACATGCTGCCCATCGAGCTCGACGGCAGCCGGGTGATTCTTGCCGGCATACGCGAATCCGAAGCCGTCCCCTTCCGTTATGTGCGGCTTCCGGTGGGCGACGACGACACCGTCGCCGAGTTCATGAACTTGCGTGCGGCATTGCTCGAACCCGCCCTGGTGAATCTGGCGGCTCAACGCTTCGCCGACAAGAACGCGACGCCGATGGTCGACGCAGACCTGCTGCAGAAGGCCGCCGTCGGCGCGCTCGAGAGCTTCCGTCGCTCCGGGTTCGATGGGATACTCGGAAACGTCCCCGAGACCGACCACGATAAGGTTCTGGGGTTTGCGGTCCCCATGATTCAGCTTTCACTGACTGAACTGCGCGATGTGCTGCGGGTCCGCCAGGGCAGTCAGCCGATTGCCCGCGAAGGCGGGGCATGGGCTGACGGTCAGCGCTGGGTACAGATGGCGCTGCTGGCCCTGGCCAATTTCCCCGATTACCCTGCGCCGGTCTTCATGACGCTGAGCAGCTTCGAGCAGAAGGAAGCCAGCGTGTTCCAAGTGGCGCGCAGCCCGGGCAAGAACACGGTGTATCTGGGCAGTCTCTTCCTGGTCATCGGCGTGTTCGCCATGTTCTACGTGCGCGACCGGCGCATCTGGGTATGGGTGCGCCCGAGCGAGAACGGCGGCAGCGAGCTGCTGGCGGCCATGACTTCCCAGCGTCGTAATCTGGACTTCAACCGGGAGTTCGCTCGCTTCAAGGACGCTTTCGAGCGGCTGACCACGAGTCGAACCTAGACGGCGATTCCCGAATGCGCCGTTTGCGGCGCCCCAACAATCCGAAAGGTGCCTTTATGTCTGACACCATCACTTCATCCGACGCGGCAATGTGGGAACACGATATGTTGGCAAGCGGCGATAGCCGCGGCCAGCGAGGAAGACCCGACTGGACCGACATTGCGTTCTTTGTCCTTCTGAGTCTGGGCGTCGTTTACGCGCTCAGCCAGTACGGCTACGCCATGGACATCTACGAAAAGGCGATTCTCGCCTGTTCCGTCCCGGTCGTCGTCTGGATGGGCTGGCTGTGGCGCCCGCTGCGCACACTCATGGTCGTCTCCGGTGTGCTTGCGCTGGCCGCCATCTGGCTCTACAGCGGCGGCGCGGGGCTGAACCAGGGCGATATCGCCCGCGCTGAGTCAGTCTTCCTTCTGAAATACCTGTTGTCCTCGCAGTCGGCCATTTTGTGGATGTGCGCGCTCTTTGTGCTGGCGACGGTCAGCTATTGGGTGGGTTACGTAAGCAGCACCGCGGCCTGGCTGGGCACCGGGCTGACTTGGGCGGCAGTGTACGCCGGCACGATCGGCATGCTGGTGCGCTGGCGCGAAGGCCACTTGCTGGGTCCGGACATCGGCCACATTCCGGTGAGCAATCTGTACGAAGTCTTCGTGCTGTTCGCGCTGATCACTGCACTCTTTTATCTGTATTACGAGCGCCGTTACGCCACGCGGGCGCTCGGCGGCTTCGTGCTGCTGGTCATCAGCTCCGCGGTGATCTTCCTGCTCTGGTACACCTTTACCCGCGATGCCTTCCAGATTCAGCCGCTCGTGCCGGCCTTGAAGAGCTGGTGGATGAAGCTGCATGTGCCGGCCAACTTCATTGGCTACGGCACCTTCGCGCTATCCGCCATGGTGGGGTTTGCTTATCTGGTCAAGGAGCACAGTGAAACGACTTCGCGCAAACGCCTGATACCGGTGTTCCTGCTCGGTGCCATCCTGTGCGCGGAGCCTTTCATGTTCGGCTCCCGCGAGATGTCCGCGACCTGGATGCTGTATTTCGGAGCCGGCGCGCTGATCGTCGGTGCGATTCTGGCCTTCCGCGGGCCCATCGGGCGCCGCCTGCCTTCGCTGGAAGTGCTGGATGACATCATGTACCGTGCGATCGCGGTCGGGTTCGCCTTCTTTACGGTCGCCACGATTTTGGGCGCGCTCTGGGCCGCCGATGCCTGGGGCACCTATTGGCAGTGGGACCCGAAAGAGACCTGGGCCCTCATCGTCTGGCTGAACTACGCCGCCTGGCTGCACATGCGGTTGATGAAGGGTCTGCGTGGCACCATGGCCGCCTACTGGGCGCTCACAGGGCTGCTGATCACCAGCTTCGCCTTCCTTGGCGTGAACATGTTCCTGTCCGGCCTGCATTCCTACGGCGAACTGTAAGGCTTACGCCATCAGAGTGAGGCTCGGTGGCGGGGAATTACGACGGATGTAGGATAGCGCGTCAGCGTTGCTGACGAGGTCCGACAGCGATTCGGCGTCGAGTATCTCCATGGGCGTCAGAGCCGGACTGACAACATAGCCCTGGACGAAGTCCACGCCCATTTCGCGCAGGGCCTCGAGCGTCTGCACGTCTTCGACCCATTCCGCGATACTGACCATGCCCAGGTTCTGGGCGAGCTCGACGATGGTGCGAACGATGGCGATATTGGTTTCGCTGGCCAGCATGTCGCGCACCAGGGTGCCGTCGATCTTGATCGCGTCTGCTCCCAACTGCTTCAAGTAGCTGAACGAGGTGTAGCCGGCGCCGAAGTCATCCAGCGCAATGCGTATCCCCATGCTTTGCAGCCGGGTGATGAGCAAGCGTGTCCGCTCGAGGTTCTGCAGGGCCACACCCTCTGTGATCTCCACACACAGGCGGCGGGCGAGCTGCGGGTGTCGCGCCAGCACCTGGAAGAGCTTCTCGATGAACTTGTCGTCGTTCAGCGAAACACCGCTCAGATTGACGTTCACGAGCTGAGTCTTGCGCAGGCGGCCTTCATGCTTGGACAGCCATTCCAGCGTCGCGGAGAACACCCATTTATCGATGATCGTGATCGTGCCGCTTTCTTCGGCAGCGCTGATGATCTGGCCCGTGGGGAGTATGCGGCCTTGGGAGTCGCGCACCCGCAGCAGGATCTCGAAGTTGAAGGTCTCGTCTGGATTGGTGAGCGCCATGATGGGCTGCATCTCGAGATACAGGCCCTTGGGCGAGGCGCCGCCTTCCAGCTGGTCGAAGAGGCGCAGTTCTTCGGTATGGGCCTGCAGCTCGCTGGAATCCTGATCGTAGACGACGACGTCCTGGTGTTTCTTGCGGGCATCTCGGCAAGCGCGTGTGGCCGCCGAGATCGCGGCGGCGGAATCCATGGAGAGATTGAGTTCCACCACACCGATGGCCGATCTGACTTGGAAATAGCGGTGCCCAACCTGGAAGGCGCTGCCGTTGAGGTCATTGATGATGCACTCGGCCGTGACGCGCGCATCGACCGCGCTCATGTTGGGCATCAGTATGATGAACTCGTCGCTTCCAATGCGGCCGAATGTCTGATCACCCACCAGAATCTTGCGCAGTTTCGCCGTGATCTGCTTCAGGATCTCATCGCCCGACACATGCCCGAACAGGCTATTGATCCGCTTGAAGTGGTCCAGGTCCATATACGCGAGCGAACACGGCACATTGGCGGCGCGCAGGTTCTCGAGCGCGCCGTTCAGTTCCTTTTCGATGCCGCGGCGGTTCAGGGCCTGGGTCAGGGGATCACTGTCCACCATATTGCGCAGTTCGTTCATGGCCTGGGCGCGCTCGGTGATGTCCTGCAGAGACCCTTCGACATGATCTCCCGCCACAGCGGCACGCAGCGCAAAATGCCGGGGCGAACCGGGATGTTGCGGTGTTGCCGGAAGCAGGATGTCCGTTTCCTTGCCCGCCAGCGTGGCGGCGGCGACCACGTCCCATTGTTGGGCCGGGAAGAAATCGTCCCAACTCAGTGTCGCCGTCGCATCATCCTTCAGGCCCAGAATATTGCGCAAAATGGGGTTCATGCGCAGGAAGCGGTCGTTGGCGTCGAGCGTGAAAAGCCCGAGCGGTGCCAGGGCATAGCCGGTCACGAGATCGGTCTGAGCGCGTATACGCTCCTTCTTGCTCTGGCGAAGGATGCCACCCACTGCCAGGGCCACCATGACATTGGACAGCAGCAGCGCCGTGACGCTGCCGAAGGAATCGAGCAGCTGTTCCCGGCCATTGAGCGTAAGTACCAAGCCGGCGACGATGACGGCCAACGCGCCGGAAAGAGGAAGAAAACGCCAGGAAAACACGTGTGCCGGTTTGCGGGCGATAGTCAGCGCCAAAAGATAGACGCCGGCCGCGATTGCACCGCCCCAAATGGCGGAGCTGAGGATCTGGAAAAGGTCCCAGGGTAAGGCGACCGCCGCGGCCAATTGCGCGATGCCCAGTCCTTGTAGTGCGGCCAGCAGACGCGGGCGGCTCAGATTGCGGTTGCGGAACAGCTGGTTGAACAGCGTCAGGGTGACCAGATAATAGGCCGCAAGAGTCAGCTTGCGCAGCATGGCCTGCCAGTCGCCGGGCAGGGTATGCCCAAGCCATTTGCTGTCCCAGCCCA
Organism: Pseudomonadota bacterium; assembly: GCA_023388835.1. Classification (GTDB taxonomy): domain Bacteria; phylum Pseudomonadota; class Gammaproteobacteria; order Burkholderiales; family Burkholderiaceae_B; genus Yanghanlia. The sequence goes on along the minus strand of JAEWFK010000003.1, from coordinate 31,030 downwards.
GTGCGTACATGCCCAGACGCAGGTTGCCGATCAGCCAGACGGCGACCAGCAGGAAAGTCCATTCCCGGTTCCTGAGCGCGATGATGGTCAGGAAGAGCGCCAGGGTGGCGATGCCGCCATCCAGTAGCGAGAGACCCCGGTGAAAGCGGTCCGATGCCGCCCGCAGATCGGGGATGGACCATAGTTCGGAAGTGAAGGCGGTGGGAGCGCCGTAGTGGGCGCGACAGATCAGGTCGGAAAACGAAGAGCCGCTGTTGCTTTCGTTGTGGCCCAGCATCAGGGCGTAGCCCAGCCGGCTCGTACGCATGGCGCCGGTGGTTGCCCGCCCTTGCGCGCTTCCCACGACCTGCATGGAATCCTGTCGCCAGCAAGTCAAGGCGGTGGCGCCCGGTGCGGAGAAATCCACGGCGGCAGGATAGGAGCGGGCATGTTCAGGAAGTTCCACTGAGATCCATGCGCCCGTGTGCAATTCGGCTCTACGCTGTTGCGGAACCGTACGCAGCGCGGCTGCCGCCTCTTCGATCGTTGCGTGCCCCGCCTCGAGAGGAAGACTGCGGAAGTAAAGCGGCGCTCCGCTCGTGGAGGGATACAAAGGCGGGAGCCCGAAGAGGGCAACGAGCGAAAATACGGCGATGGCCAGGGGCAGCGCCCACAGCGAGAAATAATAAATACCGCTACGGCGCGAGTTGCGCACGGTGTCGAGAAGCTTTGACCGAGTGGCGCCGGCAGCCGTCATAAAGGTCGACCTGTTCCTGTGGATGGGTCCAGTGAATAAAGCGCATATTGAAGCGCTACAGCAGCCGGCTGGACAACTGGCCGGACGGATCCCTGCCGATGTTTACAACGTGGTTGCGTGTTTGTCTATGTGTAACACAAATAATGCGCAGTGTTACGTCTCGTTTACGGCATATTGCGAGGCAACTTTAGTAATGGAACGGGGGCGTTATGCCCCCGTCGTTTATCTGACTCAATCTCCCGGGAGCAGGCGTTCGCTCTCGAAGAGGGACTCAATCGTTTCACGTGGACGCACCACATGGCTGCGGCGGCCGTCGACCATGATCTCGGCTGCGCGCGGGCGCGTGTTGTACTGGCTGGACATGGCGAAGGCGTAAGCGCCGGCCGACATGATGGCCAGCAGATCGCCCTGATGCAGTTCCAGGCGGCGGTCGCGCGCCAGCCAATCCCCGCTTTCGCAGATCGGCCCCACAATATCGTAGGTCGGCGTTGCTGATGTGATGGGGCGCGGCTTTACGGATTCCACGCTGTGCCAGGCGTCGTACAGCGTCGGGCGCAGCAGGTCGTTCATGGCGGCGTCGACAATCGCGAAGTTGCGTGCTTCGGAATGCTTGAGATACTGCACTTCGGTAAGCAGCACCCCGGCGTTCCCAACCAGTGAGCGCCCGGGCTCGAGAACCAGTTCCAGATGGCCGAGCCCGGCCTGCTCAAGCCGGGCAAAGACTTGCTCCAGCAGCGTGATGGGCTGCAGGGGTGTTTCGTCGTCGTAGCGAATGCCAATCCCGCCACCGAGATCCAGGTGCTGCAGTTCGACGCCTTCGTCTCGCAGGTGGTGGATAAGCGCGATCAGCTTCTCCAGGGCATCCAGATACGGTGCGGATTCGGTGATCTGGGAACCAATGTGGCAATCGACGCCCACAATCCGCAGCCCCGGCAGGCTCATGGCGCGACGGTAGACCTGAGGGGCCGCTTCGATGGGAATGCCGAACTTGTTTTCCTTCAGGCCCGTAGAGATGTACGGATGCGTGTGCGCATCGACATCAGGATTGACGCGCAACGACACGGGGGCGACGCGGCCGCTGGTCGAGGCGACCTGAGCCAGCCGTTCCAGCTCGGCTTCAGACTCCACGTTGAAGCACTTCACCCCGGCATCGAGGGCGGCCTGCATCTCCCACACCTGCTTGCCCACGCCCGAGAACACGACCTTGGCCGGATCACCGCCGGCGGCCAGAACACGCGCCAGTTCCCCGCCGGAAACAATGTCGAAACCTGCGCCGAGCCGGCTGAATTCACCCAGCACGGCGAGATTCGAATTGGCCTTCATGCCGAAGCAAACCAGCGCCCTGTGGCCTTCGAGTGCCTGGGCATAAGCGTCCCAGGCGTCGTGCAAGGCGGCGCGCGAATAGACGTACAAGGGGGTGCCGTATTCCTTGGCCAATTGCGCAAGCGAGACGTCCTCGGCGTGCAGGATTCCGTTCTGGAACTGGAAGCGGGGTGCGACAGTCATGATTTCCTGGGTGTCAGTTTGCAGAAGAGCCGGGCGGCGCATCGTGGCCGGGCGGTTCGGTAAGCGTAGCAGGCGGATCTTCCGGAGGCGGAAGGTAGAGCGGGCCCTTGTAGCCGCAGGCCAGCAGACTGCCCAGCAGCAGCATGCCGGCCATCAGCCGTAGGCGGCGGCCGAGTGCGGCAGACGGTCGGGAGGGCGTGTACATGGGATGTCTCCGTTGATGCTCGAGTATATCTACATGGTATCCGAAAAAAAAACTGCGGCAGGGAGATGTCGAGGTCTCCTGCCGCAGTTTTTCGAGAAGGATCCCTGACAGATCCGGCGGGCTTCAGCCTATGGCTGTTAAGCCGTTCGCCCCTTGCTTGCCTTAGAACGGCACAGGATCGTTGTGCTGATGACGTTCCCGGGTACCGCTGCGCAACTGGTTGAGCAAGTCGCCGATATCATCCGCCAGACTGCCGCCCGGATTCTCGCTGCCGCCACCCGGGGCAAGCAGAGCGTCGCTGGGCTGCGGCAAGCCGACACGCGCAACGGCCTGGCCGGGGGGATATTCCGCAAAGTAGAAGTCCCCATTGATGCGATTGAGCCCCGACGGAGGCGGCCCCACTTCCGCCACCGGCTTGTCTTTCAATGCATGGCGCATGTAGTCCAGCCAGATCGGCAGCGCAGCGCCGCCGCCCGTCTCGCTGGAACCCAGCGAGCGGGGCTGGTCGTATCCCATCCAGACCACTCCGACGGTGTCGGGGTTGTAGCCGGCAAACCAGGCGTCGTGCGAATCGTTGGTGGTGCCCGTCTTGCCGCCCAGATCGCCGCGCTTGAGTTCGCGGTGGGCGCGCGCGCCCGTGCCCGAAGTGGCAACGCCGCGCAGCATGTCGTTCATGACATAGGCGGTGCGGGCGTCGATCACTCGGGCCGCTGCATCGCCGGCGACCACCGGTTTGGAGTGCATGATGACCTTGCCCGTGCTGTCGGTCACGCGCTCGATCACGTAGGGCGGCACACGGTAGCCGCCGTTGGCGAAGATGGCGTAGGCGCCGGCCAGCTGAAGCGGGGTGACGCTGCCCGCGCCCAGCGCCAAGGGCAGGACGGCCGGCTGGCGTTCGCGATCAAAGCCGAAACGCACCAGGTAGTCCTGCACGTACTTGGGGCCCACTGCCTGCATGATGCGGATGGACACCATGTTCCGGGACTTGTACAGGCCCTGGCGCATGGTCAACATGGGTTCGTAGGTGTTGCCGTAGTTCTTGGGCGACCACGGCTTGGAGCCCGTCTGCTGGGCGGTCAGCATGAACGGTTCATCGGAAATCTGTGTGGAAGGCGTCAACCCCTTTTCCAGCGAAGCCGCGTAGATGAACGGCTTGAAGGCGGAACCGGGCTGGCGCCAGGCCTGCGTGACCCGGTTGAAGTTCCCGTCGGAGAAATGGAAACCGCCCACCATGGCTTGTATGGCGCCGTCCTGCGGGCGGACAGCCACCAACGCGGCCTGCACACTGGGCTTATTGAGGACTTCCCAATAATCGCCATTCTCGTGCAGATAGACCACTGAACCGCGGCGGATGCGCAGTTTTTCGTCAGCGTTCTTCACCAGGCCCCGCGCCACGACCTTGAGCGCCCGCTTGTCAGTGACTTCGATGATCTGTTGGGCGGTGCGCGCCACCACGATTTTGTCCGGCGCCGCCTGCAGCACGACGCCGGTGAGCAGGTCGCCGTTGTCGGGGTGCCGGTCCTGCAATTCATCCAGCAAGGCGTCGAAGCGTGCATGGTCGGACTCGATGCCTTCCGGCAGTTCGATGTTCGCTTCCGGACCGGGGTAGCGCGCGCGGCGCGTGTAGTCCAGGATGCCGTCGCGCACGGCGTGGTACGCCTTTTCCTGGTCCGCCGAGGCCACCGTGGTGTAGATGTTGAAGCCGCGGGAGTAGATGTCGTCCTGATAAACGTTATAGAGCAGTTGGCGGGCGAGTTCCGCGACATATTCGCCGTGCACGGCATAACCACCGGCCGGTGTGCCGGGCGCCGACTTCAACTCGATTTCCTGATCCACGGCCTGCTGGTATTCAGCCTGGGTGAGATAGCCCAGCGATCGCATGCGTCCCAGCACGTAAAGCTGGCGGGACCGGGCGCGATCGAAGTTCGCGATCGGATTGAAGCGCGAAGGCGCCTTCGGGATACCGGCGAGCATGGCCGCTTCCGCGGGCGTGACTTCCCACAGCTGCTTGCCGAAGTAAGTGCGCGAAGCCGCGGCAAAACCATAGGCGCGGTGGCCCAGGTAGATCTGGTTCATGTAGAGATCAAGAATCTGATCCTTGGTCAGCGTGGCCTCGATCTTGAAGGTCAGCAGCAGCTCATAGAACTTCCGGGTAAAGGTTTTCTCGGAAGAAAGATAGAAGTTGCGCGCCACCTGCATGGTGATGGTGCTGGCGCCCTGCGAACGGGCCATGGTAGTCAGGTTGGCCAGGGCGGCGCGCCCCACGCCCATCCAGTCGATACCGCCGTGCTGATAGAAGTTGTCGTCTTCGGCGGAAAGAATCGCCGCCTTCATGACGTCGGGAATCTCATCGAAGCGCAGGACATTGCGCCGCTCCTCGCCGAATTCCCCGATCATGACATTGTCGGCCGTGTAGATGCGCAGCGGCACCCGCGGCCGGTAGTCGATCATCGCGCTCAGGTCGGGAAGGTTGGGCCATGCAAGTGCCAAGGCCATCGCTCCGAGGAGCACGCCCGAAAGTCCCAGGCCGGCGGCCAGGACCGTCGCCTTGAGGATGAAACGGCGCATCCACGGGCGCGAATGGGAGGTGTTTTCAGAAGAAGATTGGGTATCGGTGCTCATCAGGGGCGATTTTAAGTCTTACGCCGGCCGGTACTTGAGGGGGGCAGAGGCTTTATGTAACCGGATAATGCGGTAAAAACGGATTCGGTAGCCGTAAGCAGGTGATAATACACAATTGACTGCTCGATCACTTGAACAAAGGCGATTCCCGCTGGATAGTACGGACCTCATGCGCACAGACCTGCCCACTGAAACGGAAGAAAGCCTGCCCGTTGTGTCGCTGCCTTACCACAGACCCATTTTCCTTGTGGGCATGATGGGCGCGGGCAAGACCACCATCGGCCGGGGTCTGGCGCGTGTCCTGGGCCGCGATTTCCTGGATCTCGACCATGAGATCGAAGACCGCTGCGGCGTGCGGGTCGCTCACATCTTCGACATTGAAGGTGAAGAGGGGTTCCGCAAGCGCGAACAGTCCGTGCTGGATGATTGCTCCGCGCGGCGTGACGTCGTCCTGGCGACGGGCGGGGGCGCCGTGCTGGCTTCCGAGAACCGCCGCTGCCTGCGATCGCGCGGCGTTGTGGTCTACCTGCGCGCCCGTCCCGAGGAGCTCTATCGGCGCGTGGCCCGGGACCGCAACCGCCCCTTGCTGCAGACCGCCGACCCGCAGTCCCGCATCCGCGAGCTGGTGGCGCTGCGCGAACCTTTATACGAAGAAGTCGCTAATATCGTTTTCGACACGGGCAGCATGCCGGTACAGCAAGTCGTCAGAGCCCTGTTGCCGCTGTTGCAGGAATTCAAGGTGGAAGAATGACCATTGTGCGCGTGAGTACCCCGGGCGGGGACTACCCCATCCATATCGAGGACGGCCGGCTCGACAGGCTTTCGGAATCTATACCGACCGATGCCACGGCCATTGCCCTGGTCAGCAACCCGACCATTCTGCGCATCTATGGCGACCGTATACGCGCGTCGCTCGCGCGCGCCGGCAAGCCGCTGACGGAAGTCGTCCTGCCAGACGGTGAAGGGCATAAGAACTGGCAATCGCTCAACATGATCTTTGATGCCTTGTTACAAAAGGGGCTGGATCGTAAGGCGGTGCTCGTCGCCGTGGGGGGCGGCGTCGTCGGTGACATGGCCGGCTTCGCGGCAGCGTGCTACATGCGCGGAATTCGCTTTGTCCAGGTTCCCACCACCTTGTTGTCACAGGTCGACTCTTCGGTCGGGGGCAAGACCGCCATCAACCACCCCTTGGGCAAGAACATGATCGGCGCGTTTCACCAGCCGATTTCCGTTGAGATCGATCCGCAGGTGCTCGACACGCTCCCGCCGCGCGAAGTCTCTGCCGGCTTGGCAGAAGTCGTGAAATACGGTCTGATCGCAGACGCGCCGTTTTTCGACTGGTGTGAAGCCAACGCCGCTGCGCTGCGCGCGCTGGAACCAGAAGCCGTCGCTTACGCCATCCGCCGCTCATGCGAGCTCAAGGCCCGTGTGGTATCGCTCGATGAGCGGGAAAGCGGTTTGCGCGCCATCTTGAATCTGGGACACACCTTTGGCCATGCCATTGAGTCCGGCTTAGGTTATGGGGAATGGCTGCATGGCGAGGCCGTCGGTTGCGGCATGGTCCAGGCGGCGGAGCTTTCAGCCGACTTGTTGGGCTTGCCGCAGGAAGACGTCGCGCGTGTGCGCCGCGTCGTGGCAGCCATAGGCTGCCCGGTAGAGGCGCCGGATCTTGGCACCGCGCGCTGGATCGAACTCATGGGCCACGACAAGAAGGCGGAAGGCGGTACGCTTCGTTTTATCGTCTTGCCGCGAATCGGAGAAGCCGAATGCCGCGATGTCGCCCCGGCCGCCGTCGAGCCCGTGCTGGCGCGCACGGTGGCGTCGGAAGTGCGGAGCTAAGCTCATGAGGGAACTCGCGCCTTACGCTTGCGACCCTGAGAGCAGCCTGGGACGCCGCCATGCCGAAGCTCCGCCTCAAGGGCGCAACCATTTCCAGCGCGACCGCGATCGGATCATCCACTGCAATGCCTTCCGCCTGCTGGAATACAAGACCCAGGTGTTCATCAATCACGAAGGCGACCTCTTCCGCACACGGCTCACCCACAGTATCGAAGTCGCCCAGATCGCGCGCACGCTGGCCCGCAACTTGGGCCTGCACGAAGACCTGATCGAGGCCATTTCACTGGCCCACGATCTGGGTCACACGCCCTTCGGGCACGCCGGGCAGGATGAGCTCAACGCCAGCATGCGGGAATTCGCGCCTGAAGCCGGCGGCTTCGAACACAATCTGCAAAGTCTGCGCGTGGTGGATGAACTCGAAGAGCGCTATGCAGAGTTCGATGGCCTGAATCTCTGCTACGAGACACGCGAGGGCATACTCAAGCACTGCTCGGTGCGCCACGCCTCGCAGCTGGGTGACGTCGGGCGCCGGTTCATCGAGCGCCGTCAGCCTTCACTGGAAGCCCAGATCGCCAATCTGGCGGACGAGATCGCCTACAACAATCATGACATCGACGACGGCATCCGTTCCGGGCTGTTGAGCGTCGACCAGTTGCTGGAAGTCGGCATCTTCGCGCGGCACCACGAGGCGGTCATGCGTCGCCACCCCAACCTCGAGCGGCGCCGGCTGGTGGGCGAGATCATCCGCAGCATGATCAATACCCTGGTCATCGACCTGACCGAGACCACGCAGGGGCGCCTGGGGGAGCTCAAGCCGAAGTCAGTCGACGACGTGCGAGGGGCCCCCGCGCTGGCGGCGTTTTCGCCCGAAGTGCGCCGCGAAGCCGATGAGCTCAAGCGCTTTCTGATGCGCAATCTCTATCGCCATGCCCGCGTCATGCGCATGACGCGCAAGGCACGCCGCATCGTACGGGAGCTGTTCCTGGCGTTTCACGAAGAGCCGCATCTGCTGGCCCAGGACTACCTGCGCGACGACCCCATCCAACAGGCCAGGGCAATCGCTGATTACATCGCCGGCATGACTGATCGCTACGCCATCAGCGAGCACCGCAACCTTTTCGTGATGTGATTGATCAGCGCCGGCGCTGAGAGGGTCCACGCCGCGATTTTTCACTTTGCGGAAAATCATGGCCTGAAAGTTCAGCGCTTGAGCAGAGCAGCGAGATAGTGACCGGTGTGGCTTTCCGGGCTCGCGGCAATGTCTTCCGGCGTGCCCTGGGCGACGATGCGGCCGCCGCCGCTGCCCCCTTCCGGCCCCATGTCCACCACCCAGTCCGCCGTCTTGATGACGTCCAGATTGTGCTCGATCACGACCACGGTGTTGCCCGCCGCCACCAGCTTGCGCAAGACCTCCAGCAGCAGGGCGATGTCCTGGAAGTGAAGCCCGGTCGTGGGTTCGTCCAGAATATACAGGGTGCGCCCGGTACTGCGCCGGGAAAGTTCCTGAGACAGCTTCACTCGCTGCGCTTCCCCGCCCGACAGCGTGGTGGCGCTTTGCCCCAATCGAAGATAGGACAGGCCGACGTCCATCAGCGTCGTGAGCTTGCGGGCGATCGTGGGCACCGAGCTGAAGTAGCCCAGCGCCTGTTCCACCGTCAGGTCCAGCACTTCGCTGATGTTGCGCCCGCGATAGCGAATCTCGAGCGTTTCACGGTTGTAGCGCTTGCCGCTGCAGACATCGCAGTCCACATACATGTCGGGAAGGAAGTGCATCTCGACCTTCACCACACCGTCGCCCTGGCAGGCCTCGCAGCGTCCGCCTTTGACATTGAAGGAAAAGCGCCCTGGGTCGTAGCCGCGCGTGCGGGCTTCAGGAACGCCGGCGAACAGCTCGCGGATGGGCGTGAACATGCCGGTGTAGGTGGCGGGATTGCTGCGCGGCGTGCGCCCGATGGGGCTTTGATCCACCGTGATGATCTTGTCGAAGTTGGATAGACCTTCCAGGCTGTCGTGAGGCGCCGGTTCCGCGTGGGCGCGGTGCAGTGCGCGTGACACCGCCGTGGCGAGCGTGTCATTGACAAGAGTGGATTTTCCCGAGCCCGACACCCCGGTGATGCACACGAAATGTCCCGCCGGTATGGCCAGATCGACCGACTGCAGGTTGTTGCCCCGTGCGCCCTTGAGTTCCAGCCAGGGCTGGTCGTCTGCCAGAGGCTTGCGGGGCGGGATCTCGATGCGGCGGGCGCCGCTCAGGTACTGGCCGGTCAGTGAATGGGGATCGGCGGCGATGTCTTCCGGTGTGCCGGCGGCCACGGCGACGCCGCCGTGTTCGCCTGCGCCCGGCCCCATGTCCAGCACATAGTCGGCCGAGCGGATCATGTCCTCGTCGTGTTCCACCACGATCACGCTGTTGCCCAGGTCGCGCAGATGCCGCAGCGTCTGGATCAGCCTGTCGTTGTCCCGCTGGTGCAGCCCGATGGAAGGTTCATCGAGCACGTACATGACGCCGGTGAGCCCGGAACCGATCTGGCTCGCAAGGCGGATGCGCTGGGCTTCGCCGCCGGAGATCGTGTCGGCGCTGCGATCCAGCGACAGATAATTCAGCCCCACATTATTCAGGAAGCTCAAGCGCGCGACGATCTCGCGGATGATGCGTTCCGCCACTTCCTTGCGGGCGCCCTGCAGTTCCAGCTTCTCGAACCAGTCCAGGCAGGCCTGCAGCGACAGTGCTTCGACTTCATAGATGGGGCGGCCCCGGCGTTCCTGCTCTCCCGGTTCGTCTCCCAGCAGAACGTGACGGGCCTCGGTGCGCAGCCGCGACCCATTGCATTCGGGACAGATCTGGCTATGACGCAGCTTTCCGAGTTCCTCGCGCACCGCGCTGGAATCCGTTTCCCGCCAGCGCCGTTCCAGGTTGGGAATCACGCCTTCGAAGGGGTGTTTCTTGACGGTGCTGCGGCCCTTCTCATTGATGTAAAGAAACGGAATGCTTTCCTCGCCTGAGCCATACAACACCCGCTGCCGGATTTCTTCCGGCAGCGCTTCGAAGGGCGTGTCCAGGTCGAATTCGTAATGCGCCGCCAGGCTGGTGAGCAGGGTGTGGGTAAACGCGTTACGGCGGTCCCAGCCTGCGATGGCGCCGCTTGCCAGACTGAGTTCGGGAAAGGCGACGATGCGGCGTGGGTCGAAGATTTCCACGCAACCCAGGCCGTCGCAGCTTGGACATGCGCCGGCGGGATTGTTGAAGCTGAAGAGCCGCGGCTCCATTTCAGTCAGGCTGTGGTGGCAGACGGGACAGGCGTAATGGCTGGAGAAGGGGTGCTCCCTGTCGGAATCCATGTCCAGCGCGATGGCGCGGCCATCGGCCAGGCGCAGGGCGGTTTCGAAGCTTTCACTCAGGCGCTGCTTGGCATCAGGCCGGATCCGCAGCCGGTCCACGACGACGTCGATGTCGTGTTTCTCGGTCTTCTTCAATGCCGGCACTTCTTCAATGGCCATCATCTGTCCGTCGACACGCAGCCGCACGTAGCCCTGGGCCTGCAAACCGGCCAGTTCGTCTTCGAAGCTGCCCTTGCGCGCGCGTGCCAGCGGCGCCAGAATGGCCAGGCGGCTCTCGGGTGCCCAACTGAGCACGCCGTCGACCATCTGCGCCACGCTTTGCGCCTGCAGAGGCAGGCCGTGCAGCGGGCAATAAGGCGTGCCGACGCGTGCGTACAATAAGCGCAGGTAATCGTGGATTTCCGTGATGGTGCCCACGGTGGATCGCGGGTTGTGGCCGGCCGATTTCTGTTCGATCGAAATGGCCGGGGAAAGCCCTTCGATCAGATCCACGTCGGGTTTGCTCATCAACTGCAGGAACTGCCGGGCGTAGGCCGAGAGGCTCTCCACATACCGGCGCTGCCCTTCGGCATAAAGCGTGTCGAACGCCAGCGATGATTTCCCCGAGCCCGAGAGCCCCGTGACCACCACCAGCTTGTGCCGGGGCAGGTCGATGGAGACGTTCTTCAGGTTGTGCGTGCGCGCGCCACGAATGCGAATGGCTTCCATCCAGTGCTATGCCTACGTTTACCTATGGCCAACTTGCTACTATAGCGCGCAGTGCAGTTTTCAGAATCCGAGAGATTGTCTTCATGACCAAGGCAGCCGCCAGCGCCGACAAACCCCCACGCCTCAAATTGACGCCCACCGAGCGCAAGGCCGGCATCATGCTGGCGCTGCTGTTCGCGTCCCGCATGCTCGGGCTCTTCTTGCTTACGCCCGTGTTTGCCGTTGCCGCCCAAGCCATACCAGGCGGGAACGATGCCACGCGTGTCGGCCTGGCCCTGGGCGCCTATGGCCTGACGCAGGCCATCATGCAGATTCCGCTGGGCATGGCTTCCGATCGCTACGGCCGGCGGGCGGTCATCGTCGCCGGCATGGTGCTCTTCGTGGTCGGCGGCGTCGTGTGTGCGTTGGCGGAGAATGTGAACTGGATCATTGCCGGGCGTATCTTGCAGGGGCTGGGCGCGGTGTCGGCAGCGATCACTGCATGGGTGGCCGACGCCACCCGTCCGGAAGTCCGCACCCGGGCCATGGCCATGGTGGGGGCGTCGATCGGTCTGTCCTTTGCGGCGTCGCTCGTGCTGTCGCCCATGATCGTCGGCGCCTTCGGGCTATCAGGGCTGTTCTGGGCGATCAGCCTTCTGGGCTTCGTCTGCCTGTTGATCGCCGCGTTCGCCGTACCGTCCGTGCCTCGGCAGGAAGAGGACATCATCCAGGCGCGCGCGCGCGACGTGCTGGCCCATGCCGATCTGCTGCGCTTGAATTTCGGCGTCTTCGTGCTGCACTGCGTGCTCATGGCGCTGTTCATTGTCATGCCGGGTCTGTTGGCGCAGCTGGGCGGCTACGATTCCGGCAGTCTCTGGAAGGTCTACCTGCCTGTCATCTCCCTTTCCTTCGTAGCTATGGTGCCCGCCGTCTTCTATACCGAGACGCGCCGCCTGCACAAACGCGCACTCGAAGCCTGCGTGTTAGGCATGGCGGTAGTGCTGGCCCTCATGCCGTGGTTCACCGCCTCCTTTTCCGCTATCTTCGCGTTGCTGGTGTTGTTTTTCGTGGCGTTCAATGTGCTCGAAGCCCTGCAGCCTTCGCTCGTGTCCCGCGTGGCGCCGCCGGCCTTCAAGGGCTTGGCGCTGGGCTTCTACAATACCTCGCAATCCCTGGGCGTTTTCCTTGGCGGGGTCATGGGCGGTGTCATGGCGAGCCGTGATCAGGGACCGCATGTTTTTTGGGTATCCGCGGTGCTGGCGGCCTTATGGCTGCTGACGGCGCGAGGCATGCGGCAACCCGGCATGGCGCATGCCTCGCCGGAAGACCGCCGTCACGCGCCGAACTGAGCGGCGGCCGGCGCCGGGTGCCCCCCAGGCGGCGAACCTGCCTTCCCCGAGATCGCCCATTTGCCGGCGTAGGGCGGCGTCGCGGCGCTGTTGCGTGGCAATGGCCGCCGGGGCGCAGCGAAGAGACTCGCGTGTCACTTCGTAGTAGTCCGTGCAAGAGCGCCACAAGGCGTCGGTATGCACGATAATCATCACAGATCCACCACACACATACAGGTATAAACATGGCCTCCGTCAACAAAGTCATTCTCGTCGGCAACCTCGGCAGGGATCCCGAAGTCCGCTATAGCCCGGAAGGCTCGGCAATCTGCAATGTTTCCATTGCCACCACGTCGCAGTGGAAAGACCGCAACAGCGGTGAACGCCGCGAAGAAACCGAATGGCACCGCGTTGTCTTCTACAACCGCCTGGCTGAAATCGCGGGCGAATACCTGCGCAAGGGCCGCTCCGTCTATGTGGAAGGCCGTCTGAAGACCCGCAAATGGCAAGACAAGGAAACCGGGCAAGACCGCTATTCCACCGAAATCGTCGCCGACCAGATGCAGATGCTCGGTGGCCGGGGCGATGACATCGGTGGCGGCGGTGGCGATTTCAATCAATCGCCCGCGCCTTCCCGCGCGCCGCAGCAGCAGCGCCCCGCCCCCGCGCAACAACAGCGTCCTGCCGCACAAGAGCCCAGCAATCTCGCCGATATGGACGACGACATCCCGTTCTAAAGCCTGCTTTGCCAGGTGTTGTTGATAGAGCCCGGTAGACTCTGTTTCTACTGGGCTATTTTCAACGCCGGCCGAGTAGCCGCTTCGTCTAATCTGAATGTCGCGACCAGCCGGGCCAGCACTGAAGATTGATCGCGCAGGCTGTCGGCTGCCGCAGCCGCTTCCTCCACGAGCGCGGCATTCTGCTGAGTCACCTGATCCATCTGGGACACCGCCTGATTCACTTGCTCAATGCCCACGCTTTGCTCTTGGCTGGCTGCAGTGATTTCGCTCATGATATGTGTGACCCGCTCAACGCTGCTCACGGTTTCCGCCATCCGAGCGCCTGCCTCGGTCACAAGCTGGTTGCCTTCCCCGGCCGTGGCGACGGACGCGTCGATCAAGGTCTTGATCTCTTTAGCCGCCGAGGCGCTGCGTTGAGCCAAGGCCCTGACCTCGCTCGCGACCACCGCAAAGCCGCGACCCTGTTCGCCGGCACGGGCGGCCTCTACCGCTGCGTTCAGAGCCAGTATGTTGGTCTGGAAAGCAATGGCGTCAATCACACTGATGATATCCACCACTTGTCTGGATGAATCATTGATCGCGCCCATGGTATCAACCACCTTGGCGACGACTTCGCTGCTTTTTACGGCCACTTCGGCGGCCGACAGCGCCAGGCCACTGGCGGTTTGAGCATGTTCGGCGTTGCGCCGCACCGTGGCAGTCAGCTGTTCCATCGTGGCGGCTGTTTCTGCCAAAGAGCTTGCCTGCTCCTCTGTGCGGGAAGACAGGTCAACGTTGCCTGCGGCGATCTGGCTGGCCGCGCTGGCGATGGAGCCGGCGCCTCCGCGTACGTCCGCAACGACTTCCATTAGGTTGTCGTTCATCTGCTTGAGCGCTTGCAACAGCTGGCTCGTCTCGTCCGTCCCTCGCACGTCGATGGTGCTGGTGAGGTCGCGGTTCGATACGGTGCCGGCCAGTGCCACCGCTCGGCGCAGGGGTACGGTGATCGAACGAGTAATCGCAAAGGCCAGAAGCAAACCTGCCGCGAGCGCCGCGAGGGACAAAACGCTCAACAGGCGAAGCCCCCAGTCGTTGTTCTGATAGAGCATGAGTGCTCTCGTATCGATGTGTTCCCTTGTCAAAGCCAGGAGCTCGTCTACGCTGGCGGTATATGCGTCGAGCAGCCCTTCAGCTTCTGTCTCGAAAAATCGGTGGGCGGTCTGGATGTCGCCGGCTGCCTGCGCACGAAGGGCATGGTCGCGCCTTTCGACGTACTGCTCCTGTCTGCCTTTTGCCGCATCAAAAAGCTGAAGCGCAGCGGGGTCCGTGATGTGTGCGGATAAATCGCCCTGTATCCGTCGTATGTTCTCGCCGGTGGCCACGATGGCTTTTTCGAACTGCCGGCGCGTATCGAGATCCAGACCCTGTCCCACAGCCAGCGTCCGCACTGCGTTCAGCGCGGTCTCGCGACCCCATTGAGTAATCAGCCGCTCAGCCGTTAAACGCCGATCAATCACCTCTTCCGCCATGGCCGTCGAGGCCTGGATGCGCCAGAAGCCGACCGCGGCGATCACCGCAAGCAGCAGAAGTATCAATAGAAAGCCAAGCGCGAGGCGCGTACCGATGTTGAGCTTATTCACCAAAAATCCTAAAAGAGTCGGCAGAAACAGAGGCAAAAGCTCAATAACGGCAGCAGTATCTAATTGTTAACTATGCAGCACCCCGAAAGAGTGTAAATAGCCCAGCCGTCCAGGGACGGCTGGGCCGAACCGCTTTATTTGGTGCCGACGCCGGGTGTCGTGCCGGGCACGACGACAGTGCCTTCCTTGGTGGGTGCCGCCTGGGGCGCCGCAGGCTGATCACGGCCGGTACGACGATCACCGCGGTCGCCGCGGTCCTCATCGTCGATCATGTCTTCCAGCTCGCGGCCCATGTCCAGGTGCTTCTGCAAGACGGGCAGCGTCTTCGCGGCAAAGGCCTTGATATCCGCGTCGTCGGCATCGTCAGCCGCGTCTTCGAACAGTTCGACGGCGTCCTCGTGGGCGTCCACGGCGATTTCGTCGGCGTATTCTTCATCGAAGCTGGGGCCATCCAGCTGTCGCAAGTCTTCCATCAGGCGCTTCTTGCCGCGCTCCAGTTCCACGGGCAGCTGAAACCCCTTGGACTTGGCCAGCGCCTTCAGTTCCTTGTCGGCAGCGCTGTGATCCTTGATCATGAGTTCCGCATAACGTTTGATCTCGGGATGCTGGCTTTTTTGCTGGGCCAGCTCGCTGGCCTGCATTTCCAGCATGCCGCTTTCTCCCGCCTTGCGCAGGAAACGTTCATCGCTATTGGACAGATCTGCGGCGATGGCGCCGTGCATGAGAGTGAGCCCGACGGCCGTGCTCAGTAAGGGAATCGAAATCTTCATGGAGAGCATCCTAGGTTGGGAAACGACCATGCATACGGCAATCCCCGTACCTGTCGGACATCTTCCTGTGGCGGGCTGAGCGTGTTCTTTTTGTAGTCGGGTGTAGCGGGGATGAGCGCGTTCTTCCTTGTCGCAGCCTTCGGCTTTGGGAATAATCATCAAGCAGGCTCTACTCACTCCAATGAACGAAGGAGACGCCGATGGAACGCAACACGCACGCAACCGGCCCCATGCTCGACGACGCAGAACTGGACTCGCAGGCGACCCAGCCGGCCCCGTTTGACGCGGACTATGACAGTCTCATGCCGCCCTTGCATCTGAACCGGCGAGGTTTTCTTGTCACTTCACTGGCTGCCGGCTTTGCCGCCGCGGCCGGCCCGGCGACGGCAGAGACCGCCGTCAAGACCGAAGGCGGCGGACTGACCGCAGGCGAAGTGCGCATCCCGGTGGAAGGGGGCTCCATCCCCGCCTATCGGGCCATGCCCGAAGGGAAGACCGGCGTGGCGGTGATCTTGGTCATCCAGGAAATCTTCGGGGTGCACGAATACATACAGGACGTCTGCCGCCGCCTGGCGAGGGAAGGCTATATGGCAATCGCGCCGGAGATGTTTGTGCGCCAGGGCGATCCGAAGCGATATACCGAGATTCCGCGCCTAATGAGCGAAGTCGTCAGCAAGGTGCCCGACAAACAGGCGATGGCGGATCTCGATGCGACCGTCGCCTGGGCGGGAAAGAATGGCGGGAATGCCAATCGCCTGGGGATCACCGGCTTTTGCTGGGGCGGCCGAATCGTATGGCTGTATGCCGCGCACAACCCTAGGCTGAAGGCCGGCGTCGCTTGGTACGGCCGTCTGGTGGGGGAGGCCGACGAGCTGCGCCCCAAGCAGCCTATCGGCGTCGTCGCCGACATCAACGCGCCTGTGCTCGGGCTTTACGGCGGGCAGGATAGCGGCATTCCTCTGGACACCGTGGAAAAGATGAAAGCCGCCCTGGCCAAGGGCAGCGATGCGGCCAAGGCGTCGGAATTCATCGTCTATCCCGACGCCCCGCATGCCTTTCATGCGGATTATCGGCCCAGCTATCGGGAAGAAGCGGCGAAGGACGGCTGGAAGCGGGCGCTGGCCTGGTTTGGCAAGCATCTGGAGAGCAACTGATCGTTCCGAAACCAGCCTGTCAGGCTCCAGCGGGGCCGGTGTGCTGGCAGCACGGCATGGGGCAGCAGCTCGCTTCGGAAAAGGACCAGCCGACCGCGCTCCGGTGCGATGCGCTGCCACTCCCGTTCGGGCGCTTCTGGGTGGTATAGGCAGAGTTCGCCGCCGTCTCCGGGCTGGCGGTCGGGCGTAAGGTAGAGGATCAGTGTGATGCGGCGATGGGGTTGCCCACGGTGCTGGTCCATGTGGCGGGCGTAGCCTTGGCCCGAGCCGTAACGGGCGTAGTGGAATTCCGAGCGTTGCAGGCCGAGATAGAAATACTCATTGAGCGCCTGCCTGAGGTCTTCCGACCATTCCAGGAAACGCTTCTGCGCGGCCATGCCTCTGCCGGCGTCGATCCAATGGATGCTGTCTCCGCGGATGGCCGGGACCCGGCGCAACTGTTGGGCCGGTCCTACCCGGGCTTCGTCGAAGGCGCCGCTTTGCCAGGCTTGGAGTCCCTCTTTGTATAAATCATCGATCAGGTCGGCGGGGAGCTGGCCGTCCATCATGGTAAAGCCCTGCTCCGCCAGCTGGCGAAACAGGGCTTCGAACTCGCGCTCAGGCATGGTCCATGTCCTTATAATGGGGGGCAGTGATTTTAATGAACCGGCACGCTGCCTGGATAGCCTGGGCGACGTGCCGGCTTTTCGTATTCAGACGGGCCTCCACCATGTTCGAGCACCTCCAGAAGTATGCCGGCGATCCGATCTTCGGCTTGAATGACGCCTTTCATCGGAATACACATCCGAACAAGATCAATCTCACGATCGGCCTCTATTACGACGATGCCGGCCGCATTCCGGTCTTGTCGTCGGTAGCGGCCGTTGAAGCCGACCTGGCAGCAAACAGCACGCCTCGCGTCTACCTGCCCATGGAAGGCCTGGCCTCTTATCGCAGCGCCGTGCAGCGCGTGGTCTTCGGCATCGACAGCCAAGCGGTTGCGCAGGGCAGGGTGGCCACCATTCAGACATTGGGGGGCACCGGTGCGTTGAAGGTGGGTGCCGATCTTCTTCACGCCGCCTATCCGGAAAGCGACATCTGGATCAGCGACCCCGCCTGGGACAATCACCACGCCATTTTTGGCGGGGCAGGCGTCCGCACGCGCAGCTACCCGTATTACGACCCGGAAACCAAAGGTCTGGCCTTTGATGCCATGATACGTTGCCTGTCCGGGCTGCCCGCACGCAGCATCGTGCTGCTGCACCCCTGCTGCCATAATCCGACCGGCGTCGACCTGTCTCGCGATCAATGGGAAGAAGTCATCACCGTTTTGCAGCAGCGCGGGCTCATTCCCTTTCTGGATCTCGCCTACCAGGGCCTGGGAGAGGGCATGGACGAAGATGCCTACGCGGTGCGGGCGATGGCAGACGCCGGGTTCACCGTGCTGGTGGCGAATTCTTTCTCCAAGAACCTGTCGATCTATGGCGAGCGCTGCGGGGGGCTGTCCGTTGTCTGCTCTTCCGAAGGGGAAGCCGAGCTCGTATTGGGTCAGCTCAAGGCCATTGTGCGGCGCATTTATTCCAGCGCGCCCTGGCATGGCGGACACGTTGTGGCCGGCGTGTTGAACGATACGGCCCTGCATGCGCAATGGCTGGACGAGGTCGCGGCGATGCGCGAACGCATGACACAGATGCGCAGGCTGGTCCATGAACAACTGGCTGCCAAGCTGCCGGACTACGATGCCGACTACTTCATTCGCCAGCAAGGCATGTTCACCTATAGTGGTCTTTCAAAAGATCAATTGCTCGCTCTGCGGGAGCGGCATGGCGTATACATCATCGACTCTGGCCGCGTGGCCGTGCCCGGCCTGAATACCTCGAACGTCGGCCACTTTACCGACGCCCTGGCCGACGTCCTGTAAATAAACGGGGCCGGGCCACTAGACGGGGCCCCGTCACGATCACCATGTGAAAAATCATGGCAGGACCCCATTTTCTACCAGTTTTGGTAATCTAAAGGATTCCGTTCTTTTTCTGGATTCCTCGATCATGGATTCGTACTCCCTTCCGTATACTTTTTCGCAGCGTGCGCAGCAGCTCACCAGTTCCACCATTCGAGAGATCCTTAAGGTCACTGAGCGGCCCGAAATCATTTCCTTTGCGGGCGGTCTGCCGGCACCCGGCGGTTTTCCGGTGGCCGAGATCAACGCCGCATTTGACCGCGTGCTGCAACAGAACGGCAAGGCAGCGCTGCAGTACGGTCCAACCGAAGGGTACACACCGCTGCGCCAATGGGTGGCCGACGACTTCAAACGCCAGGGCGCCGATGTCTCGCTCGACGAAGTGATGATCGTATCGGGCTCGCAGCAAGCGCTCGACATGCTGGGCAAGCTGTTCATCGATCCGGGCAGCAAAGTACTGGTCGAAGCTCCCAGCTATCTCGGCGCGCTGCAGTCATTTTCCCTGTTCGAGCCCGAATACGCGTCCGTCCCCACCGATGAGGGCGGCCTGATTCCCGAACGCATTACCGAAGCGGCAGCCGCAGGCGCACGCTTTCTCTATGCCTTGCCCAACTTCCAGAATCCGACCGGCGTGTCGCTGAACCTGCAGCGCCGCCAAGCACTCGTGGAGCGTTGTGCAGCCCTCCAGCTTCCCATCATCGAAGACGACCCCTACGGCGAGCTGCGCTATGCGGGCGAACCCTTGCCCGGCCTGCTGCAGCTGGGGCGCAAGGTGGGCGCCACCGTCGTTCGCCTTGGCACGTTCTCGAAAGTGCTGGCGCCCGGTCTGCGCCTGGGCTACATCGTCGCGCCCCGGCCCATCATCGCCAAGCTCGTGCAGATCAAGCAGGCGACCGATCTGCATACCGCCACGGTCTCGCAGATGGCCGTCTATGAAACCATCAAAGACGGCTTTCTCGACAGGCACCTTCCCACCGTCCGCGAGCTCTACCGGCGCCAGTGCGGCTATATGCTCGACGCCATGGACGAACACTTTCCCAAGACGGCGTCGTGGAATCGCCCGGAAGGCGGCATGTTCGTCTGGGTGACACTGCCGGAACACCTGGACGGCGGCCAGCTCCTGGAACGTGCCATTGCACGCAAGGTCGCCTTCGTGCCGGGTGCGCCCTTCTATGCGGGCAAGGGCAAGGCAAACACCATGCGCCTGAGCTTTGTGACGGTCTCCGAGGAAAGAATTCGCGAAGGCATTGCAATTCTGGGCGAGCTCATCCGTGAGGGCTGACACGCTTTCCGCTACATGCGGACGATGCACACCGTAAACCCATGAGCCAGGCGTCTCCCTCCGAAAACAGCCGCTACGCAGACAGCCGACCCCCCGTACCCGATCTGGCCGACATGCGGCCGGACGACTGGGTGGATCGCTGGCTGCCTCGTTCCTGGGGCCCCTACGCGCGCCTGTGCCGGCTCGACCGGCCGGTCGGAACCTGGCTCACGCTGCTGCCCACGGTGGCGGCGCTGGTGCAGGCCGCCGACGGCCTGCCCACCCTTTGGCGCTTGTTCATTTTCTGTCTGGGTGCGTTCTTGATGCGCGGCGTGGGCTGCTGCTTCAACGACATCTTCGATCGCGACATTGACAGCAAAGTCGAGCGCACGCGTTTTCGGCCGCTCACCAGCGGCCAGCTGAGTCTGCGCAATGCGCTATGGTTCGTCTTCGCGCAACTGTGCCTGTGCGCCTTGCTGCTGCTGGCGATCAATGAATACAGCCGCTGGCTGGCGGTGATACTCGTCCCCATTGTCATCATCTACCCCCTGTGCAAGCGTTTCACGAATTGGCCGCAGATCGTGCTGGGCATTGCTTTCAACTGGGGGATGCTCATGGCCTGGTCGGACACGCGAGACATCGTTCCGCCGGGAGCGTGGGCCATGTGGCTCGGCGCCGTGCTGTGGCAGGTCGGTTACGACTCCATTTACGCCTATGTCGACGTGCGTGACGACCGCCGTCTCGGCCTGCATTCCACCGCTTTGCGGTTTCGCGAACGGGGCAAGCTGTGGATCAGCGGCTTCTACGTCGCCACAATGGCGCTTTGGCTTTATGCCGGGTTTGCCATGCGCATGGACTGGCCCTATTACATCGTCATGAGCGCCATCGCCATCCATTTCGTCTGGCAGATGTGCGTGTTCAGCATTCATCGGCCGGACCGCAGTTTCATGCTGTTTCGCTCCAACATGGCGGTCGGGGTCATGATGGTATTGGCCGCAATGGCGGGCACGATCCTGCCGTTGTAACGTTGGTTCCCAAAAAAGAAAAAATGCGCAAAGGAGGATCGGCATGGGACAACCCGGCATGCCCGAGTCAGGGCGCTCGGAATACGACTACGTCATCGTGGGGGCCGGATCTGCCGGCTGCCTGCTCGCCAACCGCCTTTCTGCTGACCCGGACACCCGGGTCCTGCTGCTCGAGGCCGGCGGCCGCGACGACTGGCGCTGGATCCACATTCCCGTAGGCTATCTCTATTGCATCGGTAATCAGCGCACGGACTGGTGCTATTCCACCGCGCCTGATCCCGGCCTCAATGGCCGCGTCCTGGGCTATCCGCGCGGGCGGGTGCTGGGCGGCAGTTCCGCCATCAACGGCATGATCTACATGCGCGGGCAAGCCGCGGACTACGATGGATGGGCGGCTGAAGGCAATCCCGGCTGGGGCTGGCATGATGTATTGCCGCTGTTCAAGCAGGTCGAAGACCATCACGCCGGACCCGGTGAATTCCATGGGTCTGGGGGTGAATGGCGGGTCGAACGGCAACGGCTGTCCTGGGACATACTCGACGCCTTCCGTCAGGCCGCTGCGCAGGCCGGCATCCCCGCCATCGAAGACTTCAATCAAGGCGATAACGAAGGCTGCGCGTATTTTGAAGTCAATCAACGCCGGGGCGTGCGCTGGACCGCCGCACGCGCCTTTCTGTATCCGGTGATGAATCGGCCGAACCTCACCATCGCCACCCGGGCCCATGCGCAGCGTATCGAGTTCAACGAGCGCCGCGCCATGGGGGTGCACTACCTTCAGGAAGGGGAGTCGCATTATGCGCGCGCCCATTGCGAAGTGGTGCTTGCGGCCGGCGCAGTCGGCTCACCGCAACTTCTGCAGCTCTCGGGCGTCGGACCTGGGCGTTATCTATCGAGCCTGGGCTTGCCTGTGGTGTGCGACCTGCATGGTGTGGGCGGCAATCTGCAAGATCACCTGCAACTGCGCCTGATCTACAAGCTGCGCAACGCACGCACCCTGAACACACTGGTGGGCTCGCTGTGGGGAAAGGCGGCCATGGGTCTGGAATATTATCTGCGCAAGCGCGGCCCGCTCACCATGGCGCCCTCCCAACTGGGCGCTTTCGCGCGCTCGGACCTCGCGCAGGAGCGCGCCAATGTGGAATACCACGTACAGCCGCTGTCGCTTGATCGTTTCGGCGAAGGCCTTCACAACTTTCCCGCAATGACGGCATCAGTATGCAATCTCAGGCCTACCAGCCGCGGGCACGTACGCATACGCAGTCCTCAGGCCGCCGACGCGCCGGAAATCCTTTGCAATTACCTGAACACTGCTGAAGATCGCAAAGTCGCGGCAGACAGCATACGTTTAACGCGCCGCATCATGTCGCAGTCGGCTCTCGCCCGCTATCACCCCGAGGAATTCCGGCCGGGCGCACAGGTGCAGGAACAGGCCGACCTCGAACTGGCGGCGGGGGACATCGGCACCACCATCTTCCACCCGGTGGGCACATGTAAAATGGGAAGAGACCACGAAGCGGTCGTCGACGCCCGACTTAAAGTGCATGGAATCGACGGCCTGCGCGTCGTGGATGCCTCCATCATGCCGACCATTACCTCCGGCAATACCAACTCGCCGACCATCATGATCGCCGAGAAGGGTGCCGCCATGATCCTCGAAGACCGGCGTCGCCTGGGCACCAGCGCTCTCTCGTGCGAAAATCCCACGACGCTTACGATTCCACAGGATTCTTAACCGCATGACAAGTTTCATCGAGTACTTGGCCACTGGACTTTTTGCACTGGCCATCATCCACACCTTTTCCGTCCCGGTGTTTGCGCGCCTTGCCAACCGGGGCGGCCCTCATGCGGGCATGTGGCACCTGCTGTCCGAAGTCGAGGCCGTGTTCGGCGTCTGGGCGGCGGCTCTGGTGGCGTGCATGGTTCTGCTCCTGGGGGTGGGGCCGGCGGTCACCTACGTGGAATCGGCCAACTTTACCGAGCCCGCCTTTGTGTTCGCCATTATGGTCGTGGCGGCCAGCCGCCCCATCCTGGCGTTGGTAGACACGCTGGTGAAGGCACTGGCGCGCCTGCTGCCCATGCGCCGCGAGCTCGCCATGTACTTCGTGATTCTGTCCTTCGTACCGTTGGCGGGGTCCTTCATCACAGAGCCGGCCGCCATGACGCTCGCCGCACTGCTGCTGCGCGATGCCTATTTCCGGCGCCCTGGCCAGGAGGGTTTCAAGTACATGACTCTCGGGGTGCTGTTCGTCAATATCTCCATCGGCGGGGTACTCACCGCGTATGCCGCGCCGCCCGTGCTCATGGTCGCCGCCACCTTCGGTTGGGACACCGCTTACATGGCCACGCATTTCGGCTGGCGCGCCGCCCTTGCGGTGCTCATCAGCGCCGGCGCCGTCACTCTGTTGTGCCGCAAGTTCCTGCTCGACGGCAGTATCGGGTCGACCGCTCCCGTGGACAAACGTCCGCCCGTGCCGCTGACCGTCATGGCCATTCATATCGCCTTTCTCGTCGCCATTGTGCTGTCGGCGCATCACGTGGTGATTTTCATGGGCCTGCTGCTGTTGTTCGTGGGCTATGCCCACGCCTACAGCCGCCACCAGAATCCGCTGCTCATTCGCGAAGGCCTGATGGTCGGCTTCTTCCTGGCCGGCCTGGTGGTGTTGGGCGGGCTGCAGAAGTGGTGGCTGCAGGATCTGCTCGGCGGTCTCTCGCCAACAGTGCTCTATTGGGGAGCCATGGCCCTGACGGCCGTGACCGACAACGCGGCGCTGACCTATCTGGGGTCTCTGGTCGAAGGCACGACCGAGGGCTGGCGATACATGCTCGTGGCCGGCGCGGTTACAGGCGGGGGCCTGACCGTCATCGCGAATGCCCCTAACCCGGCCGGGTTCGCCATCCTGAAGGGAACCTTCCCGGACGGTGCCATCTCCCCGCTCAAACTGCTGGCGGCAGCGCTGCCGCCGACGCTTGTTGCGGCCGCGATGTTCCTGATCGTCTGAGCCCGGTTAAAATGGTTGGTTTGCGGCGGCCGCGTCCTCGGGGGTTCCTAAGGACGCGGTTGCGTGTTTTCCATTGTCCTTTTTTCCTGGGATGAATCGTCGTGCCTATCTACGCTTACAAGTGCAATGCCTGTGGCCATGCGCAGGATGTGCTTCAGAAGATGTCGGATCCCGTCCTTACCGACTGTCCTGAATGCGGCCAGAGCACCTATGCCAAACAGGTGACCGCCGCCGGCTTCCAGCTGAAGGGATCCGGCTGGTATGTGACGGATTTCCGCAATAACGGTGCCTCGGGCAAAGCAGGCGGCCAGTCCGCCGACACCGCGTCCGCATCCGGTTCATCGGGCGGCTCCAGTGCCTCCGGCGAAGCCGCGTCCGGCAAGGCCGCCGCGCCCGCGTCCAGCAGCGCCGCCGCGCCCGCAGCGGCCGCGCCGAGCGCAACGTAATCCCTGAGCAAGGCAGGCATGCGCCCCTTCAAGCGTTACTTCATCACCGGTCTGCTCATCTGGATTCCGTTGATCATCACGGTCTGGGTCATTTCCCTGCTGATCGGCACGCTCGAAAGCATCGTGCCCGCCTTTCTGACTTCCCGTTCACTTTTCGGCTATCAGATTCCCGGCTTCCAGCTTCTGCTGGTCCTGCTCATCGTTTTTTTCACAGGGCTGGCGGGGGCCAACATCCTCGGGCGCAGCCTGTTCGAGCGCTGGGAAGAGCTGCTCGGGCGCATCCCGCTGGTGCGTTCCATTTATAATTCCGTCAAGCAGGTCAGCGACACGGTGCTCGCCCCCAACGGGCAGGCCTTCCGCGAAGCGGTGCTGGTGCAGTACCCGCGCCACGGCGCCTGGACCATCGCCTTCCTGACCGGCGTCCCCTCGGGGGAAGTCGCCGACAAACTGCAAGGCGACTACGTGAGCGTCTACGTTCCCACGACGCCCAACCCAACGTCCGGATTTTTCCTGATGATGCCTCGCGGCGATGTCCAGGTACTCGACATGACTGTCGATGCCGCGCTGAAGTACATCATCTCCATGGGTGTGGTGGCGCCGGCCCCGCGTGTGCTCGGGCCTGCCGGGCAGGTGGTCGAACGGGTCGACGCCGCCAGCCTGGCCCAACCCCCAGAATCCGGGCCGCACGACGGCCCGGCATGAAATATTGAAGAGTCTTTATATGGAGTCATCCTCGATGCGTACCTGCTACACGGGCGAGGTCAGCAAAGCCCACTTGGGCCAGACCGTTACCTTATTCGGTTGGGTCCACCGCCGCCGCGACCACGGCGGCGTCATCTTCATCGACCTGCGCGACCGGACCGGCCTGGCCCAGATTGTTGTCGACCCCGACAACCAGGAATCCTTCGCAACGGCCGAACGCATCCGCAACGAATTCTGCGTGCGGGTCACGGGCCTTGTGCGCGAGCGCCCCGCGGGTACCATCAATACCGAACTGGCTTCCGGCGAGGTTGAAATCCTGTGCCGCGAGATCGAGATCCTGAACGCCTCGGTGACGCCTCCTTTCCAACTCGATGACGACAATCTGTCGGAAACGACCCGCCTCACGCATCGCGTGCTCGACCTGCGCCGCCCGCAAATGCAGCGCAACCTGATGCTGCGTTACCGCGTCGCCATGGAAGTGCGCAAGTATCTCGATGAACTGGGCTTCATCGACATCGAAACGCCCATGCTCACCAAGAGCACTCCGGAAGGCGCGCGCGACTATCTCGTGCCATCGCGGGTGAATGCCGGCGAGTTCTTCGCCTTGCCCCAGTCGCCGCAGCTGTTCAAGCAGATGCTCATGGTGTCGGGATTCGATCGCTATTATCAGATCACCAAGTGCTTTCGCGATGAAGACCTGCGTGCCGATCGTCAGCCGGAATTCACGCAGATCGACTGCGAGACTTCCTTCCTGAACGAAGTCGAGATCCGGGCCATCTTCGAAGGCATGCTGCGCCACGTGTTCTCCACGGTGCAGCAGGTTGAACTGCCAGAAAGCTTCCCCACGATGACCTGGGACGAAGCCATGCGCCGCTTCGGTTCCGACAAACCGGACCTGCGCGTCAAGCTGGAATTCGTCGATATCGACGACCTCATGAAAGACGTGGACTTCAAGGTTTTCGCCGCGCCCGCCAACGACCCCGCGTCTCGCGTTGTCGCGCTGCGCGTGCCCGGCGGAGCCGGCATGACCCGCAGCGAGATCGACGGCTATACCCAGTTCGTCGGCATCTATGGCGCCAAGGGCCTGGCCTACATCAAGGTGAACGACGCTGCGTCGGTCCCGGAAGGGCTGCAGTCGCCCATTGTGAAGAACATCCATGTCGACGCGCTGAAAGGCCTGATCGAACGCACGGGCGCGCAAAGCGGCGACCTGATCTTCTTTGGCGCCGACAAGACCAAAGTGGTGAACGACGCCATGGGCGCGCTGCGCGTCAAGATCGGCCATAGCGAGTTCGGGCGCGAGAACGGCCTCTTCGAGAATGGCTGGAAGCCGCTGTGGGTCGTGGACTTCCCCATGTTCGAGTACGATGAACAGGAAGGCCGATATTTCGCCGCTCATCACCCTTTCACCAGCCCCAAGGATGGCCACGAAGACCTTCTGGAAACGGATCCGGCCCGTGCGCTGGCCAAGGCGTACGATATCGTGCTGAACGGCTGGGAAATCGGTGGCGGATCGGTGCGTATCCACCAGGCCGATGTGCAGAGCAAGGTCTTCCGCGCGCTGAATATCGACGACGCGGAAGCCCGCCTGAAGTTCGGTTTCCTGCTGGACGCCCTGCAATACGGTGCGCCTCCGCATGGCGGCGTGGCGTTCGGGCTCGATCGTCTGGTGACCATGATGGCTGGTGCGGAGTCCATCCGCGACGTCATCGCCTTCCCCAAGACACAGCGGGCCCAGTGCCTGCTGACACAGGCACCATCCGCCGTCGATGAAAAACAGCTTCGTGAGTTGCATATCCGTCTGCGCAGTACCGAAGTGAAGTAAGGAGCAAGCCGCAGGTGACCATACTCAGGGTCGTCAGCTACAACATCCACAAGGGTCGCTCCGCGACGGGCACCCGTGAGTCGCTGACTGCCCTGCGCCTGGGTCTTTACAACCTGCGGCCCGATCTGCTCTTCCTGCAGGAAGTACAGGGCCGGAACGAACAGCGCTTCAATCTGGACGGACAGCATGAATCGCTGGCCGCTGTCCTGAGCATGCAGGCCGCTTACGGCTGTAATGCAGTGCGTCCGCGCACCGACCACGGCAACGCGCTGTTGTCGCGGTTTCCCATCCTTCAGTACGAGAACCAGGACGTCTCCGACCATCGCATGGAGCAGCGTGGCTTGCTGCACGCCGTCGTTGAAATCAACGACACGCCGGTGCATTGCCTGGTGGTGCACCTGGGCCTGTTTGCCGGGGGGCGCTCCCGCCAGGTGGCGGCGCTGGTCGAGCGCATCAAGCGGCTCGTTCCGGAAGACGAGCCCGTGCTGATTGCCGGCGATTTCAATGACTGGAGCAACCGGCTCGCGCCGCTTTTCGTGCAGCAGCTCGGCCTGTACGAAGTCTTTGCCGTGGCGCCCCAGGTGCGGGACCCGCGCATATTGCGCGACTCCATGCGCCGCCTGCGGGACACCCTGGCATTGAAACCCAAGCCGCTTGCGCAGACGGTTCATGAACTCGGCGTCCATGGGGCGGCGCGGCTCACGCCGCCGCCACGCACCTTTCCGGCCGCCTTCCCCTGGTTGCGGCTGGATCGCATCTACCAGCGCGGGTTCGCCGTGCGCCATGCCCGCGTGCTGCATGGCATGCCCTGGCGGCAGATTTCCGACCACGCGCCGCTGCTGGCGGAACTCGAACTGCCGTGAGCGTGCGCCGGCTTGCCGCTCGGCTTATCCGCACGCTCGGCTTGAATGCCGAGCGGGCTTTGCCCAGGGGATATGGCCATGGCCTTGCCGCGCCTTAAACTGAGATGGCGGCATGGCAACGCCATCAGGCTGCTGCACAATGGCAGCGAGTATTTCCCGGCCCTGATCACGGCAATCGATTCAGCGGTCCATTCCGTGCACCTGGAAACCTACATCTTCAACCTGGACACCACCGGCCACCGTGTCGTCGACGCCATGCGGCGCGCTGTGTCGCGCGGCGTGAAAGTCAGGGTGCTGCTCGACGGCTTCGGCTGCAACGACACAGCCTACGACGTGTGTGACCTGCTGACGGACTGCGGGGTGCGCCACCGTGTCTACCGGCCCGAGCCGCGTGGCCTGCGCCGGGCTCATTTTGATCTGAGGCGCTTGCGACGCATGCATCGCAAGACCTGTGTGGTAGACGGCGCCATCGGTTTCGTTGGCGGCATCAATGTCCTGGACGATTTTCAAGATGTACCCAACGATGGCAAAGGGCCGCGCCCGCGCTTCGATTTTGCGGTGGAGATCCGCGGGCCCGTCGTCGACGACCTGGTCCATGCACAGCGCACTCTTTGGCTGGGCATGAGCTGGCGGCGGACCGACGACGAAGAGGGCTTCTATCAGCGTTTTCAGCAATGGGGCGAAAGAATGCTGGCGCTGCGCCAGGCCCGATATCCGCGGCCGCCCCCCGCCAAGGGTATGCGGGCCGCCATGGTCCTGCGCGACAACCTGCGCTTCCGGCAGACGATCGAAGACGTCTATCTTGCCGCGCTGACCCGTGCGAGCCGCGAAATCCTGATTGCCAATGCCTATTTCTTCCCCGGCCGCCGTTTGCGCAAGGCGTTGCGCGCGGCCGCCAGCCGGGGTGTGAAGGTGCGGCTGCTGCTGCAGGGGCGTTCAGAGTACGCCATGCAGTACCGCGGTTGCCGCTATATGTATAACGACCTGCTGGCCGACGGCATGGAGATCCACGAATACATGGCGAGCTACCTGCATGCCAAGGTCGCCGTGATCGACGATTGCGCCATGGTGGGCTCATCGAATCTGGACCCCTTCAGCCTGCTGCTGGCCCGGGAAGCCAACGTCTTCATCGATGATCTTGGGTTCGCCGGCGAGCTGAAGGCCGCGCTGGAAGCGGAAATGGCCGGCGACGCGCGGCCGGTCACGGCCGAACACCTGAAGAAGCGCAACCTGATCGAGCGTGCGCTGGACGCATTTTCCTACCTGATGCTGCGGGCGGGTGTGGCCCTGACCGGCAAGTCGGCCCAGTACTGAGCGCTTGTGGCGCTTATCACTTAACATTTAGGGCTGCTGAACAATGCCAGCGGCCCACGGCCGCAGCCTCGCTTCAGAAATGCCATCGCTTTCGACGGGTATCCCGTCGCATCAATGTTTCAAGGAGAACGCATGAAAACCAGAGCTGCCGTTGCCTGGAAGGCCGGTGAACCGCTGACCATCGAGGATGTCGAGCTGCAAGGCCCCAAGGCGTTCGAAGTGCTGGTGGAAATCAAGGCTACCGGCATCTGCCACACCGATTACTACACGCTTTCCGGCGCCGACCCGGAAGGCCTGTTCCCCGCCATCCTGGGTCATGAAGGCGCCGGCGTGGTGCTGGAAGTCGGCTCCGCCGTGACCTCGCTCAAGCCGGGCGACCATGTGATTCCCCTCTATACCCCGGAATGCCGCCAGTGCAAATCCTGTCTGTCGCGCAAGACCAACCTGTGCACGGCCATCCGGGCCACCCAGGGCAAGGGCCTCATGCCCGACGGCACCAGCCGCTTCACCGTGGGCGGCAAGCCCGTGCATCACTACATGGGCACTTCCACCTTTTCCAATCACATCGTGGTGCCTGAAATTGCGCTGGCCAAAGTGCGCAGCGACGCGCCCTTTGACAAGATCTGCTATATCGGCTGCGGCGTCACCACCGGTCTGGGCGCCGTACTCTTCACCGCGAATGTCGAGGCCGGCGCCAACGTGGTGGTATTCGGCCTGGGCGGTATCGGCCTGAACGTGATCCAGGGTGCCAAGATGGTCGGCGCGGACAAGATCATCGGGGTGGACATCAATCCCGAGCGAGAAGCCATGGCGCGGCAATTCGGCATGACGGACTTCGTCAATCCCAAGGAAGTCGAGAACGTCGTCGACCACATCATCCAGCTGACGGACGGCGGCGCCGATTATTCCTTCGAATGCATCGGCAACACCGAAGTGATGCGCCAGGCTCTGGAGTGCTGCCACCGGGGGTGGGGTCAGTCCATCATCATCGGCGTGGCGGAAGCCGGCGCCGAGATCTCCACACGTCCCTTCCAGCTGGTGACCGGGCGCGAGTGGAAGGGCTCCGCGTTTGGCGGCGCGCGCGGCCGTACCGACGTGCCCAAGATCGTGGACTGGTACATGGAAGGCAAGATCAATATCGACGATCTCATCACCCACACCTTGCCGCTGGAGCGGATCAACGAAGGCTTCGATCTGATGAAGCGGGGCGAGTCCATCCGCTCCGTCGTGGTGTACTGATTCTGGTGTATCCGCGGGCCCGCCAGGGCCCGTGGCTCTTGTCTTGATAAGGAACTTGAAATGTCGACCGATACCCTGGAGGTCATCAGCCGTCATCGCTGTTTCGGCGGTACCCAGCTGTTTTACCGGCACGAATCCGCCGCCATTGGTCTTTCCATGCGCTTTTCCGTCTTTCTGCCCCCTCAGGCAGAGCAGGGACGCGTGCCCGTGCTGTTCTATCTGGCCGGGCTCACCTGCACGGAAGAAACCTTCATGATCAAGGGCGGCGCACAGCGCCGAGCCGCCGAACTCGGGCTCATGCTGGTCGCACCCGACACCAGCCCCCGGGGCGCGGGGGTTCCCGGGGAAGACGAGGACTGGGACTTCGGTACCGGCGCCGGCTTCTACCTGGACGCCACGCAGACTCCGTGGTCCAAGCATTACCGCATGGAAAGCTATGTGGCGGAAGAACTGTTCGGAATTGCCACGACCGAACTGCCGGGCGACGCCAAGCGGGCAGGCATCTTCGGGCACTCCATGGGAGGCCATGGCGCTCTGGTGCTGGCTCAGCGGCACCCCGCGAAGTACCGGTCGGTCTCCGCTTTCGCACCCATCGCCGCGCCCAGCCAGTGTCCGTGGGGCGAGAAGGCGTTCACCGGCTACCTGGGCGCCGACCCCGGCGTCTGGGCGGGGTACGATGCCTCGGCGCTGATGATGGCTTCTTCGACTTGCCCGTTTCCGCAGGGCATTCTGGTGGACCAGGGTATGGCGGACAATTTCCTCGCCAGCCAGCTCAATCCGGAAGCCTTCGAGCAGGCCTGCGAGAAGGCGGGGCAGCCGCTGACGTTGCGGCGGCATGAGGGCTATGACCATGGGTACTATTTCATCAGTAC